>CAYYQD010000034.1:0-15727 GCA_964473735.1 uncultured bacterium
CCCCTTTTACCGGGATTTAACCCCTTTACCCGGTAGAAGTGAAGGAAAAGGGGGAAAAGGAGGTGGATATGCTATTTATGTTCCTCTCCTTTTCGGCGACGTGTGGGGAGCTGCCGGAGGTGTGTGAAGTTAGAGAGAGGATGGCGAGACTCAGCGAGGAGGCGCAACAGCTTCGCTCCAACGCCCCACAGATGACCCCCGAAGAGCGGGAGCTTAAGCTGGCCGAGTTCCAGAGGGAGATAGAGGCCCTTGACGGGATACTCGCCAGACTTGACAACCTCCTGGAAGGCAACGGTCTGTTTGCGTCCCTTAAGTGTACGGCATCGTGTTCAAACGGTAGCTGTACGTGTTGGTTCTGCTCGTGCGGATGCACCGATGGTGGGAACCCCTGGTGTGGCGGGGGTGGAGGCGGAGGTGGAGGCGATACCCAATCTCTGGGTACCGCTGAAAACAAGGGAACTCCGTCCGAAGTGATGGCCATCTACGACGTCTCGGGCAGACAGGTGATGGCAGGCAGATGGTCAAACGGACGGCTTCCTAACCTCAAACCCGGGGTCTATTTTCTGAAGTACAGGGACGGACACGTTAAGAAGGTGGTGGTGAGATAGAACGACCCCCATCGGGTCTCCCCTTCGGCGTCGTTGGTATCGGTAGGACCCCCTTCTGAAAACGCCCCCATAATCCTGACATAACAGGTCAAGTTTCACCCCTATAATAGCCGTCTATGGTCGCCGTTTCGGATGTGCGCGAGAGAGCGAGGAGGCTCTACGAGGAGCTACCGCTACCCTCCAGCAAATACACCACCATGACCTGGTGGAACGGGTACACCTATTCCGATGAGACGAAAGCCCACATAGAGATAGACGTACCCAAAGGGGTTGAGGTCCTTGAGGATGGTCCCGTAGGGGACGTGGTACCTCCGGAGTCCTGGAAGTTCGTGGCTTTCCACTACATGAACCTCTCCACCCCCATAATCCTTAAGGTACCCGAGGGGTTGAAGGCCGACAGACCAGCCCGTATAAGGGTTTCCGTTGAGGGGCGGGAGCACTTCCACCTCCGTGTGGAGATGGCCCCGGGAAGCAGTATGGACGTCGTCCTTGAAGTCGCTGGCCGTGGCCTATACACCGAGGTGGTTGAAGCGAAGGTATCCGAGGATGCCAATCTGACCCTGAGCGTGGTTGAGAACATGGAGGACGACAGCGTCCTCTTCGTGGATAGGGGGATGGTTGTCTCCGGTAGGGGTACCGGGAAGCTGGTGGGGGCGTGGTTCGGCGGGAAGTTCGTTATGGGGAAGCACAAGGTGACTCCTGTAGGCCCCGAAGCGAACGTTGAGGACGTTCAGGTCCTCTTCGGGTACGACTCCCAGCACTACGACCTGACCACCTACCTCAACTTCACGGCCCCGATGACCAAGGGGGAATCCACCGTCAGGGCCGTACTCAAAGACACGGCGAGGGCCGTCCTGTACGGGATGATAGACGTACAGCACGAGGCACAACACGCCGACGCCTACCTGTCGGAGCACACCCTACTGCTCAACAGCGGGGCCCGTGCCGACTCCATACCGGGCCTTGAGATCATGACGGATGAGGTCAGGGCCACCCACGGTGCTACAGTAGGCCCGATAGACGAGGAGGAGATCTTCTACCTGATGAGCCGGGGGTTGAGCCGGACGGAGGCGCAGAAGCTCATAGTGTTCGGCTTCTTTGAGCCGGCCTTAGGCAGGATAGGACTGGAGGACGTGCGCGAGTACGTTGAGAGGGTGATAGAGAGGCGTATGAACGTCTGATCATCCCTCCTCCCTCTTAAACAGAACGTAGGAGTATATGACCGACCCCACCGTTATAAGGAGGGCACCACCCACTATCACGCCCACCATGATCACGGGGGACAGGAAGGAGGAGACGCCAACGGAGAGGCCGTAGAGGACGAAGAGGACGCCTAAGACCCTGTGGGTCCTCCTCCAGACCTTCTCCGACGCCAGTGTCCAGGGCGTTCGCACCCCGACAAACCAGTTGTGGGGTAGTCTGGGCAGGTAGTTTCCTAAGAGGACCATTAGGAGGGCGACGACGAGACCTATATGGGTCACCTCCAGCCTACCCCGGAAGGTAGCCAGCACTATCACAGCGTTGAGGAGGGCGAAGGAGATAACTGTCAGGTCCCTGACCGTACGCACCGTTTCCATCCTCTCCCTTACCTTCTGGGCGTAGGGGTCAAGCTTGGGTAGGTAGGTCATCAGGAGATAAACTCCCACCATAACTATCGGAAGCATCAGAAGGAGGAATTTGCTACCGTAAGCGTCCGGCTCGCCCCTTAAGTTGAAGTGGGTTGGTACGACAGACGGTAGAACGGTCACGGCGTATAAGGTTAAGAGCAGCGAAACCGCCATAAAGACTAAAGACATCTTCCTAAGCATTCTTCTTGCCTCCTTTCAACCTCATAAGAAACTCTATCGCCATCTCAAGAACCCCCATATCCAGCGAATACATCACGTTCCTTCCCCTCCTTACCGCTATAACGATGCCCGCACGGGTGAGGCGGTCCATGTGATAGGACAGGGAGGGTTGGGATATTCCGATCCTCTCCCTTAACTCCTTCTGGGTGAGGTCCCCTTCTTTCAGTATCTCCACGATCTTCAGGCGTACGGGGTCGGAGAGGGCGGAGAACACCTCTTTAAGCATGCTTCCTCAAAAGGTAAAGGATAAGGTTCAGGGCGGCCAGGACGATGATCCCGCTAAGTCCGGTGAGCCCCACCGTGAGGTCGTCCCCTCCACTCAGGAACAGGAGGTCAAGGCCGGCCACGGCGTTTACGGTACCGTGAAAGATGGCCGGGGCGATGGTGGAACCCGCCTTTTCCCTCACGTGGAACAGCAACGGGCTCAATAGGGTGGTGAAGAGGACCATCATGAAAACGCCGGCAACGGGATGGAGTGGGTAGTTGTGTCCTTTGAGTATTATGGGGGCGTGCCAGATCCCCCAGACCACTCCGACGGCGTAAGACATCCTCCAGAAACCCCACTTCCTGAGCTCGGAGTACAGGAAACCCCTCCAGCCTACCTCCTCGCCCAGAGCTACGAGGGCGTTTATGGTTATACCGGCCACCATCCCGTATATGAACATGGCTACGATCATCGGCACGGTCATGGTGCCGAGGGCTTCCCTTACGCTGTCCATATCCTGAGGGGATACGAGGTGGCTCAACCTGTGCAGCAGGGCCTCCCCGTTAGGGGAGAAACGTACGCCGGGCATCAGGAGGTCAGCTAAGAAGGTCAGGAGGACGATAAAGGGTGGAAGGAGCCACGCCACCAGCCACCAACCGTTGGGTGCGAAGCGGAGTCCTAAATCCGGCAGGGGGTAACGTAAAAGCTTCAGGGTCAGGATGGAGAGGGCGGGACCGAACATGTAAGCCGTAGAGACGAGCATCAGGGAGTACGGGGGAAGCGGGAAGATGTACAGTACGGACGCCATCGCCCAGCTGTAGGCGAAGGCCAGAACGAGGAAGAGCACCACCCTTTTTCTCATGGTTCCGGTATTATAAGGGGGAAATATAAAAGTATGCTTATGTTTTTATATGTAAGGATGCCCGTACCCCTGTGGTATCCGGGAGGCCTTCTGGAGTAAAATACCCAGCGAAATAGCCCAAGATGAGGTACAGCGTCGTGATGTTCCTGACCGATCTGGTCGCCGTAATGCTCTCCTCGGCCACAGCCTTCCTTTTAAAGTTCCGTGGCAGGTACTCTCAGGAGTTTCCCAACCGATGGCGGGAGTTCCTGGTTATATTCGTGATACTCATAGCCGCTTTCGCCTTTAAAAGGCTGTACTCACAAAGGAGGCTCTTCTACGAGGAGACCCGTGAGGTCCTTGAAGCCCTATTCCTGACCCTCATACTCGTCTTCGGTTTCTTCGCCATGACCCGTACCGACCCCGACTACTCCCGGCTTTTCATCGGTATGAGCATAGCCTTCGCCTTCGTGCTCGTCCCGGCCTTCCGTTGGCTCTCCAAACGGCTCCTTAACGGCTACCTGAAGGAGGACATCATAATAGTTGAGGGACCGGAGTGTAATAAGGTCAAAAACTTCTTTGAGAAGGAGTGGTATCTGGCCTACAGACCCGTTGCCATAGTCAAACTGGAGGAGGTGAAGGACTGGATCGGTAAGGTTGAGAACGTCGTCCTGACCCGCATACCCTTCCTGCACGAGTTCTACGACGAGCTGGCCCACTTCTCCATACACTTCAAGAAGGTCTTCTACGTCCCGGAGATCTCCGGCATACCTCTGGCCAACCAGATCCTACACTTCTCCATAACCCAGAACCTCCCCGTATTTGAGACTTTCTCGCAGAGGAGGTCCCTCCTGTGGGGGACTATAAAGCGCACCTTTGACGTAATCTTCTCCCTACTCGTCCTGATCTTGCTCTCTCCCTTACTCTTAGTAATTGCCATCCTGATCAAGCTGGACTCGGAGGGGCCGGTGATATTCCGTCAGGTACGGGTGGGGAAGGGAGGGAGGCACTTCGTATCCTACAAGTTCCGCACGATGTACGTGGATGCCGAAGAGAGGTTGAAGGATATACTTGAGAGCGACCCCGAAGCCCGAAGGGAGTGGGAGACCTACTGGAAGCTGAAGAACGATCCGAGAGTGACCCGGGTGGGGAAGTGGCTCCGAAAGACCTCCTTGGACGAGCTTCCCCAGTTCTTCAACGTCCTCAAGGGGGATATGAGCGTTGTAGGGCCGCGCCCTTACATACCGTCCGAGTTAAAGCATATTCAAGAGTACGCCAAGATAATCTTAAGCGTACGCCCCGGTATAACCGGGCTATGGCAGGTAAGCGGTAGGAACGAGGTAGGGTACAAGGTAAGGATGCTCCTTGATACCCTTTACGTTGTAAATTGGTCCTTCTGGCTTGATATGGTCATAATTTTCAAAACGATTTTGGTGGTTTTGAAGGGTAAGGGGTATTGAAGGGTAACATCTGCAAACCGTTCTCATGTGAAAAACCATTTTCCGAAAAATCTGAACTTCCCCACCCCTTCCCCCATATAGAATTCTGGTACCATGAAAGGAAAACCTAAGATACTCATACTTGGTGGTGGAAGCGGGGGACTGGTGGCGGCCAACAAGCTGGCCAGAGTCTTTAAGTACGGGGAGCAGGCAGACATAACCCTGATAGACAAGAACCCCTACCACGAGTTCATGCCCAGCTACCCGTGGGTGGGGTTGAACTTCAAGGAGCCGGACGATATACGTCGACCCCTCAAACTCCTTGAGAAGAAGGGTGTGAAGTTCGTGAACGACGAGATAACCCAGATCCTACCCTCTAAGAAGAAGGTGAAGACCAAGAACGGGGAGTACGACTACGACTTCCTCATCGTCTCCCTGGGTGCCACCCTTGACCCCGACGCCCTACCCGGATACGAGGACGCCCACCATACGTGGTCCCTGAAAGGGGCCCTACGTTTCCGCGAGGCTATAAAGAACTTCAAGGGCGGGAACATAGTTATCGGGGTGTCCGGCATGTACTACCGCTGTCCTCCCGCTCCCTACGAGGTGGCCGGGCAGCTGGATTTCACCCTGAGGGCGAGGGGCCTGCGCGATAAGACCAACATAACAGTCTTCAACGTTACCCCCGGCCCTCTCTCCAACATGGGACCGGCCATAATGGGGGTCATACAGGAGATCCTGGACAACAAGGGGGTGAATTTCGTCGGGAACTTTGAGATAACCCGCGTGGATAAGGACTCCAAGAAGGTTGTCTCCAAGGACGGAAGGGAGATACCCTACGACCTCCTCCTCCTCGTACCCCCTCACAAACCCAATCCCGTCGTCGCCAACAGCGAGCTCGCGGGCCCGCAGGGCCTCCCCATAGTGGACCCGGAGACCTTCCGCTCCAAGAAGTTCCCCGAGGTGTTCGTCATAGGGGACGTGGCCAACGCCGCCCTGAACCTTCCTCCGGCTGGCGTGGTGGCCCACTTTCAGGCTGAGTTCATAGCCAACGAGATAGCAGCGGACGTGAAAGGAGCCTATATAGGGGACTCCTTCAGCCCCGTCGCCATGTGTATAATGGACTTCGGAGACGACGCCGTACTACCCATGTGCGAGTTCTCCCAATTCTACAAGGACGTATCCGGGCCGCCGAGCTGCGGGGTTCTCGGCCGCGGTAAAGAGATAAGGCTGGTGAAGATGGCCTTTGAGGCGATGTGGTTCGGTTTCTATCTTACCAAGTAAGGAGGTGAAAGATGACAACTATGAGCAAAGATGAAAGGGTGCAGGAGAGCATAGAGAAGCTTCTGGAGCTCCTCCAGAAGGCGAACGAGGCGGGGCTGATAGACCTGGCGGAGGAGGTGGTGGACCTCGTACCGGATTCCCTCTCCTACCTTACGGACCCCCGTATCCTCACGATAGGCTCCAACGTCTCCTTCGTACTCCACGTCCTTGAGATGCTCAACCCCACCATGCTGTCGGTGATGTTCAACAACTTCGCCAAGGCTCTGAACGAAGAGATGACCCCGGAGACCTTCCAGAACCCGCCCCGGGTGGGATTGATGGGTCTTATGCGGATGTTGGGGGATCCGGACGTGCAGAGGGCTTTGGGCTTCCTCTTCCTCTTCCTGAAGGCCTTCGGAAAGTCAATAAGCTACACCTCCGAAGACTTCTCCAAGATGATGCCCCAGATGGAGAACCAGCTCAAGATGATCCGCGAGAAGCGGAAGAAGCTGGGTATCTCGTAAAGGTAAGGGCGGGGGGCTTAGCCCCCCCCTTTCTCTTCCTCTTCAAAGGGTACCCTATGCTCAAGCGCTTCGGCGAGAGTGTAGGGGTCAAGGGAGGATACGGAGGCTCCGCGTGGGACCCCGGAAGGCAACCTCGTTATCCTTATTCCCTCAAGCCCTTCAATCAGATAGTGGGCCGTGACGTGGGCTTTGACTTCGTTGGGTAAGGCGAAAATTATCTCCTCTGCCCTTTCCTCCTTTACCATCTTCTGGAACTCCTCCACGGGTAGGTCCTCGGGCATCACACCGTCGGTTACGGAGAGGAGGCGGTAAAGTACGAAGTACTTTCCGTGGTACCTACCGCTCTCCTCAACGCGATATACGTCAAAAGGTGAGAGAACTACCATGATCCTCCGCTCTCTGCTCTCATCCCTACACACCTCACATACCTCTTCATCCGTTATCACCCTGCACCTTCTACATAGCGTTATCCTGTCAAGTCCTCTTAAAGCCTCAATCAGGTTCTCTCTCTTCTCTCTCTCAAAGACGAGCCTCTCCGCTATCCTCTTAGCCGAAACGGGACCCACCTCCGGAAGGGAGTCCAGAGCAGCCACTAATCTCCTGAAGGAATCCGGGAGTTTCACAGGAATTTTTCAAGCTCCTTCCTGTACTCCGGCGGGAGCTGGGCTAAGAACTCCTTGGTTTTCTCCCTCTGGTACTCAACGGCCTTTTCCATAGCCCGATTCACCGCGTTCACTATGGCGTTTTCAACGGACCTGACATCCCCCAAAGCTTCGGGGTTTATCCTGACCTCCACCAGCTTCATCTCGCCGCTCACAACCACCTTAACGTTGCCGTTGTACCCCGTCTCTTCAAAGCGGGCGTTTTTGAGCTCCTTCTGGAATTTCTTAGCCTTCTGCTGAAGCTCCCACAGCATCTTCATCTGGCCGAACATAAGCGTTAATTATACGACTGGAAAGGGACGGCACAGAACGGGTTTTCACTTCCGGGATATGCGGGGTGGGTATGTCTAAATGACCCTTTATCCACCTTTATTGGGCACAGCAGTCAGTAGGGTATCCCTAAGTACTCGGCGAGTATGATGTAAGCGGCTAAAGCGTCTATCAGGTGCTTGTTCTCCTTGCTTAAACGCTTTCCACTCTCTTTCAGCAGCCGCTCCGCCTCGGCGGAGGTGTAGTGCTCGTCCCAGAACACGACCTCGCACCCTAAGTTGGCCTTTATCCACCGGGCTAAGGCCTCAACCTCCGGGATGAGCTCTTCCCTCGGAGGCCTCCCTATGACGACAGTTGAAAAGGGTCTCTCGCGGTATATCTCTCTAAGCCTATCTCTCAGGTCCGTGCGACGACTATCAACCGTCTCTAAGGGGAAGGCGAAACGCCTCTCCGGGTCGCTTATCGCTAACCCCGTCCTCCTCCTACCGTAGTCTATTGATAGTACTCTCATCTCTCGTAGTAAGAGGCGGCGAACCTCCCCGTCTCCCAGACCCAGACCTCCCTGACCTGCGGGAACCTCTCCTTTACCCTTTCGTATATCCAGCGCGCCAGCCTCTCCGTAGTTGAGTTCTCTCCGATTACTTCGTTCAGATTTCGGTGCTCCGGTAAGATACTCTTCAGGTAGGAGTTAAGCTCAAGGAAATCCACCACGTACCCCTCTTCTCCGATGTCCCCTTCAAGTATCACCTCCACCCTGTAGTTATGCCCGTGTAGGGGTTCGGGCTTACCGCGGTAATTCTTCAGAAAGTGCGCAGCAGAGAACTCCCGTACTACCTTCACGCGATAGGGCATCCTTGAATTCTATCACCGTACCGCCTCCCGTCGCCCCCTTTCCGTAGGGGGGCTTTCTACGGTACAATAGGTGCTTATGGATCCCAGAAAGGCTTACGATGAGCTCATCCAGAAGGTCCGGAACCTGCACTACATAACCTCCGTCAGGAGCCTGATGGTGTGGGACCAGAGGACGTACATGCCGAAGAAGGCGGCGAAGTTCAGGGGGAGGCAGTACGCTGCCATCGCCGAGTACGCCCACAGCGTCATAACCTCCAGGGAGTTCGTATCCCTCCTTGAGGAGGCGGAGAGAGGGGACTTTCCACCCGGGAGCAGGGAGGCGATGAACCTGTACTGGTTGAGGCGCACCTACGACCGTACCGTCAAGGTCCCCGTTGCCCTCAGGCTTGACCTTATAAGGAAGACCACGGAGACGGAGGTGGTCTGGCGGGAAGCCAAAGAGAAGGACGACCCCTCCCTCGTCCTCCCCGGCCTCGGGGAGATAATCCGGTTGAAGAGGGAGATGGCCGAGTATCTGGGATACGAAACGGAGCCTTACGACGCCCTACTTGACGACTACGAGCCCGGCCTACGGGCGAAGAGGGTGGAGGAGGTGTTCTCCTACATCAGGAGCAGGACCGTGGACCTTCTCCGAAAGGTGATGGACGCGAGGGAGTCGGGGAAGGTGCCGAAGCGGATAGAGGGCAGGTTTCCCGTGATAGACCAGAGGAGGTTCCACATCTTTATGCTGCGGAAGATAGGGTACGACCTTGAAGCCGGGAGGTTGGACGAGACGACCCACCCCTTCGCCGTCCGTATAACACCCGGGGACGTACGCATAACGACCCGATACAAGGAGGACGACGTTTTAGACGGCATTTTCTCCACCCTCCACGAGATGGGACACGCCTTCTACAACATGGGATTACCCGAGGAGTGGTTCGGGGAGCCCGTGGGCAACGCCCCCTCCCTCGCCGTTCATGAGTCCCAATCCCGATTCTGGGAGAACGTGGTGGGAAGGAGCAGGGAGTTCTGGATGGGGTTTTACCCCTTCCTTCAGGCCTTCTTACCCACCCTGTACGATTACAGTCTTGAGGACTTCCTGTTCGCTGCCAACGATATGAAACCGTCTTTCATACGGATAGAGGCCGACGAGCTCACCTACAACCTGCACATAATCCTGCGCTTTGAGATAGAGAGAGACCTCATAAACGGAAAGATAGAAGTTAAGGACCTGCCGGATGCGTGGAACTCCAGGTTCAAGGAGATGTTCGGGATAGAACCACCCACCCACAGGGAAGGGTTCCTGCAAGATATTCACTGGTACTCCGGAAGCTTCGGATACTTTCCAACCTACACCTTCGGGAACGTCATAGCCGCCCAGATAAGGGCGAGGATAATGGAGGATATGGACCTGCCCTCCGCCGTTTACGATTGGGACTTTGCGAGCATACTCACCTGGTTGAGGGAGAAGATACACTCACACGGAGCCCTGTACCTTCCCGAAGACTTGGTCAAAAAGGCAACGGGCGAAGATCCCAACCCTATGTACCTGATGGAGTACCTGCAGGAGAAGGTGGACCTCTTCTACTCCTGACCTCCACACCCGACCGGCCTTCGTCTATATAATATACACCTCACTGCGGGGTGGTGTAATCGGTAACACGCCTGACTCTGGATCAGGTGATCGGGGTTCGAGTCCCTGCCCCGCAGTTTTTTTTGTAGGTGCGGTTGGGACTGTAGTATCACCCGGAATACGCTTTCGTCTTTCGGCCGGCGATAATAAGCGATGTGTTCCTTCCAAGAAGAGGCCCCGTTTAACTTACCGTTGTAATAGGAATCATCCGGTTGGTAAAGGGACGGAGTGTGGGAGGTACGGAGACGGCCGAACCTGTACGGATATGGTACCGCTTTCTTGAGTTTTGTACCCAGAGTGATACCTCCACCGCCCTCTTACCCTTCAGCTCTGGACGCGTCCGGAGTGCAAAAATCTCTGCGACCTTCGGATATGCCTTCAATTGGGAATTAACGCCTGTCCGTAGAATCGTATCTTGAGTTTGGAAGAGCGTATAAAGTACTTCCTTAAGGACCTCGGTTTTGATGCCGTGGGAATAGCCTCCCTGACGGACTTCCCCCCCTCCCCTGTGAAGGAAAAGTTCCTGCGGTGGATAAGGGAGGGTAGGTTCGCCGGTATGGAGTGGATGAGGACCTCCACCGAAGTCAGGCTGGAACCGGAACGGCTACTCCCCGGTGTGGCCTCGGCCATCGTGGTGGCCATGACTTACGGGAGGAGGAGGGTCAATCCCCGCTTAAAGGTTAGCAGGTACGCCACGAGGAGGGACTACCACAGGGTATTCAGGAAGCTTTTAAGGAAGTTCGTAAGGTGGGCTAAAGGGAACTTTGGGGGTAGATACTTCCCCTTTTCGGACTCCGCCCCCGTACTGGAGCGGGAATTGGCCGTCCTCTCCGGTCTGGGATGGATCGGTAAAAGTTCCATGCTGATAAGCCCCACTCTGGGCCCCAACGTTCTATTGGGTGGAGTGCTGACGGACCTCCTCTTAGTGCCGGACGACCCCTTTCCCTACGACTGGTGTGGGAGATGTGACCTCTGCGTTCGCTCCTGCCCTACGGGGGCCATCCTTGAAGACAGGACCGTGGATGCCAACAGGTGCGTATCCTACTGGACGATAGAGTACAGGGGAGAGAGGTTTCCGGAGGGAGTGGAGACCCACGGGTGGATATTCGGATGCGACGTCTGTACGGACGTCTGCCCGTGGAGTAATAGGACGCCGGAGATGGCCAACCCCTACCTCAGGGCGAAGGAGGACAGGTTCGCAGGTTTAGAGGCGGAGGACTTCCTGAGGATGGGGGAGGAGGAGTTCAGAGAGCGGTTCGCCGGAACCCCCATAATGAGGGCCGGGCCGAAGGGTATGAGAAGGAACGTTCTCGCCGCTCTGAAAGGAGCCGGGAGATCCTCCGGGTAGCAGCCTCCGTTTAAGCCTTAAAATACTACCCTGTGCTGGTGCTACTTTCCTACTACTCGGAGGTATGGCTCCGGGAGGGGACATGCGAGCCCGTTAGGCTCCGCAATGAGAACGAGTACGTCGTCCCCGCCTCCACCCTCAAGTCCATGTGGGCGGTTATACTCCTCAACACCTTAGGGCCAAACTACAGGATACCGACGTACGTGGCCGTAAAGGGGAACGCCCTCGTTCTGCGCTTCACCGGGGACTTCACCCTATCCTTCCGCAAGCTGGACTCCGTAGTTTCCGAAAAGGTTCAGGGTATGAGGGGTAGAACGGTCTATTTACTCATCTCCTTTCCACACTGGGGGGACAGGTACGGCTACGGATGGGCGTGGGACGACATAAAGTTCCGGAGGGTCTCCCCCATAACCCCCGTCTCCATAAACTGGGGCGTAGTGAAACCCGACACCGCCCTCGGAATAGCGCTGGACACCACTCTTGCTCCCGACTCCGTCTTCATAGGAGATACCCTCGTCCTCATACCCCGGAAGAAGTACAGGTACGCCGATCCCCTGACCTTCGTTGAGTACGTCGTCAGAAGAGCCGTAGTTAAGGCGGGTAAGCGGGTCAAAGTAGAGGTTAGAGAGAGCGACAGATTCACCCTAACCGGTTTCAAGGAGGTGGATACCCTTTACAGCCCGCCTCTCGTGGCCCTTCTCCGTCCTACCCTCGCCTACAGTATAAACTTCGCCATGGACATGCTGGTAGCCCATTACTCCGGAGGTATAACCAGAGCCGGGAGGTACTTCCGGGACTTCATGGGAAAGCTGGGAATGGACACCACGGCCTACGTGTTTGACGGCTCCGGACTGTCCCGCTATAACCTGATAAGGGCACTGGATGCCGTCTATCTGGTATGTGCCGGGACCAGAGGAATAGACAGTCTGGTGAAAGGGGTGCTACCTTCCCCCGGGAACGGCACCCTACGGAGGAGGCTCTTAACCTTCAGGGACATGGTACATGCTAAAACCGGGACCCTATTCGGAGTCTCCGCCCTCTTAGGATTTTACTCCGGGTGCGACGCCCGCTACGTCTTCGGCATATACGTCCAGAACTCCCCCATAACCCGGTACTCACGAGATTTCATAGACTCCTTAGTGGTGTGGAGTAGCGGCGGTAGGAGATGCCTGACAGTTAAGGAGGAGAGTAAGAGATGATGGGCGCATTTCTGTTTCTATCGCATCCGGAGACCCTGGTGTTTGAAGCCAGGTTCGGTCCCTTCAAGGCGGGTAAGCTGTACCTGATGAGCTCCGGTCCTACGACGTGGAAGGGGAGGCCCGCCTACCGGTTCAAGCTCATAGCCGACGGTGGCGTTCCCTTCTACCGCATAAAGGACACGATGTTGAGCATAACGGACACCAACCTCAGACCTCTCCTTTACAAGAAGGTGCAGCACGAGGGCAAGTATCACTACTGGGGGTGGATCGCCTACGACCATCACAACGGTTCCGCACTTTACAGTGAGGGAAAGAGGTTGAAGATACCGGTGGGCAGCCTTGACCCGTTGAGTCTGGTGTACGTAGCACGGACCCTGAACTTTGACCGCAGGAGGGAGTACGCCTTCCCTTATCACGTGGATTACGTAACGGAGACGGTGCGGATCAGACTGGTGGGCAGGGAGAAGGTTAAAACCCCCTCAGGTACGTACGACTGCTGGGTCGTAAAACCGATAATGAAGTCGGGGAAGAACGTCTTCGGGGGTAAGGGGGGTATGAGAATATGGATAGACCGTAAGAGTCGCGTACCCGTAAAGGTTGAGGCCAAGATGATCTTCGGTAAGGCCGTAGGGGTACTCGTCAGGAAGCGTCCTTAGAGAGACCCATCTCCTTCGCCCTCTCCCGCAGGTCCGCCTCCAGAAGGGCCTCTATTATAGGATCCAGCTCCCCGTTAAGAACACCCTCAAGGTCGTATATGGTGAAGTTTATACGGTGGTCCGTCACCCTGTTCTGGGGGAAGTTGTACGTCCTTATCTTCTCCGAGCGGTCCCCAGAACCTACGTAGACCTTCCGGAGCTGACGCAGTTCCTCCTCCTTCTGACCTTCGTAGTACTCCTGCAGTCTGGCTTTGAGTATCCTCAAGGCCTTGGCCCTGTTCTGATGCTGGGACCTCTCGTCCTGTACCGTTACCACTATCCCCGTGGGTATATGGGTGATGCGTACGGCCGACTCCGTTTTATTCACGTGCTGGCCACCGGCACCACCGGAGCGGAAGGTGTCTATCTTCAGGTCCTCCGGCCTTATCTCCACCTCAACGTCCTCGTACTCCGGAAGTACCACAACCGACGCTGCGGAGGTGTGTATCCTCCCGGAGGTCTCCGTTATCGGCACCCTCTGGACCCTATGTACTCCTCCCTCAAACTTCAGCAGACCGTAGGCCCCTCTCCCCTCAATCAGGAGGGTAACCTCTTTGTATCCACCCAAGTCGCTCTCCGTGAAGTCCGTTATTGAAACCTTCCAGCCCTTCCTCTCGGCGAAACGCACGTACATTTTGGCAAGGTCACCGGCGAAGAGGGCGGCCTCCTCCCCACCTACCCCGGCCCTTATCTCCAGTATGGCGTTCCCTTCGTCCCTCGGGTCCTTAGGTATGAGGGCGTAGAAGATCCTCTCGTCCAACCTATCCGCCTCCTCCTTCAACCTCTCCATCTCCGCTTCTAAATCGGGGTCCCTTTCCTCTAACAGGAGGTCCTTTATGGCCTCTATATCGCCCTCAACCTCCCTCAATCTCCTTATGAGCTCCGCCGCCCTCTTCAGCTCCCTGTACTCGTTTAGAAGCCTCCGGAATTCGGACTGCGAGTAGTTCTGGGGGTACGCTATCTTCTTCTCCAGTTCCGAGAACCTCCGAAGGACCTCTTCGTACTGCCTTCTCACGACCCTATACCTTCACCTCCATCTTCCACCGCATTATGGCTCCAACGCTCCGGCCTATGGCGTTTCGTAGGTCGTCCGTGTTGGCAACCTCAACCCTTCCGCCCATCCGCAGAACCTCTTCTACCAGCTTGTCGGTTATGTCGGGCGTATGTACGACCACGTCCGTATCCGTAGGACACTCCCCCTCAAAGGAGAAGTAGCCGGATGGATGGCATATAAATCCCTCACGGGAGAAGTCTGGATCTATTATCAGGGTGTCCACGTTGCCCATGATAGCGAGGAGAACGGCCGGTTTGAGGCCCCTTACGGCCATCTCCAGCCCCAGAGCCTCGTTGAACCTCTTCAGGAGTTCCCTCTCGTCCTCTACGTCCAGCTCCCGGGTCTTATCTATAACGGCTCTATACACCTCGTTTTTATTCGTTGGCCAGGAAAGGTGCAACTCCGCCCTGAAGGTCCTCTTAACGTAGGTGTGAAGTTTCTCAAGGATCAGGGAAACCATCTTCTCGTTGGGAGAAGATAGGAAGAGGTTGTCGTAAGGCTCCTTTTTGTAGAGCTGGAAGAGGTAGTCGGCCACGGCCTTGGCTATACGGTTGCTCTCTTCGGATTTGAGGGCCTCTAAGTTCTTGGCCCTTAGGGTCCGGAAAACGGACATGTTAGCCACAGAAGTCTTAAAGACCCCCGGCTTCTCCGCCACCTCCTCTATGTCTATCTTATCAACGACGTGGTGGATGGACCTCGCGTCCACCGTATAGACGTCTATCTCCTTCTTGCTAACGTTGGCGACCAGGTTCTTTCCGAAATCGCTCTCAACGGCATACACCCCAAGTTTATAAGGGTGTATATCTACCACCAGCTCGTTCCTGAGAACGTAGGCTAACTTCACCACCTCAAAGTACCCCTCGTCGCTCTTAGAGAATATGGCTATCCCCCCCACGGGGATGCCCTCGTCGCTCTCAAGGTTCTTAGGGTCCTCAAAGAACTCCTCTATCTTTTTAAAGTCTTCAAAGACGCTCTCAAGATGTCTGGGGTCCAACCCCTTTTCCTTCAGAAACTCCCTGTAGCGCTTTATCAGGTTCTTTACCCTTATCAGGTACCTTGGGGGACGATCTGCCCTGTCGTCCGGTTGCAGGCTGATGTATATGCTGGTGTAGAACATAGGTGGGGATTTTACCGCTGAACGGTTGGCATAATCCACCTGTAATCCGTTTCATAAGTGGCCTCCGAGTCTACAGATGATCCAATTCCCTATGCTTGCACGTTGACCCAGGGGAACGTGAAGAGTGCTACCCCATGAACCTTGCAATGGCAAGGAGTATCCCGGCCAACGCTATAAACTGACCTACC
>CAYYQD010000035.1:0-7129 GCA_964473735.1 uncultured bacterium
AAGTTCGGGGAGCCCTATGGACTCGGAGGAAAGTAAAGCACCCTCCGGGGCCTTTACCCCGATTTCTATCTCCCGGGGTCGTTTTAGAAGGGTAGAGATGTAGTTCCCGTCCGCTATTTAGATGCTGTACTGAAAAGTTCCAACCGGGTACTGTCAGGCTCAAACGTATCGGGGCGGTATCACTTGTGCGAGTTTTATACCCAAAGTGGTACTTC
This sequence comes from uncultured bacterium, assembly GCA_964473735.1. Classification (GTDB taxonomy): domain Bacteria; phylum Hydrothermota; class Hydrothermia; order LBFQ01; family LBFQ01; genus JAADCS01. Next base: position 216 of record CAYYQD010000035.1, read on the forward strand.
TACCATGAAGAGGGGTCAGACCCGTTAAGGCCCTTTCACCCGGTGAAACGCCGCAGATCCTCGCAGTGCGGTTTCCAGTACCGTGCCGATATAAACGCACACGAAGGAGTTGAAGATGGATCCCATAGGGATATGTAAAACGAGGCAATGGATTATTTATAGTGTTATTGCCCCACGTGTGGGGATTTTTACCGTAATAGTAGGATGCGACTATGTCAAATTTCAGACAACCGGGCAAATGCTGATATATCGGGTTTATAATTTCCTCTATGATGATGCTCGTCGTATGTGAAATAGGTTATTGGAAGATGTACGGGGGAGATCCCAGACACGTAGGGGTGCAGCCTCTCAAGGGGGGAATGACCTCGGTATTCGTAAAGTGGAAGAGGTACCTCGGTAGTCGGTACTCTCTCAACATCCACGGCTCCCCCGTTATATGCAACCTGACCAACTCGTACCCGGGCGGTGAGGTGGTGGTAAAGACGACGAACTACTGGACTAACAAGGTGTTTGCATTCTCTGGAACGACAGGATCTCTACTCTGGAGCAGGGATTACGGGAGCGGTGCCGAGTACTCCACGCCTGCGTGCGGAGACCTCAACGGTGACGGCCTTGACGATGTAGTTATAAGGACCTCCACCCAGCTGGTGGCCCTTCGGGGTCGGGACGGATACAGACTGTGGTACCGGTCCGTATCCAACCTTAACTCCTCCCCCGTGGTGGCGGACGTCGTCCCCACTATCCCCGGGCCGGAGATAATTTACGTAGAGCATAACTCCTCTAACGTCCCCGTCCTCTACGTTCTAAGGGGCTCAAACGGACAGGTTATATGGAGCCGTACGATGAGTAATCCCGAAACCCCCACAGGTTATGACGGACAGCCCACCTACTCCACCCCGGCGGTGTGGGATATAGACGGAGACGGTGTCCGGGAGATAGTTGTAAAGACCCGTACCAACGGTCTTAGGGCGTACAACGGAAGGTCCGGAGCCTTAGAGTGGACCTACCCGATAAGCACGACGACCAACGTACAGACCCCGTCCCTCAAGGACCTGAACGGTGATGGGAGGTACGACGTAATATTCACGGACGCCACCTTCGGGTTCTATCACGACCGTACTCTGAAGGCCGTGGACCATCGTGGGAACCTACTCTGGGCCTTAGACCTCGGGGGCAACATCGGGGCGATAGGCTTCCAGTACTTCGCCACTCTGGACGTGGATGCGAGCGGCAGGCCCGAGGTTTTTCTGGGATGGGATCAGCGTGTCTATAGGGTGAATCAGACGGGATCCTCCGCCTACGTATCGTGGGGCTTTGGACCGGAGGGAAACTCCTGCTGGGATGCGAGTATATCCGCCGTAGATTACGACCACGACGGCAGGTGGGAGATAGTGAAGACCTGCGACGGAGACCTCTCTCCCCCTTCCCGTCTCCGCATATTTGATGCCCGGAGCGGGAGTGTGGAGTACAGCAGGATCCATGGGTGCTATACGGACCCCAGCGTGGCCATCGGGGACGTGGATGGGGACGGGTGCTCGGAGATCGTCATGTACAGGTGCGTTTCCTACGTGGATAGCCTGATCGTCCTTGACGGTCCCCTGACCAGCTGCGGCATCCTATCGGAGATCGGAGACCTGAACACGGAGGAGCATTCCCCCACCCTCCCCTCCAGAGTGTGGGAGGTCACCGGAAGGGTGCTTAACCTGAGGGGAGAGGTGTCCGTATGGGAAGCGAGCGGCAGGCTGGTGGGTCGGTACGGACCGGGCAGGATCGTCCTGAAGCCCGGCGTATACGTCCTGACCTACGAAGGCGGAAGGGTGACGGTGATTATCAGATAGCCGCGTAGGTTACCCGTTTGGATCTACGTGTGGGTTTCTCAAAGGAGGTACCGTCAAACGCCCATATCTTTATGAATCCGGCCCGCTTCAAAAGGCGCGTCACTACGCTGGGAGGATACCCCTTCTCTCTGAAGGTCTCGTCTATTCTCCTGTAAAGACCCTCGCCTGCGGGCAGGAACACCGTCAGATGGAGCTCCGATATACCGTCCCCGACGTACTCCCCCCTCCAGATGGTCAGGATGCCGTCCCCCACCTCCTTCACGAAGAGGGAACCGTTCCAGTCCGTCATCATAACGTGGGGGGTGTTGAGGTCCCCGACGAATATACCCCGGGGTTTCAGATGCTCCTTTATCCGCCTGAAGGCCAGCGCTAAGTCCTCCTCCGTCAGGAGGTTGTTCAGGCTATCAAAGGTGCTGACGACGGCGTCGTACTCCTCGCCTAAGGCCAGATCCCTGACGTCCGCCCTTACGAACCTCACACCCGGCACCTTCTTTCTGGCCACCTCCAGCATACCTTCGGACACATCCACCCCCACGACCTCGTACCCCAGCTTAACCAGCTCTCGCGTAAGGTTCCCCGTGCCGCACCCAACCTCCAGTATCCTCTTCACCGGTATAGGGGCGAAGTTCAGTATCTTGGCCACGTAGAGGGCCCACTCCTCGTAGTCTATATCCTCAAAGAGCAGGTCGTATATCCCGGCTATCTCCGAAAAGCCTTTGAAGTTCATTCCATCTTTACCTCGGAAGAAAGAACCTTCCTCCTCATCCCCTCCCTGTACTCCCTCAACCTCTCCGCCAGCTCCCCGTACTTTAGGGACAGTATCTGAACGGACAGGAGTGCGGCGTTCCGGGCTTCGCCGACACCCACCGTAGCCACGGGCACCCCGGGGGGCATCTGGACTATGGAGAGAAGGGCGTCTATGCCGTACAGGTGCTTAGCGGGGATGGGAAGTCCGATCACGGGTTTCGTCGTATATGCGGCCACCACCCCCGGAAGGTGTGCGGCCTTTCCGGCTGCTGCTACGAAGACCTCAACCCCGCGCTCATCGGCCTCCATGACGTACTCCTTCAGAGCCTCCGGAGTCCTGTGGGCGGATAGGACCCGGACCTCCACATCCACACCAAAGGTTCGGAGGAGGTCGTAAGCCTCCTTAACTACGGGCAGGTCCGAAGTGCTACCTACGATAAGGGCCACCTTAGGCATCCGGAAATTATAAACCGGTTCCCGTTTCTCCTAATTCGCAGGCCTTTCGCCCTTATTATTCCCGTTGCATGAAAGCACGATACATAGACCTGGAGGGTAGCACCGTTGAAGAGGCCCTTATGAAGTACCTGAACGAGCACTCCCTTGACATATCGGAGGTCAGGTACAAGGTCCTGCAGCTACCTTCCAGAGGTTCCCCTGCCAGGGTCAGGATATTTTTGGACACGGAAGATTTTGACGTCATAGACGAGGTGGCGCGGGAGTTCCTCCACAGGTTGGGGGTGAAGGGAGGGGTGGATATAGACGTGGACGAGTACGGGAGGTACTACGTTAATTTTGACATAAAGGAGCTGGACAACACCCTGATAGGACATCAGGGTCAGACCCTCCGCGCCATAAACCACGTCCTCTCCTCCATCATAAACCGCCGGAAACCCAACATAAAGGTCCAGTTTGACATCGCCCACTACCGCCGCCGCCGTGTGAAGAGGGCCATAAACAAGGCCATAGCCATCCTGAAGCTGATGGAGGCGCAGGGCAAAACCGAGATGGCGTACGACGCCCCCATCCAGTCCGACGAGGTGGAGGCCGTAAGGAGGTTCCTGCGTAAGAGGGGATACACGATGGAGCGGTTGAAGATAAGGGGAAGGAGGATAAAGTCCAAGACGGGGGAGCCGGTCTATATCATCCGGAAGCTGACGGAGGAGGAGATGCGGAGGGAGACGGCCGGAACCTCCGAAGAGAGGGAGCAGAAGGTTAATAGTACCGAGTCCGAAAGTTGAGGGAGTTCAGCCCCGTAGCCGTAGTACTGGGTCTCGCCCTTAGCGTGATCTTCGGCGTTTCCAACGCCTACCTGGCCCTCAAGGCGGGCATGACGGTATCCGCTTCCATACCCGCCGCCGTGGGATCTCTGGCGTTCTTCTCCGCCTTCTACCGTAAGGGGACCCTCCTTGAGGGCAACATCGTACAGACCGTAGCCTCCGCCGGTGAATCCTTGGCCGCCGCTCTGGCCTTTACCCTGCCCGCCTTCTTCGTGGCCTCCCTGTCCTTCCATCCCTACCACATCGGATTCGTCACTTTCGCCGGTGGGGTCATAGGGGTGCTCTCCGGTGTGGCCTTCAGGGATACCTTAGTGGAGGATGAGAGCCTGCCCTTCCCGGAGGGTAAGGCCTGTGCCGTTGTCTTAAGGAGCAGGGAGTCGGGTAAAGGGCTCTCCGTACTTCTGGGGGCCGTTTTGGGTGGTGGTGTAAAGCTGCTTCAGAGCGTCGGCTTACTCGCCTCCTCCTTCTCCTACGCCCTCTGGGGCAAGGTACTGGCGGCCGACCTCTCCCCCGCCGTAGTTGGGGCCGGGGCCATAGTGGGACTGCGCACCGCCCTTATGGTGGCGGCCGGTGGGGTTATCGGTTGGTGGGTCTTCATGCCCTTTTACGACGGGTCCCCCATGGAGGTATGGAGCCGTTATATACGCTTCATAGGGGCCGGGGCCGTTTTAGTGGGGGGGATATACGAGTTCCTTCGGGTCGTACTGAAGCTGGTAGGGAGGTTCCGGAAGGGTAAGGTGTGGGTAGTGGTGGCCGTCGCCGTGGTTGTGGGGGTAGTGGTGGGCCTACTCGTGCCGGAGCTGGGGGTGGTAGGTGGGGCGTTAGGTGGGGTGTTGGGGGTGATATTCGCCTACGTCTCCGGAAACACGACGGCCATAGTCGGCTCCTCCTCCAACCCCGTATCCGGCATGACCATAGCGGCTCTGGTAGTGGTCTCTCTCCTTTTCAAGGCTCTGGGTTGGGGGGGCCTTGTTTCCGTCCTCGCCATGGCCTCTCTCGTGGCCTCCGCGGCCGCCATAGCCGGAGATACGGTTCAGGACCTGAAGACCGGCCACATCGTAGGGGCAACACCCAAGTGGCAGTACGTCGGCGAGTTCCTGGGCATAGCCGTCTCTTTCGCCGTAATAACCGCCGTGGTGAGTCTCCTTGGTGAGGTCTTCGGTTTCGGATCCGAGTCCTTACCCGCACCTCAGGGGGTCCTTATGGGCACCATAGCGAAGGGGATATTCTCCGGGACGATTGACTGGAACCTCATCTTCATCGGGGGGGCGGTAGCGGTGGCCGTGGCCATGATGGGGCTCCCGGTTCTTCCCGTGGCCGTCGGACTATACTTACCCATACACCTCTCCGGTGGCCTCCTGTTGGGTGCGGTAATCTCTCGCATCTTCCGTGCCGAGGGGGAGCACGTGGCCCCGTCGGGGATGATAGCCGGGGACGCCTTAACGGCCGTCCTCTTCGCCTTCGGCGTTGGCTTCTTCGGATGGAAGTTCCCGGAGCCGGTCACGGGTACATGGATCATAACGGTTCTACTCATCGTGTTGGGAATGGGGGTTATCTGGCGGGGCCCCTTTGGAAAGCGACGGTAGAATACCCTCCATGAGATCCGTAATAAGGGAAGTCTGGGAAGTATCTCAGGGTAAGGAGGTAAAGGTATCCGAAGGGGATCTGGAGACCCTCCGCAGGGGGAGAGAGGCCTACCTGAAAGCCGTTGAGAGGGAAGGGGTGGTGTACGGTTTCAACACCGGTCTGGGGAAGCTGGCCACGGTGAAGCTCCCGGAGGAGAAGTTAGACTCCTTCCAGTACTCCACCTTAAGGAGCCACGCCACCTCAACGGGGGATCCCTTACCCGTCCCTTACGTTCGTGCCGCCATGTTCCTTAGAGTGAAACACCTGCTAAAGGGTATCTCCGGTGTGAGACCGGAGCCGGTGTTGAGGATGGTGGATTTCCTCAACTTAGGTATAACCCCAAAGGTGCCGGAGAGGGGGTCCGTGGGGGCGAGTGGAGACCTGTCCCCCAACGCCCACGTCGCCCTTACCCTCGTGGGGGAGGGGTGGGTATTCCTCCGGGACGGACGGGAGGTACCCTCCATAGTAGCCCACAGGATGTACGGAATTGAACCCATATCTCTGGTCCCCCGCGAGGCTCTGGCCCTGATAAACGGTTTCACCTTCTCTCTGGCAATCCTGACCCTGAACGTCCGCAGGTTGGAGAAGCTGCTGTCCCTCTACCACGAGGTATTTCCGATGGTGTGGTGGGCGGTAAGGGGTAGGAAGTCCCCCTTCAATCCGGACGCCGTAGCCCCTATGGGAGACCGTTTCGCCTACGAGTCCGCCCGGAAGGTCTGGAAGTATATAGAAGGACTCCCCGACGGGGAGAGGGTACAGGACCCCTACTCCATACGGGCTTACCCGCAGGTGATGGGGGCGGCCCTAAGGGTCAGCGATTGGGCGCAGCGCACCGTATCCGACCTGATAAACGGGGTCTCGGACAACCCCGTACTCGTCGGGGACAGGGTCCTATCCACCGGGAACTTCCACGGCCAGACCGTCGCCATGCTCTCGGATACCCTCTCCTCCACCGTGGCCACCATCATAGGCTTCGCCGACAGGCGTATGCACTTCGTCCTGTCCAGAGAGTCGGGACTACCGGAGATGCTATCTCGCGAGCCGGGTACGGACTCCGGCCTGATGATGTTGCAGGTGGCCGTCTCCTCAATCTTCGCGGACGCCAAGGTGCTGGCCACCCCCTACGCCTATCAATCCTCTCCGACGAGCGCCGGACAGGAAGATTGGGTCCCTATGAGCTTCTCCTCCGCCCTCCGTTTCGGTCGCCTCGTAGACCTCCTTGCCGAGACGCTGTCCGCCGAGCTGCTGGTGGCCTACCGCGCCCTTGATATGGTGGGGGACGTACCGGAGGCCGTACGGCACCATTACGATGCCCTAAAAGACAGGATGCCACAGTACAGGAATAACCTCCACCTCTCCGAGGAGTGGGAGATAGCCCGGAAGTACGTTTTAGATAAGGTGGGGAAGGTGTAGGGGAGCGTCGTTA
>CAYYQD010000035.1:7229-15422 GCA_964473735.1 uncultured bacterium
CTTCAGCGCACTATGAACTTGGTAAAGGTGGTGCGGTATCCGGTGCTTACCCTCAGGACGTATACTCCGGCCGGGAGATATCCCGTCTTGAGGGAGACCTGCCCGCTGGATATACCGGAGAAGAGTCGGCTGATCAGCTTGCCGTTCGGAGAGAAGAGATCCACCTTCAGGGGGGCGTCCGCGGGAGATATAACGTCTATCACCGCACCTTTGGACGTGGGGTTGATGCGCACCCTCGGAGGTACGACCTTGGCGAGGGCCTCCCTGACCTCCGTGGAGCCGGAATAACCGACCAGGGCGAAGGTCACCGTCTGGGTGTCCCCGGGGGCAAGGGTGAAGGGACCGGCCGAAGCCACCACGGACCAGTCGGCGGCGGAAGTACCGGTCTGGTGGAGGGTACCGTTGAGGAACTTCCACTTCACGGAGTCGGGTGTTCCGCCATATACGTAGGTGTTGTTGTCTATGGCGCTGAGGTTCGCCGGGGTGGCGGGGTCCACTAAGGCGACACCCGCACCGTAGGTGTGGGAGGGGTCGTACTCGTATATGAGGTTAAAGGAGGAATCTACGCCGACGTAATCGTCGTTGTAGTCGCTGGCCAGGATATCAAAGTCCGCAAACACACCGATGTAAAGGTTGCTCACGGTTGAGGAGCCCTCGTTTATGAGCCTGTACCGGAGGAAGACCCAGTTGGGACGTAGAGAATCGTAAGCGTAAGCCTCAAGGTCCAGCCTTATACCCTTCGGGGAGGGGTGGGAGGCATCGCTCCAGCCACCGGCACCGTTCTGGTCCCCGTACAGAGGGGTGGCCCGCATGGTACCGCCCCAGTACCGGGAGAGGTCCCCACCGTCGTACCAGGAGTCCGGCACGTAGGTGGAGGAGTTTCCAAAGGCCACGCCACCGTAGTAGAGCATGTTGCTGCCCGTCTCCGGATAGACGAAACCTACCCCGCTGTTCTGACTGGGGGAGTCCCAACCTATCCCGCCGGTCGCTATGCTTATGCTCAGCGTAGCGCTCCCCGTATCTATGGTGATCATATCCACGGGTGTTCCTATGGTCAGGTTAAAGCGTATGGTATCCACGTAGCCCCCGCTGTTGGCCGTTACGTACATCTCAAACGGGACGCTCATGCCCACCAGGGCCGTCGGGCTAACCTGCACGGTGAAGGGGTCGGAGGAGTTATCAACCGTTGAGGAGACGGCGATGTTACCGTAGAAGGAGGAGTTGTCCGTTATGGTGACGAAGGAGGAGGAGGTTGAGAGGGTGGCGGAGGTGTTGTTGGCGTCAGCACCGCCGGTGTTCTGCAGGGCCACTATTATATTCACCGTCTCGCCGGGGTCCATTATGCCGTTGTTATTGCCGGAGGCGTCGTCCACGGTTATACTGTTGGCCGACAGGTAAGGGTCGGTGGTGGAGGGTACGTGCTGTATGGCGTTCCATACGTTCAACCTTCCCCAACCGCAGTTGTTGTTGGGAGTTGAGGTGCAGTCTCCGTAGTGGTCGGAGTAGTCCAGAAGCAGGTTATAGACGGTCGTGAAGTCAAGGGAGGGGTTCCTCTGGAAGAGGAGGGCGATGGCGCCGGTCACGTGGGGTGAGGCCATGGACGTACCGTCCATAGTCGTGTAGCTGGAGGAACCGTACGAGGAGTACACGCTGACTCCGGGAGCGCTTATGTTGGGCTTTATGTAGTTCCAGTCGCTCCGGGGCCAGTAGGTGGGGTCGTTCCACGGACTGCTGCTGGGGGCCGGACCGCGGGAGGAGAAGCTGGCCACGTTATCGCTGTTGTCGGTGGCACCCACGCCTATCACCGTCGGGAAGTTCCCCGGCGTCCCGGCCGTGCTGCTACCGGGACCGCTGTTCCCTATGGAGAAGACGGGGATTATGTTCGCGGAGCGCCACGCGAGTACGTCGCTCCAGTACTCCGTGTTGGTCGTCGCCGTACTACCCCACGAGTTGTTAACTGCCACTATGTTGTAGCCACTATCCACCTTCCAGCTGGTTATCATCTGGAAACCGTCGTGTATGGTAGAGGTGTAAGTGTTGCAGGAGCTCGTACCGAATATACGGACCATGGCTATGTGGGCACCGGGGGCCACACCTATGTCGTTGGAGAAAGGTCCGGTACCGTCGCCACCTAATATGGTTCCGGTGGTGTGGGTGCCGTGATAGTAGCATCCCGAATCGTCCGTGGGTGTGGGGGAGCCAGTACGCGGGTCGTACCAGTGGACCACCTTACCGTTCAGGGCGGGGTGGCTCGCCATAACTCCACTGTCCATGGAGCCCACCAGTACGCCGCTACCGTCTATGCCTAAGTTTATCCAGACGGAGTCGGCCATTATCTTGCGCACCCCCCATGCGACGGCGTCGGGCGTTATATCGGACGGATCCTTGGGTGGCCGGGCCAGAGGGCGCAGGTAGATGACCTTATCCTCCACTATACGGTCTATATCCGGGTCGGACGCTATAGCCCTTATCTGCTCCGGGGTGGCCTCAAAGGCTATCATGTTCTGGATCCAGAAGCGCTTGTAGCTGCTTATCCCTAAGGCCTCAAGGCGTGCTACTACGGGCTGCTGGGTCCTGTTGGCCAGGTCCTTTACGCTCTGGAAGAAGGACCTTACCACCTGCGGCGTTCTCCGGGCCTTGGTGGAGTACATCCTCATAAAGCCTTCGTAGTCAGGCTGCTCCTTCAGATATACGATTACCTTGAACTTCTGACCGGGAGCAGCCTTCTGCAGTTTGGCCTCCAATTGCGGCTCTATCAGGGCCGCGCTCAAAAACATCAACATGGTGCCAGTATTATACGGGTAGCACTCCCTCCCCTTCTGACCTCTTGCAAGCGGCTGCGGGTTTAGAATCCGTCCCTCTATGCGATACGCCTTCTTCGGGAGCGGGGAGTTTGCCCGACTGGTCCTCGCGGAGCTCCTCGGATTTGAGCCGCCGGTCCTTACGGTTAGCCGCCCGGATAAGCCTAAAGGGAGAAAACGTAAACTCGCCCCCACGCCGGTAAAGGAGTTCGCCCTGAAGGTGGGCCTTAGGGTTGAGACACCGGAGAACCCTAACGATAGGGCGTTCGTGGGGATCCTGCGGGATACTGAAATAGACTTCATATTTTTGGCAGATTACGGTAAAATCCTTGGCAGGGAGCTGCTAAAGGTCCCAAAGGTAGCCCCCCTGTGTGCCCATCCGTCGTTGCTGCCGAAGTACAGAGGAGCCTCCCCGATAGAGAGGGCCTTCTTCAACTGCGAGGAGATAAGCGGCGTAACGGTCTTCGTTATGAACGAGAGGATAGACGAGGGGGGTATAGTCCTCCGTGAGAGCTTCGTACTGGATCCGTGCCACAGGACCAGAGGTGAGGTACTGCCGGAGTTCGCTCGTCTCGGGGCCCGACTCCTGTACGAGGGGGCCCGTCTTCTGTCCGAAGGGAAGGTTAGACCGGTCCCACAGGAGGGAGAGGTTTCGTACGCCCCGAAGGTACGACCGGAGGAGGAGATAGTGAGGCCGGAGGAGGGGGTAAGGGCAACCGTAGGCAGGATAAACGGACTCTCCCCCACCCCCGGAGCCCGCTTCGTCTGGAGGAGGCAAGGCAGGGATATGGTCGTTAAGCTCCTCAAGGCCGAGCCGTACCCCGTCCCTCTCCCCGTCCCCGTTGGAGATTTCCTATACCTCAAGGAGGAGGACGCCCTGCTGTTAGGATGCCCGGACGGAGCGGTGCGGGTCCACCTCCTCAAAGTCGCAGGGAAGCCGAGGGAGCTATCGGCTAAGGAGTTTGCGAACGGATACCTGAGAAAATGATAGGAATACCGGGTAGAGTTAAGTACGGCCATGAGATGTTTGCCACCCTTCTGATGGTACTGTACTCCTTGAGCTTCGCCGCGGTGGATACACGCCTTCTATCCGTAGCCCTCGTACTCGCTGGCATTTCCGTTCTTTTCTTCCCCATATACGTGGCCGTATCCGCCTTCCTCCGTAAAGGACCGATAGAGCAGAACTTACTCTTACCCTTTGACATAGCTCTGGTCGTGGCGGCCCTGACCAACGTCGTAAGTTTCGGTAGCCCCGCCTTCTTCGCCATAATGTTCATAGCCCAGATGTTCATACTATCCGTGGGATTCTTCTGGAGTGCGTACGAGTTCGCCCGGGAGGGCAGACTGATGCAGTTTTTCCTCTCCTTCGGCCTGTGGTCCGTAGTGGTCGTGGGTGTCAATGCCCTCATGTACCCCGTACGGTCGTAAGTCCGTTTTAAAATTCCCCCTTGCGCCGTTTTATAGTTCTGGTCTTACTGCTCGTCGGATGTGGGAAGAGGGAACCGGAGGGAGGCCCTACAGTTGAGCCGGGGGCCGACTCCGTCAAGGTGGTGGCAACGAAGAGGGGACACAAGCTCTGGCTAATGAAGGCCGTAAAGGTAAAGGAGAGAGGGGACACCCTGATAGGCTTAGGGGTGAGTATAAGGTTCTACAAGGGTGGAAAGGTGTCCTCCGTCTTGACGGCGGACTCCGGGAAGTACGATCAGGCCTCCGGTAATATGGGAGCCTTCGGGAGAGTGCATCTGATATCCTCGGACAGTACGGAGATGTGGAGCCGCAGCCTTTACTGGGACGAGAAGAGGAGGATAATATGGACGGACGACTCCGTAAAGATACACGACCGCAGGAGGGACAGGGTGCTGTACGCCAAGGGTATGGAAACCGACGCGTCCGTATCCTACATAAAGTTCAAGTCTCCAGTCAGAGGTGAGGGGAAGGAGGATGTTGAGAGGTAGCGACTCCGCCCTTAGAATTTTGTAGCATGCCCCTTTTCACGTGGATGCTCCTGCTCAACGGAGGGTTTGAGGACGGCCTAACGGGATGGTACGTGGGAAACGGTGGTGGTAGCAGCACGTGGGGCATCCAATCCTACGGTTCCCTCGGGTACGAGCCGGAAGGGAGTGGGAGCGAGTACGCCGTGTGCTACGCCGTCGGCGATGAGGCTTACAGGGACACCTTAGTATCCCCCGCCGTGCCGACCGGTGGGTACGACAGCCTTAAGCTCACCTTCACCTACGCCTTTAACCGGAAGAGTTACATCTCATCGGACTACGGCAAGGTGCTGGTAAGGTACCACGACGGCTCCTCCTGGGGGGCGTGGTACGAGGTCAAAACTTACTCCACGACCCTAAAGGGTACGGACACAGTCGTACTGTCCCCCGGGTACGACAGCGTTCAGGTGGCCTTCGCTTACGTATCGGACGAGGGGGCGTACTGGTTCGCCGTAGACGACGTGCGCATCTTAGGTCTCGGACTGTTGCCCCACGACGTTGAGGCCACGGCCATACTCGTACCCGAAGATCTACACTACAGGGGAGAGTACATAAGCCCTCTGGTACAGGTCAGCAACAGGGGGACGACGGACGTCAGCGTTTCCGTTTCCCTGTACATCCTCCATTCCGGAGATACGCTCTACCGCGGGTACGACTCCTTTATAACATCGGCAGGTGAAACGTACGAGGTCCCCTTCGGATGGTTCGTGCCGGAGAGTCTGGGAACCTACGAGGCCGTTCTGGTGGTAAACGGGGGCACGGACGACTACCACGGGAACGACACCTTGAGGAAGACCTTTAAGGTGTGGCCCTACCCGTCCGTGGTCTTCGGTATCCCCTACGCCCCACCTATCACACTGGACGGACGCGCGGACCCCGGGGAATGGACCTCCGCTTATCGCCTTGACGTCTCCAACTACTTCGGCCAGAGCTCCCCTCCCACGGACACCGGTGTAGCCGTAGCCTACCTTCAGCACGATGGCTCCCATCTGAACCTCCTTGTGATAACGGGGGACACGACCTACGACAGTACGGACGCCCTGTACCTCTTCCTTGATGACGACGGCGACAGGACGTGGGAGAGCGGGGAAGGCCTGAACCTGATAGGGGGAAGACCCTACTCCGTTTGGGCAACCAAGGACAGCGGTCAGTCCTACGTCTTTCCGAGGAAGGATTTAGCCGTGAACGTTGCCCGGTTGGGTGATACCTTTGAGGTGTCCGTACCTATGGGTGTCGGACTCCCCCCCGACCCCGGTCGCCTGAGTACCCGGGTAGGCGAGCACTTCTCGGCCTTTCTGGCGTACAGAGACGGGAGGAGCGGTCGTTTCTTGGCGTGGTGGCCTCAGGTCGCCGATCTATCCGTAGATTCCTTAAAACCCACCGAGACCTATCTGGTCCTGCTGCGTCCTGACCCGTGGCACGATGTGGGGGTCGGACTGCTCCCACAGGAGGGTTGCATGGCCCTAAAGGTCTGTACCACATCCGTGGTCATATACGATAACCTATCAACGGCCATGGCCGTTGAAACCCTCGTGGTGAGCGTAACTAAGGGCGGCTCCCCCGTACTTTACGCCACCGTTCCTATAGACGCCGTATATGGCTCCGTGGATACCCTGCGGTTCCGATGGATGCCCCCGGACAGCGGTTATTACGAGGTGGCGGTCCGTCTCACTCCCAACGGCTCCCGCGGGAACGACACAGCCCGGGCCCACGTACCCGTGGGTAAGGTCGTGCTTCCCCCGTACGTGCAGGACTTTGACGGCAGGTGGCCCCCGGTCGGCTGGAAGGTCAGCGGTAGGGGGTGGGTCCATGGGCACTATATAGGGGACGCGAGGGTATCTCCCACCTTCGGTATCTCCAACGAACACTTCGCGGAGTTCGTATCGTTTATACTCCCCTCCGGAGATTCCTCTATCCTTTACCTTCCACCCCTGCTTACCCCCTTCCCCTCCCACTTAGGCATGTACGTCTGGAACGGACCCACGTGGTCCGGAAGAGGGAACTACGACCGCATTGACCTGTACTACAGGACGCCCGGGAACCCCGTATGGTACCCCTTAGGGAGCGTGTTCGGAGATATACCCGCATGGTCTTACCGGACCTTCAACCTACCTCCCGCAGAGACCCTGTACGTGAAGATAGTAGCCCGAAGCGATTACGGAGATACCGACCTATCCGTAGATAACCTATCCGTACTCCCGGGCCTCGCCGTGGAAGAGGCAAAGAGAGGAGGGAGGGAATGCCGATATGACGGGAGAGGTATAGTGGCGGAGGAGGGGAGCGAGGTCACGGTGTATTCGGCGGACGGCAGGATGGTCCTGACTACAAAGGTGGGGGCGGAGGGACGGGTTAAACTACCCACAGAGGCGGGGGTGTATTTCGTTCTGTGCAACGGGGTTGTAATTAAGGCGGTTTCACCTTTAAAATAGAGCCTTATGAAACGTCGTGATTTTCTAAAGGCGGCCGTCGGAATGGCCATCACCGTAGGATTGGTCGGAAAGCTCGGCGCCAGAACCGGCTCCGGCTACGTACTTAACGAGACAGCCTCCCGCGTGCTGGAGCTGAAACGGGCCGGAATGAGCGCGGGGGAGATAGCCCATGCCCTGACCGAGGAGTACGACGTAGAGTACCCCGAGGCCTACAGGGACGTTCTGGAGTTCTTAGAGGAGGCTCGCAGGCTCGGGTTAGCGTAGCGTGGAAGAGGTCCTGACCTTCCGCGACGTAGTAAAGCGTTTTCGTGATAGGGAAGTTTTAAGGGGTGTTAGTTTTACTCTCGGTAAAGGGTCCTTTGTGGTGGTTTATGGTGAGGTGGGGGTCGGGAAGAGTACTCTGATAAACTTAGCCCACTTTCAGGAGTTCCCCGACGGGGGGGAGGTCGTCCTGTTGGGTATCCCGCACAGCGAGGCCCGAAAGAGCGCCGGTGTCCTTCAGAACGCCCGACGTAAGGTAGGTGTGATAAAGCAGATCCCCGTTCACCTTGAAGATATGACGTGCTACGATAACATATACTACGTCCTTGAACACCTGGGATACAACAGGAAGGTGGCAAAGGAAAGAACCCTACGGGCCCTTGAGAGGGTGGGCTTAGCTGACCGCATGGGGGCCTATCCTCCGGAGCTGTCCGCGGGTCAAAGGCAGAAGTTAGCCATAGCCCGAACGATAGCGAAGGAGCCAGTGATACTTCTCGCGGACGACCCCACCCTCGGTCTGGATGACCGCTCCTCCTACGAGATAGAGCACCTGTTTATGGAGATAAACGACTCCGGCACCACCGTCCTATGGACGTCCAACAGGATCCCATCCGTAATAAAGGACAGAGAGGGCGTTGAGATCTACCGTCTGATGGACGGCACCCTCCATAGGGTCTCCTGACATCCAGCGTTCCCTGAAGACCGTATCGT
>CAYYQD010000036.1:0-14978 GCA_964473735.1 uncultured bacterium
AGCAGGGAGGAGAGGTCGGAGGAGAGGACCGACACGAAGGCGCTGCTGTACCCATCAAGAGTGTTGTCGTACGCCCCGGATGTGGTGGGAAAGTCCGATGAGAAGGTGTAGCCCGCCACCACGATGTTCCCGGAGTTGTCGACCGCCAGGGCGTTTATATGATCAGCTGAATTCCCTCCTAAGAAGGTGGCCCCCAACAGAGAGGAGAGGTCCGGGGAGAAAACGGCCACAAAGGCGTCGGCGGAGTCACTAAGCGAGTTATCGTATGCACCGGGTGTGGTTGGAAAGTCGGAGGAACTCGTCCCACCCGCAACGTAAACGTTTCCGGAGTTGTCAACCGCCACGGCGTTTATGTAGTCGTCCATGCTGCCACCTAAGAAGGTGGACGCGGCTAAGGATGAGAGGTCCGGGTCTATGACCAGAGTGTGGGTGGGGTCGTACTTGCCCAACCTGTACCTCAAAACTTTCCCCGTTAGAACCTGCCCGACTTCCACCTCCTCGGACCCCTGATACGCTTTAGGGGGGGAGATCCTGATTACCTCCTGACCGTCCCTCACCACGTACAGCTCCCCGTCCCTCATCCTGAACTCTCCACCCTCCAGTCCGATGGCTATCCTGCCGGGATCCGCACCGGGTTTCACCACCCACTGGAACTCCAGCGTACCTTTTCCTTTGCCCGTTATCACCAGGTCTATGCCCGGATACACCTCCCTGTAGGCCACGGCCCTGAATCCGGGTACGTTCCTCCTCCATTTCGTGGGGTCCTTCCCCCTGAGGTAGTTGAACTTAGCCCCGGTAGGGTATAGGGCCTCAACCTCCTTGGCCTTCCCGAATGAGATCTTCACACCCTCCATCCACAGGCCGTCTTTTAGGAGCGAGATCCCCCGTGGGAACGTTACGTAGAGGGCTTCACCCTCATGCCTATCGCCCGGTACGAAGTACGTGGATAACTGAGAGCTTATCTCTCCCCTCAAAGTGGGGAGGTACTGCGCCTGCGAACCCGGAAATGCTAAAATTACCCATATCATACCTACCGATTATTTTACAGCATTTGGGGATAAAATTTCAACAGGGTAAGGTGTCCGCCTACTTCCTTCCGTATCTGAAAGGCTTTGCCATCCAGCTCTGCGGTGGATCCCCTTTTCCGATGCTGACGTGATGCACGTAGGAGAGGTCGGTTATGCCGTAGATGGCTAAGAGGTCGTCGTTAAAGCAGCCTATGGCGTTCCCGTTCAGGCCGTAAATTTCTCCAAGGAGGTAGAGCAGCTGCCCGAGGGCTCCCGCCCTGTAATGTACCGTCCTGTAGAGCTTGGGGACCTCGTAGGAGAGGTCAAGGTTGGAGACTATTACGAAGTTGAGGTTGGCGTTTCCGCAGTGCTTCTGATTGCAGGTCAGCTTCACCAGAAAGTCCTTCACCCTGCCGACCTTCAGCGGGTTGAGGTAGGGGTCGTAGGCACCGTCCTTTACGTCCAGTACCCTCTGGGCGAAAACCTTGAAGGTGACCCCATCTTCCCTTAACTCGTGGGCGAGGGACACCATATCCACGAGGGTGTCCTTTGAGAGGTAGTTGTCCTCCCTATAGACGAAGGGGGATCTCCGTCCCCTTATCACGCTGGCGGCGTCGCAGTCTTCGGGAATCCTGTCCTTGAGACGGTCTATATGGGGTACGGATGCCGCCCGCTCCGTTCTTAGCTCCTCCACGTACCCTTTCCGCGTCTCCCTTTCAAGGGCCACCACGTCCTCAAACACCACGGCGTCGGGACTCAAGCGGTTCGGCTCGCCGTAGAACTCGGCCCCCTCCGTCAGGTCGGGGGGTAAAGCCACGGGATAATGGCCGGAGGGTGGGACCACGGCCAGAGCCAGCTGCGGGTACTCCTCCTCCCCTTCCGCAAAGGCTACCCTGTCAAACCCTAAGATCCTCTCCAGCGTGTCCGGAGAGGAGTTCCACAGGGGTATGACCCTCCATCCTAATACGTGCCCCGCGGCCTTTAAGGTTCCGTACAGATGTCCGACGTCCAGAAGGGAATACCTGAACCCCCTGACACCGTACTTCCAGAGGGTCCTCCAGTATATGGCCGTGATGATAACGAAGAACCCCCCCTCCGGCAGGAGCCCATCAAGGGGCTTTAGCCTACCCCGCAGGGATAGGGAGTGGTCCTTAACGTTGTAATGGTACAGGGAACCGTCCCGAAGGAGCAGGTAAGTCTCCTCGGGGTGGAGATTCCCGGCCGAAGGGTTGGCTCTTACCGTACGGTATATATCTCCGTAGATTCCCGTTATCCCCGCTCCCAGCTCAAGGAACTTGGATACGCTCTCCAGCGTGAAGGGGGAGGGCTCCGGGAAAGGCGTCAGGAGGTGTTTGCAGGATACTTCGGGATCGGGAGGCAGGGGAAGATCTAACCTCTCCGCCCCATCCCAAGTCCTGAAAGGATCCGGCCTGTCGGGAGACGGCACGAACCTTCCAGATAGGTCCTTGGTCCTCTCGTGGAGACGTTTGAGCATCCCCGTATTTTAGGTGTGAAACGGAGGTGAGCGTTTGACGGAGTAAGGGGGCAACATCCGTAGAATTCGGAGGTTTGTACGCCCTGTACCGCGCCCTTACCACCCTCCTCCCCGTCAGGTGCCGGGAGGTGGCAGGTGACCTGCTCTTTCACGCCTCCTCAGTCGGCGAGGTGAACGCCGCCTACCCTCTGCTCAAGCGTTTCCCGGACGCTGCCCTTTCGGTCTTTACGGGTAGCGGGTACGACTACGCCCTCTCCCTTGGCATAAACGCCGTACGCTTCCCTCTGGACTCTCCGCGGTGCGTCAGGGCGCTTTTAAGAGGTAAGAGGGCACTGGTGATAGTGGAGACGGAGATATGGCCTAACCTGATAACTTACGCTCACTCTTCAGGTATTCCCGTCTTCATAGCCAACGCTACGGTGGGGGAGGAGGCTTACCGATGGTACTCCCGCCTCTCCCTCTTTCGGGAGGTAATGTCCAAGGTCTCTCTGGTTCTGGCCCAGAGCGAGGAGGACGCCCGGAGGTTCTCGGATTTAGGTGCCGGAGAGGTAAGGGTGGTGGGGAACCTCAAGTTTGACTCCGTTGAGAGGCCGGTCAAGGGGATAGACCTGTCCCCCTTCCAACCCGCCGGAGCCGTGCTCTTCGCCAACGTCAGGGGCAGGGAGATAGGGGACATAGCCGAGGCCATGAGGCTCGTAAGGCGGAACGTGTCCGGTTTCAGGGTTATAGTCGCCCCGAGACACCTTGAGAACGTCGGGAACGTATCCTCGGCCTTCCGCAGGCAGGGTTTCACGGTTTCCTACCTCACGGACCCCGACGACACGGACGTACTGGTCGTGGACACCATAGGGGACCTGTGGAGCATATACAGGTGGGCCTCCGTCGTCTTCGTCGGCGGTACCTTACGGAAGTACGGGGGGCACTCCTTCATAGAGCCCGCTTACTGGGGAAAGCCCATCGTTAGCGGCCCGCACTTTCACAGGCAGCCCTACGTGAGGGACATGGTAAGGTACGGGGCGGTTCTGATTGCAAGGACCTACGAGGAGCTGGCCCAAACGGTACTGGCCCTACTACTGAAGCCGGACGTCGCTCTGGAGATCGGGAGGAGGGCACGGGAGTTCTACGAGGGGAACAGAGGGGTAGTGGATAGGGTATATGCCGAGATCGTCCGTAGAATCGGAGCGTGAAGGCCGCCTACGTGGATAACGGAAGGGTAAAGCTGGTGGATGTGGAAAGGCCGAGGGCCGGAACCGGAGAGGTAGTAATAAGGGTTGAGTACGCGCTGACGGACGGTACGGACCTGAAAGCTCTCCTTCGGGGCCATCACCTTATAGGGAACGGGCCCTTCGGGCACGAGTACTCTGGGGTGATCGTTGAGGTGGGTGATGGGGTGGAGGGATTCAGGGTAGGGGACGAGGTGGTCGGGGCGAACACCGGTCCGTGCCTGACCTGTCAGATGTGCCGTAGGGGGAAGTACAACCTCTGCCACAACCTTACGGAGAGTATGGTTCTGGGAGCCTATGCCGAATACCTGCGGATACCGGCCGCCGTGGTAAGGAGCAACCTGTACAGGAAGCCCCCGGAACTTCCCTTTAAGTACGCCCCTATGCTGGAGCCTTTAGCCTGCGTCGTCCACGGGGTTGAGGTCCTCAACCTTAGTGGGTACGAGAGGGTGCTGGTCGTGGGTACAGGCTCCATCGCCTCTTTTTTCCTTCTCCTTTTCAAGCTCATGGGCCACTCCGTGGCGGTGTTGGGGAGGAATCCGGATAAGCTGTCCCTCATAAGGGAGAATCTCGGACCCGACGAGGTCCTGACCTACGGGGATGCCATAGGTAAGTACGACGTGGTCGTTGAGAGTACGGGAAAGGAGGAGGTCTGGAGGAAGGTCTTAGACTACACGGGGAAAGGAGGGAAGGTCCTACTGTTCGGTGGGCTACCCTCCGGGACGTACGTACCCTTTGACGCCCACAGGATACACTACGACGAGATCCATCTGCTGACCTCCTTCCACCACACCCCGACGTCCGTTCGCAGAGCCCTGAACATCCTTCGGGAGAACTGGAGAAGGTTGGCCTTTCTGATCTCCGGGGAGTTTCCACTTGACCGGGTAGAGGAGGCCTTCCGCCTGATGGCGGAGGGAAAGGGGTTTAAGTACGCCATACGCCCCAGATAACCCCCCTCAAGGTTTATAATATCCACCTGTGGATGCCCTTACGATTCTGGTGGTTTGGGGTAGCTGGTTCCTTCTTCTGGTTATGACGGTAGCCTACTACCTGAAGGAGGGTGAAGGATGAACGGAGTGGCCCTCGGTCTCATAATCTACGTGGTCGTAATGCTCCTCATAGGTCTATACACCTACCGCTTTATGCACACCATAGACGATTTCCTCTTAGGTGGCCGTAAGCTGGGCGCTCTGGTGATAGCCTTCTCTGAGAGGGCTTCCGGGGAAAGCGCGTGGTTCCTTCTGGGCCTTCCGGGGTTCGCGTACGCTATGGGGATGTCCGTCTTCTGGACGGTCGTGGGGGTCGCTCTGGGCATATTCGTAAGCTGGACGGTAATAGCCCGGAGGTTAAGGTGGGAGACGGAGCGGTACGGAGCCCTAACCATCCCGGACTACCTTGAGGCCCGCTTCGGAGATAGGAGCCGCCTCGTTAGACTCATAAGTACCGCCATAATTCTCCTGTTTTACCTCTTCTATCTGGGGGCACAGATCATAGGCGCCGGCAAGGTCCTGAACGCTACCTTCGGTATGGATCCCGTCTTGGGGATGGTGATCGGGGCGGGGGTCGTGGCCCTCTATACGATGGCCGGAGGCTTTACGGCTGTGGCCCTCACCGACCTCGTTCAGGGCGTAATAATGCTCTTCGCGGCCGTCTTCCTCCCCATCCTTGGCATCATGGCGATCGGAGGGGTGGGGGAGATGTTTGCCAAGCTGAAGGAAATTGACCCTAACCTCCTGAGCGTCTTAGGTGGGAAGGCCGGGAGGGACCTGTTTGTGGGAACGATACTGGGGGGTATGGGGGTGGGACTCGGATACATGGGGCAGCCCCACCTCCTGACCCGGTACATGGCCATAAGGAGTACTCACGAGGTGCGCAAGGGGGTCCTCATAGCCATGCTATGGGTACTTTTGGCGTACTGGGGTGCCCCTTTCATAGGGATAGTGGGTAAGGCCTACTTCGGCCCGGAGTTAGCCGACGCCGAGAAGGTCATGCCCCTGTTGGCCACGGCCGTCCTCCCTCCAGTGGTTGCGGGCTTTGTGATAGCGGGGGCCATAGCCGCCATGATGTCTACGGCGGATTCCCAGCTCCTGGTGGTCACATCGGCCGTAGTTGAGGACATCTACAGGAAACTCCTGAACAGGGAGCTATCTCAGGAGAGGTTGGTGTCCTTCTCCCGCTGGACCACCCTCGCCGTCACGCTTCTCGCCCTCGTCCTCGCCCTCTTCGCGAAGAACTTAATATACTGGCTCGTGCTGTACGCCTGGTCCGGTCTGGGCGCCAGCTTCGGTCCCCCCATTCTCCTCGCCCTCCTGTGGAAGGGTACGAACCGCTGGGGGGCTCTGGCCGGTATGCTAACCGGTACCTTCACGACCGTACTGTGGTACAACGTTCCCGCTCTCAAAGGCACGGTCTACGAGCTGATACCCGCCTTCGCCTTCAGTCTGATAGCGACGTATCTGGTGAGCCTGCTTACACGCAAGGGTGGGAGTGCTTAGCCTGTATCTCCACTCTTCGGGTTTCTTCTCCGTCGCGGTGGATACCCTCTTCTTTCACGTGGAGCCAGCCTACTTCTTCGGCCGTTCCGGTCGGAGGGTTAAACCCTTCTACTCCGATAAGCTCCGTCTTGACTTCCGGAGCCTGTACGTACGGGGCGGTGTGGGGTCAATATCCTTCCGGGTGGGGCGCATCCTTCCCCCGGACACGGGGGACCTCCTTTTTGACGCCCTATCCGTGGGATATGACGCCCTCTCCTTATCCTGGGCGGGGGACGGGTGGGAGTACGGCATCACCTTCGCGAAGTTGAATCTCTGGACCTCCGACGGGGACTACTACTTCAACCCCGACGCCGTCTCCATAGTGAAGGGGCAAAGGATAGACAGGTACGCCGTCCTTCGTACCTTCAGGTACGGCCGTTTCTCTTTCTCCGAGGCTACGGTCCTATCTACCCTCTCCGGGCGCTTTCCGGACGTGCGCGCCTTCAACCCCCTACTTCCCGGCTACCTCTACCAGTGGTTCTACGGAAGGGAGGTGAATATCCTGTGGGAGGTATCCTACGACCTCGGCAATGACGTCCTGAGGTTGGTCATAGACGATTTTCCCTACCTTCCATCGTGGTTTTCAATAGTGCCACCCACGGTGGGGATCAGGCTGTCCGGTGAGCACGGGCCCGTCTCTTACGACCTGATATGGACCTCCGCCTTCACCTACGCTAACAGGAGACCGTGGGACGCCCTTTATGAAGCGCCGTACTTCGGTGGGGATTACTTGGGCGCCAGCGTGCGGCTCTCCCCTACCTCCAATAGCCTCTCTCCCCTCCTTGAGCTGGGGGTGCAAGGTAAGGGCAGGTACAACGGGACGTTTAAGGAGCCCGAGATAGGTGAGTATCCACCCTTCGCCCTCCTGCACTCGCCCGTCAGGTACGACGGGTGGGCCTCCGTTGGCCTGCGATACAACGGTCTGGAAGTTCAGGTTGGGTACGGTGGCAAACCCAACTCCCTGAACGCAGGGAGGTTCTTCCTGTACTTCTCTAAGATGTAAGGTTATGCCATCCTCTCGGGGGCGCTTACCCCTAAGAGGTTTAGGGCGTGCCTTACGGCGAACATCACGGCCTTGGAGAGGGTTATCCTCTCCCCCTGTCTATCGCTCCCCACTATCCGGTTGTTCTGGTAGAACCTGTGGTAAGCGTGGGAGGTCTCTATAACGTAATCGGCTATCAGGTTGGGTGAGAACTCCATCTTCCCCCCTACGTCCTCCGCGGGGAGGTCCATCCTCCTCCAGACCTCTTCCCTCAAAGGTATGGGGACGCTCTTCAGGATATAGTAGGGGAAGTACTGCACCAGCATCGCCACATCCCTCTCGTCTCCGGGCAGGCTCTCAAGCGGTTTCTCCTTTACACCGTTAGATCTGGCGAAGTCTAACAGGCTCATTATTCGGGCGTGGGCGTACTGGGTGTAGAAGACGGGATTCTCCTTTACGGCCCTTCTGGCTAAGGATAGGTCAAAGTTCAGCTCGGTCTGGGGCGCCCTCAGGAGCATGAAGAACCTCACGGCGTCCCTTCCCACCTCACTTAAGAGGTCGTCCAGCGTGTATATCTTCCCCGTCCTTTTGGACATCTTAACCCTCCTGCCCTCCGAGTACAGGCTGACCTGCCCACTTATGATGACGTCGTAGACGGCTATTCTGCCTGTGGCCTCCATGAACGCCCTCATCACGGCCTTCATCCTCGGGACGTATCCGTGGTGGTCCGGGCCGAAGATGTCCAGTATGTAGTCGTACCCCCTCTCCAGCTTGTGTAGGTGGTAGGCGGAGTCCCAGAAGAAGTACGTGGGCTCCCCGTTGGACCTGACCATCACCCTGTCCTTATCGTCTCCGTACGCTTTGGCCCTGAAGAGGAGGGCGTATCCCTCGTACCTGTACCTGCCACCCTCGTACAGCCCGGAGAACCTATCCGGCACGGGTAGGGATGCCTCCCCACCTTCGGGGTCGGCGAAGTACAGGAGGTTGGCTTTCCTGAGTATGGAGAACGCCCTCTCCGGATACTCGGATGTCCGTATCTCGGATTCGTAGATGAAGCGGTCGTACTCTATCCCGTAGCGCTTCAGGGTCTCTATCTGACCTTTAAGTATAGCGTGGGCCACTTTGCGGCCGAACTCCTCGGCCTCCCTGAAGGTTATAGCCTCCGGTCCCTTCGCCAAAAGGGAGGCCGCCTCCGGTACGAAGTCCCTCGCCACTTCCTTCACGTAGTCCCCTCTGTACCCGTCCTCCGGCATGGGAAACCTGTCCGGTGCCACGAAGTGGAGGACGGAGAGGCCTAAGTTTGCCACCTGCCTTCCGGCATCGTTGACGTAGTACTCGCTCTCCGCCCTGAACCCTAAAAACTTCAGGATTCTGACTATGCTGTCTCCCACGGCCCCCGCCCGGGCGTTGGCCACGTTTAGAGGGCCGGTAGGGTTGGCCGATATGAACTCAACCAAGATACGACTCCCTCCGGTGGGAAACAGGGAGGGCCATGGGTCTCTGGAGGCGGTGTTCGTGTAGTGGGCGAGAGCCTTCTCCTCCACCCTGAAGTTTATGTACCCCCCCGCCGTACTGACGGAAAATCTCCCTTTTAGGGCGGGCTCCAGCTCTTCGGCGAGGTCCCTCGCTATGGTCGGTGGAGGTTTTCTCCTCTCTCTGGCCAGCCTGAAGGGTGCGTTGGTCGTGAAGTCCCCGAATTTGGCCGCCTTGGTTCTCTCAACGACTACGGGCCCGATGTTTCTCCTCAGGATCCCCTCAAGGTCCGGATATGCCCCTTTCATGAGTAGCCGCCTATTGTAAGGCGGCCTTTCCATCCGGCGTTGATTTCGTTCCGGGACCACGGAGGAATAAATCCAACATCCAAAAGGGTACCCGAGATGGGTGTCAAGAGGGGAACCGGTCCGTATCTATACGGCTGCTACCGTATAACCTTTAACCTTCTAAGCGTATTCCCTGCGCGCACGATCAGGAGGTATTTCCCCCTCTTCAGATTCAGCTTGAAAGCGTACTTACCGGCCGGGAGGTATCCGACGCTCTCACGACGTAGTAGCCTTCCATCGGACGCGTACAGGTTCCATCCCACGTACCCGGACCGGCTCATGGAAATCCGGAGGTAGTCCCCATTTAGTGATACGGACACTCCCGCACCTACCCTGCCGGATGCTCCCTCCTCAACCGAGAGTAAGTCCGCAGGTATCCGTATGACGAAGGCGTCCATATTGCCGGGTACCCCGAAGAAGTGCCTTTCGTCGGCAAGGGTGTCTGGATTCTCCGTAGTGCCCGCCACGAAGACGTTTCCATCCCTGTCCATCGCCATTATATAACCGTTATCCCTACGCCTCCCTCCGACGATGACGGTGCGCAGGTGGGCGTCTAAATCCGATGAAATCTTGGTCACGAAAACGTCGCTCAGGAGGGCCCCACCCC
Source organism: uncultured bacterium (assembly GCA_964473735.1). Taxonomy (GTDB): domain Bacteria; phylum Hydrothermota; class Hydrothermia; order LBFQ01; family LBFQ01; genus JAADCS01. The sequence goes on from CAYYQD010000036.1 coordinate 9,669, forward strand.
GGATTATTCTGCTCGGTGCGAAGTTTTCCGCGTCGTACGTGGTGCCGCTCACGAGTACGTTGCCGTTGTGATCCAGCTTTATATCTCCGGCCATATCATTGTCCGGACTGGCGACTATGACCGTCGCTATGTGGGTCGTAAGGTCACCGGAGAGTCTGGATACGAAGACGTCCCAATTACCGGGGGTTCCGAAGAAATCTCTACTCTCGGAGAAACCGAAGGAATTTTTAGTGAAACCCGCTACAAGCACGTTCCCACCACTGTCCAGGGCGATAGATTGATAGGCAGCGTAATCGTCCATACTGCTCCCTATTATGGCCGTGGCTATGTGGGTACTCATATCACCGCTGAGCTTGGTGATAAACACGTCGGTTAGTCCCGCCGTTCCGAACACGGTTCTGTTAGGTGCGAAATTCCGGGAGTCGTACGTACCTCCGGCTATGAGAATGTTGTTCCCTTCGTCTATAACGATACCCGAGGCAAAATCTCCATCGGGGCTGGACACTACGGCTACGGATAGGAGCGAGGATAGATCTCCGTTCAACCGGGCCACGAAGGCATCCCCAATGCCTCCGGGTGTTCCGAACACGGGTGTACCGGGAACGAAATCATCCACGTTCTCCACGTCTCCGGCGATCAGAACGTTGCCGCTCCCATCAAACGTTACGTAATACGTATCATCCCATCCACTGCTGCTCAGGATGGCCGTGGCTATGTGGGTGCTGAGGTCGTTGCTCAGCTTGGTAACGAAGGCGTCCCCATTCCCCAACGTCCCAAAGACGGTGCGGCTGGGTGCGAAGGTACTCCCGTCAAACGTCACTCCACCCACGAACACGTTACCCACGCTGTCTATTGCCAGATAGACGGCGCCATCGTCTTTACTGCTGCCCAGGATGGCCGTGGCTATGTGGGTGCTGAGGTCGTTGCTCAGCTTGGTAACGAAGGCGTCCCCATCCCCCAACGTCCCAAAAACGGTGCGGCTGGGTGCGAAGGTCAGCGAGTTGAGGGTATAACCTGCTACGAAGACGTTGCCGGCGCTATCCACGGCTACTGAGGAAGCCTCTTCGAACATGTCTCCCCTTACTACGGCCGCTATCACCGGGTCTATGATCAGCGTGAATCTTCTGTCGTAGTCGGATACCTTAAACCTGACGGTGTTCCCATCGGCGATAACCTCCATAGGGAGTTCATTTGCGCCCTGATAGGCTACCATATCCGTTATCTTCAGGAGGTCACCCACGGATACGATTCCGTCGGAATAGCGCAGCGCCCCCCCCGAGACCTCCAGTGTAATATCGCCCGGATTACCTCCGGGACGTACCACTATTTGCATCTCCACGCGGGGACCCTCTATGGCGGTTAGGATAACGTCAATGTCCCTATAAACCTCTTTTAGGACGACCCTCCTGTAGGTCGGTATGTTTGAGATCTCCATTCCTTTTCCGAAGTACGAGATCCTTGAGGTATCCCTCATGTCTCCTACGACGAATTTGGGTGTAGAGCCGAAGCTTATCTCAACATCGGACAGGAGGATCCTCCCATCCCGGGTAATACGAAGGGGGAAAGGGTGGATGGTGTAAAAGGCCACATCACCCGGCATCTGGCCTGCGTTTTGGACGAACTGTAGCGGTGCCACGCTCAAAGGACCGGCGTTGAGGTGAGAGGTAGCTATAACCACACCAACCAAAATTGAAAACTTCTTTAAGTATGCTCCGAACATAACCCTATATTATACAGAAGCCGATGGTACTGTACTATAAGGCTCCGAACAGCGAGAATCCTACAAAAAAAGAGTTATGATGTCCGGTGACCGTCCCTTCACTCCTCAAAGACGACCCCTCTCCTTCTACGTTTCTTCTTCTTTTTAGCCGACGGTACGGGTATCCCCTCCCCCGCCGTCTTTTTCTCCGGCATGGGCACGAACATGGGAGGGGGCTCCGGCTGGGCGGTCTGAAGGTACTGTATCCTGAAGAGTCTCTCCAAGGTCAGGTCCCTTATCCTGTCCAGCGTTTTGTTGAAGACGGCGAAGGCCTCCTTCTTGTACTCCACCAAGGGGTCCTTCTGGCCGTACGCCCTTAGCCTCGTCTCCTCCTTCAGGTGATCCAGATGGTAGAGGTGGTCTTTCCATATTTCGTCAAGGGTGGTGAGGAGCACCCACCTCTCGGCCTCCCTCATGGCCTCGCTACCCAGCTCCTCCTCCTTTTTCCTGTACAGTTCCATCACCTTCTCTAATATCCTCTCCCGGAGCTCCCTCCTGTCGGTTATGCCGTCTATGAAGGTGAAGTCCCCAAGGAAGAGGAGGGTCAGCCTGTCCTTTATGGCCTTCTTATCCCAGAAGTCGGGGTTGGGGGAGTTAGCGTACTCCTCAAGGAGATGGTCCACCAGCTCCTCTATGAACTGCTTTATTACGTCCTGAACGTCCTCCCCGGCCACTATGCGGTCCCTGAGAGAATAGACCACGGTGCGCTGACGGTTGAGGACCTCGTCGTACTCAAGGAGCCTCTTCCTCATCTGGAAGTGCATGTACTCCACGCGCTTCTGGGCGTTCTCTATGGCTTTAGTGACCATCTTGGACTCCTGCGGCCACTTCTCCTTGTATCCGAACTTCTCGGACATCTCAACGGCCTTATCCGCCCCGAAGAGCCTCATCAGGTCGTCCTCAAGGGAGAGGAAGAACTTGGACATACCGGGGTCACCCTGCCGGCCGGACCTACCCCGCAGCTGGTTGTCTATCCGTCTGGCCTCGTGCCTCTGGGCACCCATAACGTACAGGCCGTAGTACTCCCAGGTTGAGGGGTCGTTCTCGTCGTAAGGTGGTATCTCCCCCCTCTTGACTATCTCCTTCCACGTGGGAGGAGGGTTCTCCTTCACCTCCTCTACTATCTTCCTTACGGTATCCCTGTCGTAAGGCTCCAGAACCCCCCTCTCCAGCTTGATGTCGGTCCCACGGCCCGCCATGTTAGTGGCTATGGTCACGGCCCCCTTCCTACCGGCTAAGGCCACGATCTTGGCCTCCCTCTCGTGGTGCTTGGCGTTCAGTACCTGATGGGGAATCTTACGCAGCCTCAGATAGCGGGAGAGTAGCTCCGACTCCTCTATGGAGGTGGTGCCAACCAGTATGGGCCTACCCAAGCGGTGCCACAGCTCTATCTCCTTGACCATGGCTAAGTACTTGTCCCTCTTCGTGCGGTATATGATGTCGGGCTTATCCACCCTGCGCACGGGCCTGTTGGTGGGTATGGTGATAACGTCCAGCTTGTATATCTCCCAGAACTCCTGCGCCTCCGTGGCGGCCGTACCGGTCATTCCGGCCAAGACCTCGTACATCTTGAAGTAGTTCTGCAGGGTTATTGTTGCGAAGGTCTGGGTCTCCTGCTGTATGGGTACGCCCTCCTTTGCCTCCACCGCCTCGTGCAGGCCGTCGCTCCAGCGTCTCCCGGGCATCAGACGGCCGGTCTTCTCATCCACGATTATCACCTTACCCTGCATCACGACGTAATCCACCTCTTTCTCAAAGAGGGTGTAGGCCTTTATGAGCTGCTGGAGGGCGTGGAGTTTGTCCGTCTTGTCCTGAAACTCCCTGTAAAGAGCCTCCTTTAGCTCGTACTTCTCCTTGGGGGACAGCTTGGGGTTTATCTCTATCTCGTGTATCTCGGTGGATATGTCCGGCAACTTAAAGAGGTCCGGGTACTTCCATATCTTCTGCAGGTCGTGCCACTTCTTCTTGGTATAGTGCTCATTTACAAAATCCCGACCCTTCTCCGTGAAATCCACCGTGTGGAACTTCTCATCCACGACGAAGTACAGCTCGGCATCCCACTCCCTTATCTTCTTGTCCCGTAGGCCCTCGCTCTCCATCTTATCCACCATGGACATCATGCCCGGCTTCTGGAGGAGGTTGAACAGACGACGGTTCTTGGGATCTCCACGCTTGACCTGTAGGAGGCGACGGGCGGCCTCTTTCTTCTTGCCCTGCGCCAGCAGTCTCTCGGCGTCGTCAAGGAACCGGGCCACCAGCTTCTTCTGCTCCTTGTACATCGCCTCCACTACGGGCTTCATCTCCCGATAGCGTTCCACGTTGGAGTGCTGGGCGGGTCCGGAGATTATCAGGGGGGTACGGGCCTCGTCTATGAGGATGGAGTCTATCTCGTCTATTATGGCGTAGTAGTGGCCCCGCTGTACCTTCTCCTCCTTTGAGAACACCATGTGATCCCGCAGGTAATCAAAGCCGAACTCGGATGCCGTACCGTAGGTTATATCCGCCTGGTAGGCCCTCTTGCGCAGCTCGTGGGGCATCTGCGACCATATCACATCCACCGTAAGGCCCAACATGTCGTAGAGAGGAGCCATCCACTCCCTGTCCCTCTGGGCCAGATAGTCGTTCACCGTGGCCAGATGGGCCCCCTTGTTCTTTATGCGTCCTATGAGCCCGTGGAGGTACATCGGTAAGGTGGCGACTAAGGTCTTACCTTCGCCCGTGGCCATCTCCGCTATCTTACCCTCAAAGAGGACTATGCCCCCGATGAGCTGGACGTCGTAGTATATCATCTCCCAGCGGGTCTTTATCCCGCGCACCTCGTACTCGTATCCCTTCTCCGTCAGGACCTTGGTGGCGTACTTGGCAACGGCAAAGGCTTCCGGCAGAAGCTCCATCGGCTTGGCACCTTCCCTTAGAGCCCTCTCAAAGTACTCCGTGCGCTTCAGGATCTCCTCCGGTGTTAGGTTCAGCTTCTCGTAAATGCGGTTTATCTTCTCAACTATCTTCCACCTCTTCCTGACCTCCCTCTGGTTCCTGTTAGCCGTCAGGAAGTTGCTGAACTTCTCTACTATTCCGAACACGAGTTGCAATTATACCCTTGATTGGGGAGCGGATGGCCTTTCGCCTCTTATGGCGGGGTTTCCACCCCACGGTAGAGGGATGCGGTGTCGTAAGTGTTGTTCAAATATAGTGCCGTTAAAGGACGGGCGCCGTACGGAGAAACGGAGATAATCTAACCGGATACCGAGGACAATGGCTAACGTTCACTCTTACTGGTGGAACCGTGCCTCTCTTTACGATGTGGTATCACTTTGGGTATAAATCCTACATAAGTGATACCGCCCTGATACGCCCGGAACCGACAGCCTTGATTCCGCGTACGGTCAGATAATAACGGGTGTCAATACGGGACCGTGCGATAGAAACGTACGTATAGCGGCATCTTAAACGTGCGAAGACTGCAATATCGTATCTTCAGAGAAATGGAGGTATTACTCTGGGTATAAATTACACGAAAGTGATACCGGGGTTGGCTGACTCCGTACCCCCTT
>CAYYQD010000037.1:0-14402 GCA_964473735.1 uncultured bacterium
AGAAAGTACTTTGACCGAATCAACCTGTTGGATTATCAGGTTAGGAGGTTGTAATATGGAAAAGGATCTCATTTTACACGGGGACGTTTATACGGCCCTTGACTTTGTGGAGGACGGGAGCGTGGCCGTTGCAATCACTTCACCGCCCTATTGGAAACAGCGGGACTACGGGTTTAAAGGGCAAATAGGTTTAGAGAGAACGCCCGAAGAGTATATAGGCAGGCTGGTGATGATATTCAACAAGCTGTACCGAAAACTAAAGGAGGACGGGGTTTTCTTCCTGAACGTAGGCGATAAGTACCTGAACCGGTACGGAAAATCCCATCTTCTTCAAATACCTTACAGGTTAGCGTATCACATGGTAAAGAACGGATGGCACCTTGAAGATATAACGGTATGGTACAAGCCTAATCACATGCCGTCCTCTGTCAAAGATAGATTTACCAATACCTACGAGCCTGTTCTGGTCTTTTCAAAGGGCAAAAATAACCTGTACCGTGGTGTTAAGCGGAGTGTGGTCAAAGTTCCCCTGCAGCAAACCCCCTGGAAACACACGGCCGTTTATCCCGAAAGGTTAGTTGAGGAGATGCTAAACCGGGTAAAGCTGAAGGATGGTGATGTGATACTGGACCCCTTCGCCGGTACGGGTACAACTGCCGCCGTAGTCAAAAGGCTAAGGAGTGGGTTTTACGGCAAAAATTTGAGGTTCATCTTGATAGAAAAAGGGGATAGCTTCGTGGATATAATAAAAAGTAGGGTGGGTACAGGTGAGGTCGTTAAAGTTGATGATGAAGAATACACCTGGAATCCCGTTGAGGAAGAGGACCTTCCTGCGGGGAGCTTGAGGATCCTTCTTCAGGACAGGTACGGGGAGGTGTATCTATCCCAAAGCACCGAGGAGTTCCTATCTATTCTCAGAGGGATGACATCGGAGAATTTCAAACGTTTTCATCGGGAGGACGCCATTTACTTTTTCGGTGTAAAGGGATGGAGTCTGGAGGATCTATACTACGTGCATGCCTTGTATAACCACGGATACGTTCTGCGGAACATGATCGTGGTTGAGAGAGATGGAGGGTGGTTCCCGGTCTTCATGTTAGCAAGGAACAGTACGAAAGTCGCCTATAGGTTCTATATAGACCGTGTTAGGTTGGCTCACAAAACGAGGGGGGATGAGAACTGGGCCAAAAGGAAGTTCGTTGGAATGGGTGTCAAGGACATATCCGGTAAAAAGACGGCAAAGGGGAAGGTCGTAGAGGTCGTAGAAAGATATAAGGATGGGTTTCCGAAGGTGGTCTTAGTGGCTTGGGAGAGCAGGGTTTCCCCGGAGTTCGTCATACATCCCGAGAGGGATGAGATCCTTATGGAGGGGTTGAGGTTTTACTGCCCCAGATGTGGAGCGGAGTTGGAGGATCCGTACGACCCCCTGGGCGATAACCTCTGTCCGACGTGCGGATACGGGCTGTGGAGGGACCTACAAAGTGTCCCGGTGGTGCGTGAGCCGGAGGAGGTAATCATCACGTTGGAGAGTATAGAATACCGGAATTTTGAGGGGGATGCCCGAAATTACGGAGATGAGAGTGGAAAAAACGGGAGATCAGAGAGCAAATTTTTGTATCTGGATAGGTTTAACTGGGGAGCATCGCCGGGCGCCCGGAAGCTGGTAATAGGGGAGTACTTTACTAAGATGAGGCTCTACAGGGTAAGCCAACCGATGGTGGCACACTACCTGAACGTTTTAAGAAAATCTAAGGGTATGACCATAAACGACGTTATAAAGGCGTTTCCCGAGGGGTATCACCACACCGTGGGCCATTGGTTCAGGAAAGACTTCGGGGGCTCCATCCCCATACCGAAAGATATTGAAATGCTGGAGAGGTTGTTCGGTGTCCGGGGAGGATTGCTGACAGCTTTGAAAAGAACCGCCTTGAAGTTCCAGACGGTCAAATCGTCCGTTAAAGGAAAGAACCCCGGTGATTACCTGAAGATAAACGACGAGGAACATCTGATAGGTTTCCTGAAGCTTCTGTTCATTCCCTCATCGGAATATCTAAAGCAGGTGAGGAGCGGGGGAGTAAAGACCTTCAACCTTCACGTTGCGCTTGAAAATACGACGAACGTTTCCCCCTGAACACGAGGGGCCATCCTGCCTTTCCCCGCTTCCACAATATAACCACTTCCCCAGTATAATAGCCGCTTATGGCGACCAAGGCGCAGATGGAGAAGATGAAGAGGAAACCCAAGTACAGGGTGAGGAAGCGCAACCGGTGCAGGATATGCGGGAGGGATCACGGCTACATAAGGCAGTTCGGTATATGCCGTATCTGTTTCCGCGAGATGGCTCTGTTCGGAAAGCTACCCGGTGTGGTTAAGGCTTCCTGGTAAGCAAACACAAGGAGGTAAGAGGCATGCTTACGGATCCTATCGCCGACATGCTAACCCGGATACGCAACGCCATCACGGCCGGGAAGAAGGAGACGGTCGTAGAGCCGGCATCCAAGTTCAAGATGGCCATCTTGGACGTCCTCAAGCGGGAAGGGTACATAGACGGCTACAAGGTTGAGGGCGAGGGCGTCAAGAGGAAGATACGGGTGTATATACGCTACTACAAAGGGCAACCCGTAATCAGGCACATAGAGAAGGTCTCCAAACCCGGCCGCCGGGTGTATGTCGGAGTTGAGGAGATACCCAAGGTGTATAACGGCCTTGGGATAGCGATACTTTCTACGTCCAAAGGTGTCCTGTCCGACCGCGAGGCCAAACGTCTAAGGGTGGGCGGCGAGCTCATAGCAAAGGTGTATTAACGGAGGTGCGACATGTCAAGGTTAATAAAGAAACCCATCGTAGTACCCTCCAACGTGAAGGTTGAGGTTAAGGACGGAGAGGGTAAGTTCAAGGGGGAGACCGTAAAGGGAAAGGTCTTCCACTTTAAAGGGCCGAAAGGGGAGGTTGAAGTTTTTATTCCCCCCATGGTTGAGGTGGAGGTCAAGGAGAAGGAGATCTGGGTAAAGCCCGTGGACCCGAAGAGCGTGTCCAAACCTGACCGTAAGCTCGCCAAAGCCCTACCCGGCACCGTATACCGTCATCTCGCCAACGCCATAAAGGGGGTCGTAGAGGGATACCGGAAAGAGCTGAAGGTGGTCGGTACAGGGTACCGAGTTCGTAAGGAGGGGGACAGGTTCGTCTTCACGGTGGGGTACTCCCATCCCGTGTATTACAGCGTCCCCGAGGAGTACCGCAGGTACGTCAAGGCCGAGGTTCAGGGTGTAGATACGGTGATAGTGACCGGAACCAGCAAGGAGCTGGTGGGGCTCGTAGCCGCTCAGATAAGGTCCATAAAGGAGCCCAACATCTACACGGGCAAGGGTATACGCTACGCCGACGAGGTACTGGTACTTAAGCCCACCAAGAAGACCAAGGTATAAGGGGGTTGTCATGAGGTACGTTTCTGAAAGAAAGAAGACGGAGTACCGTGTTAGGAGACGTAAGAGGAGGCACCTAAGGGTACGCAAGAGGGTTGAGGGTACCCCAGAGAGACCGCGTCTGGTCGTGTTCAGATCCAACAGGCACATCTACGCCCAGATAGTACTTGATCCGCCCTTTAGATCCTCCATAGTGATAACCGGTGCCTCCACCCTTTCACCGGAGATAAGGGAGAAGATAAAGGGCATGAAGAAGACCGAGCAGGCCCGAGAGGTGGGTAAGCTGATAGCCCAGAGGGCTAAGGAGAAGGGCATCACGGAGGTGGTGTTTGACCGCGCCGGATACAAGTACCACGGTCGCGTGAAGGCCCTTGCCGAGGGCGCGCGTGAGGGTGGTTTGAGCTTTTAAAGGAGGTGAAGGATGGAAGAGCAACTGATTGAGACTACGGTAGTGATAAGGAGAACGTCCAAGATGACGTCCGGGGGGCGTAAGTTCCACATAGACGCGTGGGTGGTGGTCGGAAACGGCAACGGAAAGGTCGGCGTTGGGCACGGCAAGGCCCAAGAGACCCCGGACGCCATACAGAAGGCCATAAGGCGCGCCAAGAAGAACATGATAAGGACCATAGTATGGAGGGGCACCGTACCCCACGACGTACAGGTGAAGTTCAAGGCCACCAAACTCCTGATAAAACCGGCCTCCCCCGGTACGGGTATCATAGCCTCACGTCCCGTACGGGCCATACTTGAGGCTGCCGGGTACCGGAACGTACTCACCAAGCTCATCGGCTCCACCAACCCAGTAAACGCCCTGTACGCCACCATAAAGGCCCTATCCATGATGAGGAGCCCCGACGAGGTCCTATCGGCGCGCGGCAAGAAGAAGAGGGTCCAGGAGCAGGTAAAGGAGGAGGCCCAGAATGAGGAAGCTAAAGATAACTCTGAAGCGTAGCCTCATAGACAAGAGTAAGAAGACGAAGCGCATCCTGAGGTCTCTGGGGCTGCGTAAGATAGGACAGACGGTCATACACAGGGACGTGCCCGCCATCCGCGGTCAGGTTGAGAAGGTTAGAAGGTACGTAGAGGTTGAGGAGATAGAGGGTTGAGGAACTTCCTCCGGAACCTCCTTAACTTCTTCAAGCCGGGGATAGCGGTGGACCTGGGGACCTCCACCACGCTCATCTACCTGAAGGGGGAGGGGATAGTCCTACGGGAGGCGTCCGTGATCGCCATAGACTCCAACACGAAGGAGGTCATAGCCGTAGGGGACGCCGCCAAGCGCATGTTGGGAAAGACCCACGAGGGCCTGATAGCCAAGAGGCCGATAAAGGACGGAGTAATTCACAACCTTGAGTACGTCCAGATGATGTTGGCGGAGTTCCGGAAGAAGGTCATAAAGAACTTCATAGCCAACCCGACCATGCTTATGGCCGTCCCCTCCGGGGCCAACGACGTTGAACGGAAGGCTACGATAGACGCGGCCAAGAGCGTAGGGGCCAATCAGGTGTACCTGATAGAAGAGCCCGTTGCCTCGGCCGTGGGGATAGGTCTGAACGTCTTTGAGCCTCAGGGACATATGATCGTAGATATCGGAGGGGGAACGTCCGAGATCGCCATAATCTCCTTAGCGGGCGTGGTAGCCAAGCAGCCCATACGGGTAGCCGGGGACGAGATGAACGAGGCCATAGCGGACTACATCCGACGGGTGTATAACATAGCCATAGACGAGAACATAGCCGAGGAGATAAAGATAAAGATAGGGGACGTATACGGTGACCACGACGGGGAGATACTCATAAGGGGATGGGAGGTCTTCTCCCGCAAGCCCACGGAGATAACTATAAAGTCCTCGGACGTTAAAGAGGCCCTCAAGGGGGTCATAGACTCGCTGGCACAGGCCATAAGGAAGGTTCTGGACATGGCGGAGCCTTCCGTCGTGAGGGACGTGCTTGAGGAGGGTATATACCTGACCGGTGGAGGTTCCACTATAAGGGGTCTGGACAGACGTCTGGAGGAGGAGACCGGTGTAAAGTTCATAAGGGCCGAGAACCCTTACGAGAGCGTGGCGAGGGGGGCGGGTATAGTCCTTGAAAACATAGACAAAAACCCCGAGTACAAGAAGCTTTTGATAGCAGCGAGCAGATAAGATGCTCCCCTCATGGTTGAGGCTGGATCTGGATAAATGGGAGGGTTTAGCACTTCTGGCCTCCGCCCTCCTCCTCTTCCCCTTTACTCGGGAGGCCCTTTTCTGGGCGGGATTACCCAACCTCTTTTCTCCCCTCTTCTCCGTAAGGAGGGCCCTGTACGCTATAACGGACCTGAGGGTCCAGAGAGACGAGCTTCTAAAGCTCAAGAGTAGGGTTGTGGTGGTAAATCCTATAGACACGACCTCCTATCTACCCGTGGAGTTTAAGGGGACCTGTACCCTTCTCAACATGGAACCTCCCGCCTATCCCGAAAGGATGACCGTACGGTGCGACACCCTCCCCTCCCCGGGGGACCTGCTCTGGGCCCACGGCCTCGTAGGCAGGATGCTCACGACGATCGGAAGGAACGGAGAGGTCCTTACACTGCACTCCCGGGAGTTCTATATCAGGGTAGTGGATATGAGGTCCGGGGTATGGGGAACCATGAGGGGAGGGAAAACACCCGCGGTCCGTTTCCTGCCGGAGGTTGCGGATGTGAAGGTGGGGGACACTCTCATGGCCTACGACCACCCCGGCGTGATGGTGGGAGTGGTCTCAGGGGTCGTTCCGGAGGCCCCCTTCGTACGCTTGAACGTTCGGCCTATATGGAGGTACTACGTATGGACAAAGTTCGCCCTGTTGAAACCGCTCTACTGATAGGCATACTCTCCGTGGTGCTCAACCTACTCGTACCGGACGTCCGTATAGGCTCCTTTACCCTCCACCTCTCACCCGTGGACGCTATCTTCCTCCTCGTTGCCCTCTCCTCCACGGTGTTCAGATGGGAAGGGGTGAAGTACGTACTAACCCGAAATCGGGCCTATTATCTCCTCTCCGGCCTCTTTCTCTCCGCTGTCCTGCTCTCCGCTCTCCTCTCACCCGCTCCGCTTCCGAGCCTGAAGGAGACCTTTCAGATAGCGGCCTACCTGTGGATACTGCCGCTGATACTGGCCTACGACCCCGACATCCCGTGGGTTTATAGGATAGGGGGGAAGGTGCTGGTCCTCCTTTCCGCCCTCGTCCTCCTTCCCTACTTCTACGTCTTAGGGTGGGCGCGGTTCAACCCCTTCAACCTGCACCCCAACCCCACGGGGTTCCTGTTCGCCCTCTTCTCCGTCGTACTGGCACACTACGGCTATACGGCCTACTCCCTACTCTCCGTGATACTGACCTCTATGACCTTCTCAAGGTCGGCGATGGGCTCACTCTTCTCCGCCTTCGTCCTCAAGGGGGCGGTTGAGAGAGGTAAGAGGGCCTTTAACTTCGCCTCTGCCATCGTAACGGTCGCGCTGCTCTTCGCCTCCCCTTACGCCCTACGGGGTTTCCTTAACCTCCGGACCTACGTAAATTCCCACGTCCTACACACCGAAGGGTACGAGAGGAAATACAAACCACCCATAGACGTGGTCAGGGGCGAGAGCTACGAGGTCTTACGCCTTCTTATGTGGGAGGCCACCTACCGCATGTGGGAAAAGCGCCCCCTCACGGGTATAGGTTTTGGGAGGTACAGGGAAGAGTGGAAGGCTCAGTGCAGAAAGGGGGATCTCCCGAAAAAAGTCTGTACCAAGTGGGTTGAGAACGTGGACCCCCACAACCTGTTCGTACAGATTCTGGGGGAGACGGGTGTGTTGGGTTTCCTTACCTTCTCCATCTTCCTGATCTTTCTCTTCCTCCGGGTGGCCGGAAATCCCCTATCCCTAACCGTCCTGATCATGACCCTCCTGTTTTCCCTCCTTCAGCCCTCACCCCTATTTACCCGGAACTTAGCCCCCTTAGTGTGGCTCCTGCTCTTTTACGGGGGCGTGGTCAGATGGAAAGGGGACTGAACCGCTCCGCTTTACTACTCTTCGCCCTATCCTTCCTCCTGCTCTCCGTATCCCCCTACCTGCTATCCTACGGTATGTTCCTTGACGGCGTAGTGTATTCGGCCGTATCCCGAAACCTCGCCATCGGCTTCGGAACCCTATGGAAACCGGCCTACAGCCTTACCCTCGGCAGGGAGTTCTACGGACACCCGCCCCTCAGCTTCTGGCTCCAGTCCGTCCTCTACAGGCTCTTTGGAGATAACCTGTGGGTGGATAAGCTGTACTCTTTTTCCGTAGCCGCCCTGAACCTCACCCTCTTTTCCGTCCTCTACCGCCGGCTGAAAAGGGAGGAGGACCCCGGACTCTGGGCACCTCTACTCGTACTCTTCTCCTTCCACTCCTACCGATGGGTGATAAGGAACAACATGTTGGAGAACGCTACGAGTACCTTCGTCCTCCTCTCACTACTCTTTTACGTTTCCGCCCTACGTAAAGGCTCCCTCTACTCCCTCCCGGCCGGGCTGTCCGTACTTTTAGCCTTCTTAGTCAAGGGGCCCGTGGGTCTGTTCCCCTTAGCGACCCCACTTTTCCTACCCTCTAAGGCCAAAACCCGGAGAAGGATCCTGATTACCACCATAGGCGTGGGGGTGTTCCTGTTAGCCTTCCTGCTCTTGCTCCTAAACGGTGAGGTCAGGCACTTCTTTTCGGAGTACCTCCGGCGCCAGCTGGAGGCCAGTCTAACGGGAAGAGAGAACCCCGCTCCCACGCGTTTTTACATCCTGTACGCCCTCCTGACGGAGCTACTCTTTCCCCTATCGTTCCTTCTACCTTTGCTTTTAGTGTTCCGGCGTCTGAGGTGGGACCGGAGCACCCTCGGATACCTACTCGTGGCCCTCGCCGGCAGCCTTCCCATAATGGTGAGTATGAAACAGGCCCGGTTTTACCTCCATCCATCCCTCTTCTTCTACGCCCTCTTCCTGTCTTCCCTCTTCTCCCCCGTCCTTAAGGCCGTGGAGGAATGGGGCCCGACGTGGAAGGTCGCCCTTCCCGTATCCCTCATCAATCTGGTGGTAGCCTCGGTGGTAGCGTACGTCAATATGGGAACCGGTACGGGTGGGTACGCTCCCTTCTACAGGACCTTCGTTGAGAGACCTGCGAATCTAAGACTCAAACGGCACGAGTACCTCTCCGTATGCCCTAAAGGGTTGTACGCCAACTGGAGTATGTTTGCCGGTATGGAGAGGGTGTTTAAGCTCAGTATGTCGCAGAGGGTAGGCTACAGGTACCTTCTGGTGGATAGGGAAGCATGCCACGGGGTCCCGAAGGGGTACGTCCTCCTCCATCCGGACCCTCCCGACGGGTTCCGCTTCCTGCTGTACGTTAAGGAGCGTCCTTAGAATCCTGCCGTGAGGATAACCAGAGTCTATACGAAGTTCGGGGACGGAGGTAGGACCTATCTGGCCAACGGTGAGGTCGTTCCGAAGACGCACCCACGGGTGAAGGCCTACGGCGATGTGGATGAGCTCAACTCCTACATCGGTCTAATAAGGGCGGAATTGCCAGAGGTGATATCGGAGCTGGACGGGGTCCTTAGAGACGTACAGAACGACCTCTTCACCATCGGTGGAGACCTGGCCACTCCCCCGAACGCCCCCTTTGAGGTCAGGAGGACGGACAACGATAGGGTAAAGTGGCTGGAGGGCCTTATAGACCGATACAACTCCGACCTCCCCCCTCTGAAGGAGTTTATCCTTCCGGCGGGGCACAGGGTTTCGGCCCTCCTTCACGTCGCCCGTACGGTGTGCCGTAGGGCGGAGAGGTCCATCGTTGAGGCCATGGGGACGGAGGAGATAAACCCGCAGGTCCAGATATACCTCAACCGACTCTCGGACCTCCTCTTCGTTTTAGCCCGTTGGAGCAACCGAAAGTTAGGTGTGAAGGAGGAGCCGGCTAACTTCAAGTGATGAGGAACTTACTCCCCGCAACGGAGGAGAACATCCGCCTCGCCGCCTCCGTAATAAGGGAGGGGGGACTGGTGGCCTTCCCTACGGAGACGGTGTACGGTTTAGGTGCCGACGCCCTCAACCCGAGGGCCGTGGCTAAAATCTACGAAGCCAAGGGTAGGCCCCGGTTTGACCCCCTAATCGTGCATGTGGCCTCCCGGGAGGAAGTGCTAAGACTGGTGGAAGAGGTGCCGGAGGAGGCCCGGATCCTGATGGAGAGGTTCTGGCCCGGACCCCTTACCCTCGTCCTACCCAGGAGGGATACGGTCCCCCCCATAACGACGGCCGGTCTCCCCACGGTGGCCGTTCGGATGCCCGCCCACCCCGTGGCCCTCAAACTCATAAGGTACTCCGGAGTCCCCATAGCCGCGCCGAGTGCCAACCCCTTCGGGTACGTCAGCCCCACGACCGCCCGTCAGGTGGCCGAGACCTTGGGGGACAGGGTGGATGTGATACTGGACGCCGGGAGAACCCGTATAGGGGTGGAATCCACGATAGTGATGCTGACGGAGGGGGAAGCCTACCTCCTCCGACCGGGTGGGCTACCGGTTGAGGAGATAGAGAGGGCCATCGGTAAAGAGGTAAGGCCGTACTCCGGGGGTGAGGTTCTATCTCCCGGGACTCTAAAGCGCCATTACTCTCCGCGCACCCGTCTGGTTATCCTGAAGAGCTGGGAGGACTACTACAGGTTGCGGGGGAGGTACCGGAGGGTACTGCTCCTGCTCCCCTCCCCTGCGTACGGGGTGGAGGGGGAGGTGCGTTTCCTCTCCGAGAGTGGGGACCTCGGGGAGGTGGCCGCCAACCTGTTCTCCATCCTGTACGAGGCCGATAGGTCAGGGTACGACGTGATAGCCGTTATGCCCGTACCCGAGGAGGGGTTGGGAAGAGCCATAATGAACCGGTTGAGGAAGGCGGCGGCCCGATAGGGCCGTTTTGCCGGCCCGACACCCCTTAATACCGCACCCCACGGTATAATCCCTTCTATGCTTACCCTGTGGGAGAGAATTCTATTTCTGCTTCTTCTTGGCGTATCCGGGTACTTCACCTACCGAAACTTCGCCCTCGCCGTCGCCGCCATAAGGCGGGGTATAGGTGAGGGAAGGAAGTTAAACGTATGGTGGGGTATTCAGGCCTTCTTCCTCCAGAAACCCATCTTCAAAGCCCGCATTATAACCTCCACCTTCCACTCCTTCGTTATGACGGCCTTCATACTCTACGCCTTAGTCAACCTTCAGGACGTTATAGCCGCCTTTGTCCCCCACTTCAAGCTCTTCGGTCACACCCCCGTACAGGCAGTCTTTGACTTTTTGACGGACCTCCTGAGCCTCCTCGCTCTGGTCGGGGTGATATACTTCGGCGTGCGCCGGTACATCTTCAGGGATAGGCGTCTAACCTTCAGGGAAAACGTCCTGATACACGAGAAGGCCGTACCCGGCATAGCGAGGGATTCGGCCATAGTGCTCGTGTTCATATTTACCCACGTCCTCTTCCGGGTCCTGCACGTCGCCGCCGGTATGGACGGTCCCTCCTCAACCATGCCCTTCGCCTCCCTCTTCGTACCCCTGTTCGGCGGGAAGGTAATTCTGGAGCACCTCTTCTGGTGGATAGGTATAGGCGCCATAATGGCCTTCTTCCCCTACTTCCCCTTCTCCAAGCACGTGCATCTGTTCTTCGCCCCCGTCAAGTGGTCCGTACGCCGGGATAAACCCCACGCCTATCTCCCCGCCATGAACCTGATGGAGAAGATGGAGCAGATGGAGGACGAGGAGGAGATGAGACTCGGAGCCCTTGAGCTTCAGGACCTCCCATGGGCGCAGATAATGGACGCCTACGCCTGCATAATGTGTAATAGGTGTCAGGACGTCTGCCCCGCCTACAACACCGGAAAGCCCCTATCTCCCTCCGCTCTCATCATAAACATGAGGTACGAGCTGAACTACAACCTGAGGGAGTTCGCCTCCGGTGGGAGCGTCCGCCCGCTCACGGACTTCGCCATAAGCGACGAGGCCCTATGGGCCTGTACGACGTGTGGTGCCTGCGTTGAGGTCTGTCCCGTGGGTAACGAGCAGCTCTACACTATCCTGCAGATAAGGAGGGGTAAGGTGCTTATGGAGGGAGAGGACGGTGGTCTGGGGCAGGCCTACAGGGGTATGGAGAATCAGGGGAACCCTTGGAACATGCCGGCGGCAGATCGGGAGAAGTGGCTGGAGGGTATGGACGTTATAAAGGCTCGCGAGGGGAAGGAGTTTGACGTACTGTACTGGGCGGGGTGTGCCGCGGCCTACGACGAGAGGTACAGCAAAACCGCCCGCACGGTTATAGACCTGATGCAGAGGGCGGGCCTGAAGGTGGCCGTCTTGGGGAACGAGGAGTCCTGTACGGGGGACTCCGCCCGTAGGGGCGGGAACGAGCTCCTTTTTGAGATGCTTGCCACCCAGAACGTAGAGACCCTGAACAACTACAAACCCAAAGTGATAGTGGCCTCATGTCCGCACTGCTATCACACCATAAAGAACGAGTATCCGGACTTCGGCCTTGACCCCAGCGTACAGGTCTATCACCACAGCGAGTTTCTGGCCAAGCTCCTGTCCGAGGGCAGGCTGAAGGTGAAGAAGGGGAGCAAGAGCCTGACCTTCCACGACCCCTGTTACTTGGGTAGGCACAACAAACAGTACGATGCTCCCCGCCTTACCCTGAACTTCGTAGCCCGGATGGTGGAGCCGGAGAGGACGAAGCAGAACTCCTTCTGCTGTGGGGCCGGTGGTGGCCGCATGTGGCTTGAGGAGAAGGTAGGCAAGGCCATAAACGTGGAGAGGACGGAGGAGCTCCTCAGGACGGGTGCCGACGAGATAGCCGTAGCGTGCCCCTTCTGTATGACGATGATAACGGACGGGGTAAAGGCCGCCGGAAAGGAGCCGACGATGGTAAAGGATATAGCCGAGGTGATAGCGGAGAACTTAGAGGCCTGACTACGTTAGGGTGCCCGCCATAAAGCTGACGGCGGAGGACGTCTCGTCCTCGTAAGAGATCTCGTAGGCTAAGACCTTTCCTCCGTCGCCCTCAAGGAGGCGCATCAGGGCGTAGGTGGCCCCGAAGGCGTCTATGTTGGTAGGGTTCCCGTACTCCTCGTATAGGGCTAAGAGGGATTCCGGTACTCCCGTCTCAAAGGCGGCCATGAACTCACCGTCGTAATGTTTCACCTTCGCCTCGTCGTAGTACCGGTCTCCGAACCTTGGACCGGCGTGGGACAGGTCTACGGCGGCCACGGGCAGGAAGTCCCTACCCTTGAGGGCCTCGGATAGGTGGGCCATGACCTCGTCTATGGCCTCGGCGTTGTCCCCCAAGTCGGACACTATCAGGGGTACCACCTCCACCTCCTCATCCGGATGGAGGGCCTTTACGAATACGACAGGAAACTCCACGGAGTGCTCCCGGGAGAAGGCTAAGGGGTCGGAGAGGAGGTCAAACCCCGTGGATGAGATGACGTAATCCACCACGTCCCGGGCTACCCTTACCCTCCCTAAGGGGGTGTCAAGGTCCATAGGGAGGACCTGCACGGGATGGCTTATGGGGGAGTGGGCCACGCCGATTATCACGTAGGTGCGGGAGCGGTTCCGCTCCACGGCCCGAAGTCCCTCAAGATAGACCCTCCAGCCTCTCCGTGGGTCTATGTGGGGCATCACCACCCCCCTCGCAAGCGGCACCTCTCCGACCCCCCTCCTGCGATGGGCCACCGCCACCATGGACCTGAGGGCTACGGGATCCGCCGGGTAGGATTCTCCGGCGAAGACGTACGGCCTCACTCCTCGTCTCAAGAACTCCCTGTTAAGACGGTCGTACTCCTCCCGGAACCTTTCGTTGTCCAGCATGTACCATCTGTCCAGCTTCTCAACTAAGGAGAGGACCTCGCCGTAGGTTATGAGGTCGCCCGTGAGCCTGACGTACTCCTCCGTTATATCCCGTACGGTACGTCTGCCGTCCATCAGGCCAACCAGCAGGGCCGCTGCGGGGGAGAGGGAAACGGCATAGGGAGACACCCCCATCGGGTCCGAGAGGAGGACCACCCCCTCGTAAAGGTTAGTCTGCAGAGGTCGGAGTTTGGGCCTCCAGCTCAGCCTATCTTCGGACTCCTTCACGGCCCCTCACTTGACCTTGTCGGCGGGTATCTCCACCCTCACCACACCGCGGAAGTCCCCCTCCTTGTAGTTTATGGCTCTGTCTTCGGGGTACTTATCCTTTATGGCTTTATACACTTCGGGCTTTATGTCCTTCCCGGGGACTCCGTGGCAATTCAGACAGAGCTTCAGGACCTTTAGTGGGAAGTAGTAGCGATATACGATCCTGTCTCCCATCTTCACCCTCTGAACGTAGTACTTGGGTGGCTTTTTCCCCTCCTTAAAGAACTTGGCGAAGTACTTCAGTGCCTCCTCCTCGTACTTATCGGGTTTGTTCTTAGGGTTCCGGTACTTGAAGGTCGTGCGCTTTATCTTTACCCCAAAGGCCTCGGAGATGCTGTCGGTTAAGGGATAGGCACGCTCGGAACAGTACCCTATGGTAGCCTCCGGGCCCTTCTCCTCAAGGGAAGTGGTGACCTCACCGAGGAGCTTCTTAAGGAGGGTCACGGTGGCCTTATGGCCTATATCAACGACCTTTTTCTCAACCTCCGGGGGTATCTCCGACCCCTTCTTACCGCTGGCCGCAACGAGGGAGAGAAGGGCAAAAGGCACCAGTGCAAACGCTACCCTTTTCATAGGCATGAATTTTACAGAGGACGGGTTATGAGTACTCAAGTAGCCGTTCACACGATACGAGCGAACTATCTTATGATTAAAGGGCTTGATCGCCTTTATATTAAAAGGTTGAAGGAATGCCGTTAGACCTTAGATCTCTGGAAAGCTGGTTATGGGATGCGGCATGTGTCATAAGGGGGGCCATTGATGCCCCAAAGTACAAGGATTACATCCTGCCGCTTGTGTTTCTAAAGCG
>CAYYQD010000038.1:0-14191 GCA_964473735.1 uncultured bacterium
TTCGGTTCTGTAGATTCGTATATGGAAGGTGTGGTGTTTCCTTAAGCCCGACCTTCTCTTAATTTCCCCTTCAATCTCCTCCTCTTTACCCGGCTTTTGGGAGGTAATTACATGTAGCCGAACGTGGGGAGCGTGCTCTTCAACCTCAACCCGTGCGTCCGGGAAAATTTGCCTTATTACATCCGTCAGGGCTTTTATATGTTCTTCCCTTCTCTCAAACTCCTCTTCAACTTCTTTTAGCTTCCAATCCACATAGGCTTTTAACCTTATCCCGCTCAGTGTCCTATACGCGACTTCAAAAATCAAGGTTCCAAGTAGTACGAACGCTGTTCCTTTTAAGGACTGGGGTGAGCTTCGCAGGTCGTAGGTTATGAGTATTATCGTGGCGAGGGACGTTGAAAGTACGGACAGGATTCCAAGAAAAGCATTGCTTTTCGTTTCCTTCCTTAAGAGAAAGTTCGCCACGTTCACGGATGTGAATATCAGGAGGAAACCTATACTACCTGCCGTTGATATGTTCTCAAGGTCGGCAAGTAGAGCGAATACGGCCGAGGTCACCACGATAAGGAACAGCCCTTCCGTTGCCCCCCTCCAGATGGGATCTTTCAGGCTTTTAGGGAGCTCCCCGAACTTCGCTATGAGGTAGGTTATGCGACTACTTCCGTAAAGTGTGGCGTTGATGGCCGACGCCGTTGAAAGCAGCGCCGCGACTCCTATCAGGATGAAGCCCAGACGTCCCAACGCCGGCTTCGCCGCTACGGCGAGGGCGTAGTCCTTGTACTTTATAACCTCTTCGGGCGTTAAGTTTATCGCCGCCACCACAGAGACCAGAACGTAGAGCAGGATGACCACCGAGACGCTAACGTAGTACGCCTTAGATAGGACCCGCTGGGGGTCGTGTATGTCGTGGGAGGAGTTTGCTATTAACTCAAAGCCCTCGTAGGCTAAGAATATTACGAACCCCCCCGTCAACACGTTGGTGAGCCTTGCCCAGTTCTCCGGAGATATGCGGCTTAAATCCCCGGTAAAGAAACCTATGGCTACGAAAAATACGAGTATCCCCACCTTAAGCGCGACCATCACGTCTTCGCTTTTACCACTCACGTAAGCTCCGAGGGCGTTTATCAACCCGAATATGACGAGGACCCCTACGATGAAGACCTTAGATGCCAGACCTATTTCCGCCCCGAAAAACAACGCCGAGGCGTAGGATCCAAAAGCGTACGAGTACAACGCCAGCATGATAATGTAGGAGGCTAAGAGTAAGGTGTTCAGGTAGGACACGAAGAGGTTGTTGCCGAAGGCCCTTACCAAAAACTCCACCGTACCTCCTTCGCTCGGATAACGCAGGGAGAGCTTCGTATATGAGTAAGAGGTTAATAGGGCTACCATACCGGCGAGCAGGAAGGATATTGGAGCGGCCCCTTTTGATAGGGAGAGCGTCAGACCCAGAACGGCGAATATACCTCCTCCGACCATTCCCCCCACTCCGATGGCCACCACGTCCCAGAAACCTAACTTTCTCTCATTCAAACTTTATCTCCACCCTTCTGTTCTTGGCCCTTCCTTCGGGGGTGTCGTTGGAGGCTATCGGTTTTCTGGAGCCGTACCCCACCGTCCTTATCCTTTTGGGATCTATTCCCTTGCTTATGAGGTACTCGGCGACGGCCTTAGCCCTCCTCTCGGAGAGCTTCTGGTTGTACTCCTCGGAGCCGATTATGTCGGTATGCCCTTCTATGACGATCTTAAGGTCAGGACGGCGCTTCAGAAGCTGGACGAGGCGATCCAGCTCTAACTTGGACTCCGGCCTTAATCTGGCCGAGTTGAAATCAAAGAAGATGTTCTTGAGGACGAAGGATTCCCCCTTCTTTATGGGGGTTATGGGTACCTCCACCCTCTTCTCCTCGTACTCCTTCAGACCCTTAAGGTCAAAGTGCAGGGACTGGAAGGCGTAGTTAAGGGAATCGTAGGGCTGGGCGCTTACGCCGTAGCGTTTCCCGGAGGGTAGGACCACCGTAAAGCGGCCGCTGTCGTCCGTTGGGGATTTGAACCAGACCTTCCCCGTCGTCAGGTCCTCTATGGTGATGAAGGCCTTAAGGGGCCTCTTCGTCTCGGCGTCGTAAACGAAACCCTTTACCAGATTCACGGGCTCGGGTACGACCTTCTTCTGGGCGGGCGTTAAGGATTCCCTCTTCGGTATCTTCGCCCTGTAGAGGTGGTATATCCTGACACCGCTCTTCTGGTCTATGGAATCAACCCGGGAGACGTATATCCAATCGGCAGCGGCCGGTATGGACAGGAATATGTCGTCCTCCTGAGTGTTGTAAGGAAGCCCGAGGTTTCTGGCCCGGGAGAACCTCCTCTCGCTCACCCTCTTAGCGACGAAGACGTCGTACCCGCCGAAGCTGGGCCACCCGTTGGAGGCGAAGTACAGGGTTTTACCGTCGGGGTGGATGAAGGGGGAGAGCTCGTTCCCCGGCGTGTTTATGTTGGGGCCAAGGTTTATGGGGTCGGACCACGTGCTGTCGTCCTTACGGACGCACATCCATATGTCCATACCTCCGTACCCGCCGGGGCGGGTGGAGGCGAAGAAGAGGTACTTTCCGTCGGCGGTTATGGTGGCCTGTCCGTCCCAGAAGCGGCTGTTTGGGGGGGAACCTAAGTTCTTCGGATCCCCCCACCTTCCCCAACCGGATCCCACCCTATCCGCTTTGAATACGTCCATGTTCCCGTACCCCTGGCGGATCCCCCCTTTGCGCATGGGTAGCGTAGGATGGGGAGCCGAAGGATAGGTCAGCAGTATGGTACGGTTGTCAGCCGTTATACCGCTGGCCCCCTCCGAGGACTTGGAGTTGAGGTTTTTCAGGTTTATGGGTTTGCTCCATCTCCCTCCCCTCCTGTAGGTTATCCAGATGTCCTCCCTACCCTTACCCCCTAATCGGGTGGATACGAAGAGCATTACGCTGCCGTCAGCGCTTATGACCGGGGAGTAATCACCCCCTGTACCGTCGCTGAGGATGTAGTATCCCTTTATGGGTAGAACCAGCTCCCTTATCTGCTCTATCTTCACCCCCTTAAAGCGCCGTTTATACACCTCCTTCAGCTCTTTGAAGTCCCTTATCTTCCTCTCAACGTCGGACTTCAGGGGGAACCACTCCGGGTAGTCCGGACCCGTCTCCGATAGGTAGGTGTTCAGCAGTCCTATGGCCTCGTTGAACCTGTAGGCCCTGCCGTAAGATAGAGCGGCGTTCAGTAGGGCCTTCAGGCGGAAGGTGTCGCCGTAGTTCAGGCTCTGGGCGGCTTTGAAGAAGTACGTTCCTGCGGAGTCGTACTTCCCCAGCTGGTAATACACCCAGCCGAGCTGGTAAAGGCTCCGTGTGTCCTTCCGTTTAGCATACTTCTTCTTGAGTTCGTCGTACTTGCGCGCCTTAAAAAGGTTGTGATACCTGTCCCGCAGCGGGGGAAACATCTCCAGCTTACCGAGTGCTGCTACGAGTACTACCAAGGGGAAATTTTAACACGGAAAGGGGTGCCGGAGGGGGCCGAAAGGCCCCCATCCCTTACTCACACACGTAGATCTCGGCCGTGCGGCTCATCAGAAAGCCACTGGTTAGGAAATCTATGGCGAAGTCCGTAAAGGTGAACTTGGTCTCAACCTTCACCTTTTTGCCCTTGGGTATGACGTCGTCGGTGGAGTTATCACCGATGGGGAAGAGGCCTAAGAGGAAGAAGAACTGTTTTTGAGCCACCTTCGTACATACGGATGCTTTGGGTACGAGCTGGGCTTCACCGCTTATGCTTATGGTAGCGCAGGACGATAAGAGAAGCGCGCCACCTATCGCTCCTAAGGTTAAGGCTCTTTTCATCGTTCTACCTCCTTTTATCTTACCGTCATCTTCACGTAAACGTCCGCGTCCTTTTCCGATGGGAGTGACCCCTCAAACGCTCGCCAGCCGTTGTTCAGGATGACCGCAAACTCACCGGTTTTGGGAGCCGTGAAGGTGTAGATCTTGCTCTTTACACCGGTAGTTGAGCAGCAGGTATAGACATCTATACCCGCACTGGTGGTATCCTCCCATACGGAGAGGTCCGAGGCGTCTATTAGGAAGATAGTCAACCTGTTCGCCAGGTATAAAAACCGGTGGCTCTCCCCTTCCGACTTCTACAGGCACGGCGTACACACCACCATAGCGTACTACCTAAAGGCCATGGCCGATGCGGGCTTCCTTGAGAGCAAATACGAACACCGCCGCACCTAATACAGGTTCAAGGAGGAGTACGTCACCCTGATAGAGAAGCTCTACGAAAAGTGGAGGGAGATAGAGGCCTTAGCCGAGGATGAGGGGATAACGCACGGAGTTTAGAGACGCAGCAGGTCCTTTGTTGTGTTGGGGGACGTACGGCGATGGTCAGAGTCAGCGAATTCGCCGCCCCGTGGTTCGGTAATCTCCGATCATCAGTACGACCGTAAAATCTGCACTATGATAGACTCCTCTCTGTTCGTGATCTCCCTGACGACGATAAACTTCTGGGCGGGCCGGCACAACACCCTACCGATCACCGACCTCTTCATCTCCAACCCTAACCTAACCTACTCCACCGCCGAAAGGATAACCCGCAGATGGAAGGCGTGGGGGGATACCTTCAGGTTGTTCCCCGCCTGTGCCCTGATAACGAAGATGGCTGGATACAACGTCCGGGCCGGGATAGTTGGGGACATATACAGGGAGGAGGTCCTTAGCATAACGGGGGATAACCCTTTAGGTAAGTTCATCTTTGACCACTCCAGACGGTTGAGCGCCGCCCAGAGGGACACCCTCCAGATGATACCGGAGCACGTGCCCAAGGACGTAGCCCGTATAACTACGGCCCTACTCAAGTTAGCTATCTCCCTTAAAGGTAAGATCCCACCGAAGGCGAACGCCTACATCTGGGACAGCCTTGACCTGAAAGATAAAAGGGAGTTTGAAAAGAAGAACTTAAAGGAACGGAGCGCGGAGGCCTACGCCTTTCAGGTAGCCTGCCTCCTCTTAGACTCCCTTAGGTCCGCTCTAAGACGGGAGGGGGGAAAGATAAAGAGCCTGAACGTACCTACACCATGGGGATACGTGGTGTTCGGAGGGCCTTCCAACGACAGCTTCCCCGACGCCCTCATATCCGTGGACGCCGGCGGAGACGACACCTACGGAGACGTCCTCTTCGGCATAGACGCTGGAGGGAACGACACCTACAACGGCTCCGTGGGGTACGGCCTCTTTACGGTATCGGCCTTCGTGGACGTGGAGGGGGACGACATGTACAACGGCGGGGGTCAGGGGGCCGGGTTCTCCGGCTTCGGATCCCTCCTTGACCTCTCCGGGAACGACACCTATAGGGGTAAGGTGTTCGCGCAGGGGGCCGGATACAACGGCGGAGGCCTCCTCGTAGACCTCTCCGGAGACGACACCTACTACGCGTACCAGAAGGCACAGGGTTTCGGATGGGTGAGAGGGGTGGGCATACTGGCCGACCTCTCCGGGAACGACACCTACCGTATGGAGGATTCCCTCATTCTCTTCCCCTCCCCTCAGGACCCCAGACACAACGCCAGCCTGGGTCAGGGTATGGGCTTCGGTGAGAGGAGGGACTTCTTTGACGGCCACTCCTTAGCCGGCGGTGTGGGTTTTCTCCTTGACGCCGATGGGGACGACCGCTACGATGCCGGGGTGTTCGCTCAGGGTTCCGGGTACTGGCTGGGAACGGGTATCCTGTACGACGGTGGGGGGAACGACGCCTACTCGGGCGTGTGGTACGTACAGGGGGCCGCCGCCCACTTCGCCATGGGTGTTTTAGAGGACGCCACCGGGAACGACGTCTATCTCTCCACCCGCTCCACGTCGCAGGGGGTGGGGCACGACTTCTCCTACGGCATACTCGTGGACGGTGAAGGAAAGGACACCTACACCTGTGGAAACCTCTGTTTAGGAAGCGGAAACGCCCAGGGGGTGGGGGTGTTCTGGGACAGGGACGGGAACCTGCGCACCAACTTGAGAGGGAAGGGACTGGGTTTCAGCAACCCCGCCGTTGACTCCCTGAGCATAAGGTCCTCCTTCCCCACGAGGGGGGTGGTCTGTAAGGGTAAGTCCTGTCCGTAGGCCATCACCGCTGTGCGTTTCAACGTTATAATACCCACCTCTGTCGGGGCGTAGCGCAGCCTGGTTAGCGCGCTTCCTTGGGGTGGAAGAGGTCCCGGGTTCAAATCCCGGCGCCCCGACTTACGCCCGCGTAGCTCAGGCGGTTAGAGCGCGTCCTTGGTAAGGACGAGGTCGGCGGTTCAAGTCCGCCCGCGGGCTCTTTCCTCTCTATGAAGGTCGGGATCTTAGGTTTTCAAGGGGATTACGAAGAGCACGCCTCTCTGATCAGGTCTCTCGGTGCCGAACCGTTGTACGTGAAACTTCCGGAGCATCTCGGTCGGGTTGATGCGCTGATACTACCCGGGGGGGAGAGTACCCACTTCGCCCGTATCCTGAAGAAGTACGACTTCGTTGATGCTCTTCGGCACTGGGAGAAACCCGTATTGGGAACGTGCGCCGGCCTGATAGTCCTGTCCTCGGAGGTCATAGACGACGACCCCGGGCTAACCCTTGGCAGACTGAACGTAAAGGTCAGGCGGAACGCCTACGGTCGTCAGAGGGACAGCTTTGAGGCACCCGTCAAGGTCAGGGTAGAGGGTGGTGAGAAGGAGATAACCGGGGTCTTCATAAGGGCTCCGAGGATCGTGGAGGTGGGTGAAGGGACCACCGTGATAGCCACCCTGAAGGAGGACGAGCCCGTAGGTGTGATGCAGGGCAACGTAATAGGCCTTACCTTCCACCCCGAGCTATCGGGGGACGACGTCTTCCACCGCCTCCTCCTTGATCTGGCCGCGGCGGGGTACCGCTAAGAGGGAAAGGTGTCGTACTCCATGAGCTCCCTATAGCGCGGGCAGGTTTTTTGGAGCTCTTCGTGAGTTCCGTCGCAGACCACCTTACCGCCCTCCATCACGATAACCCTCCTGCCCCACAGGGCTGTACTCCTCTTGTGGGCTACCACGATGAGGGTTATATCCCTCGTCCCCTCAATTATATTACGAAGGGCTGCCTCGCTACGGGTATCAAGGGCGCTGGTAGGCTCGTCCATGAGTAGGAGGGAGGGCCTGCGGTTGAGAACCCGGATTATCCCGATCCTCTGCTTCTCCCCTCCGGATAGGGCATCTTTGAGATTCACCACGGGTTCCTCTAACCTCCGCTTGAGGTGGGATAGGTGGAGGTCGTCCAGCAACCTTTCCCCTCCCCTGCCCAGGTTATCCCGGAGGGTGCCGTCAAAGATATACACCTCCTGCGGTACGTACCCCACCACCTCCCGCCATCTCTGGAGGTCGTAGTCGTACAGGCTCTTGCCGTCCAGCAACACCTCGCCCTCGTCCGGTCTTACGAATCCGGCAATGAGGTCAAGGAGGGTGCTCTTCCCCGCTCCGGACTTACCTACGATGGACACCCTCTCCCCCCTCTCTATCCTCATGTAAGGCACGTCCAGAACGACGCTTTTTCCGTACCTGACCTTTACACCGTGCAGCTCAAGGGTCCTCCAGTTCCGGGGATCCAGATTCCCCCACCTCTCCTCCGGGAAACGCATGAGCTCCTCAAGTCTCTCGTAGGAGGAGCGGGCCGTGTTTATGTATGCTATACTCTGGAATATCAGCTTGAGGGGACGTATCATAGAGAGGGAGGCGGCAAGGAATACGATGAAGGCGTCCGGTTGCACCAGCCTCGCCTTAAAGATGAAATAACCCGCCAGAAAGAGTATGAGGGAGGCGCTCAAACCCACCAGAGTTTCGGATAGGATGGGGGCCAGGGCGGCGGAGAACTCCAGCTTTATGAACTGCAGGTACAACCTTCTGGAGTATTTAGCAAACCTTACTATGGCGTCCTCTACGGCGTTGAGAGATTTTAAGACCTTTATCCCCTCAAAGCTTCTGGAGAGGTAGGCGGAGAAGTCTCCAAGGGAGGAGAGAGCCTTGGAAGATCTACGTTTTACTACCCGGGAGACCGACCACCCTAAGAGGGAGGCCACCAGGAGGATGCCCCACGCGAATACGCTGAGGACGGGGGCGGAGGTAAGGGCTAAGGTGGCGAACACTATGAGGTTGAACCCCTCACCCAACAGGTTCCCCAGGCCGTCCCGTACGGCCAGCTTTATGTAATTTACCTCACCGGTCAGTCTTGAGACCAGATCCCCTACCCTGACACCTCTTAAGGCCGACAGGTCCGCCC
The DNA here is from genome assembly GCA_964473735.1 of uncultured bacterium. Taxonomy (GTDB): domain Bacteria; phylum Hydrothermota; class Hydrothermia; order LBFQ01; family LBFQ01; genus JAADCS01. Next base: position 8,292 of record CAYYQD010000038.1, read on the forward strand.
TCATCACGGCGGAGAACACCCTGTCCCTGAGGTCTTTGGCCACCATCTCCATCAGGGCGAGTATTGAGAGCTTCTTCACGGACCCCACGACCATCTTCGCCAGAAATATTCCGGCCACGAAGAAGGAGAGGTTGCGCAGGGCCTCGTACTTACCTATGGTCAGGATGTGGGAATAAAGGACACCCTGAAGAGGCTTCAGGGCGGGTACGAGGGAGGTCTGGGCTGTGTTGCCGAGCAGCACGCGGAGGATGATCGGCAGTATGGAGAGAGATAGACCCTCAACCCCGGCGTACAGTAAGCTAAAGAGGACGTAAGTGAGAAACAGAAGTGCGTACCTTCTCACGAGAGGGTATTAGAAGGCCGTACGGTTGAAGATGTCCCTAACCAGGCTGTCCGCTACGGTGCGTATGGCCTCCCGGTTGTCTTCGGTAAAGCGCTTAAAGGTCCTCTCTATGGAACCGGTATAGAACCTCGCCGAGATTACGGCTACGTACAGGCCTAAGTCGTAGTAAAGACGCCGTTTCAGGAGGTAGTAAGCCCCGGCCAGAGATAGAACGTTTAAGGAGAGGGACAGGAGTCCCTCCCGGTACCTCCCCAATAGGAGCAATCCTGACCCCGGAATCACGGAGGACGCCAGGACGTAGGGTTTGGGAGAGAGCCTGACCTTGAGGTCGTAACCAACGCTCCTGGCCAACCTCACGGCCTCTCCCTCCTCCCCTAAGGAGGCGAGGGCCAGAGCCCTTACCAGAGTGCCGACCTTGGAGGAGTCCCCGCGAACTATTAGGAGGGCGTCCCCACCATCCCCGTCCATAAGCATGGCGATGGCCTGAAGGTGCTTTGCCTCCGGCCACCCTGATCTCGCCAGAGAGAAGTAGTAGGCGGCCTTTCCGTACTTACCCCTCATGTAGAAGGCGTAGCCCACCTTGAGGAAGATACGGGAGGAGTCCCCCTCACCCCGGAAGAGCTGACGTTTGTACTCCGTAATGGCGTTGAAGTAGTCCCCCTCCCGCAGGAGGGAGTCGGCGAGGGAGGTTATAACAAGGGCAACCATTTAGCAACGTAGTCCAGAGTTATCCTATCGTTCATCTTCTTGACCATCACGTAGGAGCCGTAGACGTTCCCCAAGTAGAAGTAGGCCAACCCCATGCCGAAAGCGGCCTCTCTCACCCTGTCTCCACTCCTGTAGGCATCGTAGAGACCGTATCCCATGATGGCGTTGAGGAGGAAGGAGTAGAGCCCGTCGTAGAATCTCCCGGCGTACCACCTGCCGCTTCCCGGTAGCAGGGCAGATAGAAAGGCGGCTAAGGTGGGGGAGCGAAGTCCCTTCGGTCTGCCGAGGAAACGGAAGGCCTCTTTATCCCCCAACATCATCCTCGCGACCCAACGCAGTGTGTCATCTTCGTCCCAGAACTTCGCGGCCCTCCTGTACTCTCCCATAAGGAAGTAGAAGGTGCCCATGGAGGTCCTGTAGACCTTAGAGGACCTGTCGTTAGCCCAGTAGTCAAGAGCCTTCATCCCACCCAAGGGGTCCCCGAGGGCGACGTAGGTGCTGGCCAGCTTCATCAGGACGGTGTCGTACATCGCCGAGGTATCCCTTCCGTCAAGACGCAGGGTGTAGAGTACCCTCTTGTACTCAAGGGCGGCCCTGTACGGGTCCCCCTCAAGGTAGAGGTCGTCAGCAAACATCAGGAGGCTATCCAGAGAGGTAAGAAGGATCACCATCCGTAGTCCTCCACGGGGTCGTAGATCTTAAACCCTCTGCCCTTCACATGGACGGCCCCCCAGTACCACTTAAGATAATGCCACGCCCACGGGTGACACCTCTGGAGCCTGTCGGAGGATAGCAGAAGCCCCTTTAAAAGGCCGTACCTTACAACGGCCCGGGCCCCGAATACAGAGCACGAGGGCTCGTAGTTGCAGACCTCTCCCTGCGCAGAGGAGACCGTAGCCCTATAAACTTTCCACAATGTCAGGTAAAGGGCCCTAAGAGGGTCCTCCGATAGGACTTCCCCCCATCCCGGATCCCCCTTGCCGTAGGTGGGGAGGTCTGGAAGGTCAGGCTTTGAGAGAAACAACAGTATCAATCCCATCCCTTATAGGTTATACGGGCGTCCTTGGGAGGTTTAAAGGACCTCGCGTAATCCGGTACGGAGGAAGAGGGCAACACCCTGACAGAGTAGTACGTGAAGGTCTCGGTTTCGGTTTTGCTCTCCCCCTTCATCCTTATTACGACCTTTGATGGGAAGTTGAAGCCCCGGTATATCTCCCTGACACCTTCAAAATCCACCCGTACGACCTCTGAACCGTTGGGGTCGTAAGTCCTGAAGCCCACTACCTTGCCGGATAGGGTGAGCAGCACGACCTTTATCTTCGTATCCGGGTGTTTATAGACCTTAACCGTAGTGTCTCCCTTACGCTCGTCCCCTACAAACATAAACCCCATCCGCTTCAGGTTCTTATCCCCGATCTGCGAAGACTGTATCCCACCGGAGAAGAGGGTGTGGTTTGAGCGAATGTAGAAGAGTCTCTTCTCATCAGGGTAGTATATAATCAAAGTGTCCGGGCGGAAGATCATTATTTGGTGGATTGGCCTCACAACGTTCAGTACGGTGCGCTCCCCGGGGTGCATGTAGAAGTATCCGGCCACCGAGCCGTCCGGCCCATCTTTAACAAAGGAGCCCGACACCCACAAGGTGTCGGGCAAATTAGCGAGGAGTAGCATCATCTACTGTGCGGCCGCTCCTAAAGCTCCTACGTTGAGCAAGCAGCAACACGCGTAAGCGCTGACTTCCAGAAGGCCCGCCACCACGCAACCCGTTATGGCCTTCTTGACCTGTATATCCCTACCGGCCCTCTTGTAGCAGTCCGTGTATACGGCGACGTACTCCGAGCTCTTTCCCATGAGCTTCATAGCAGGAGGGGTGGGTTCTATGACGTAGGCGGCTCCCACACCTAAGAGGCCAAAGAAGAAACCCGCCGCCATCCAGAGCAAACCGTTCACGTCATGCTCAGCGTCCGCCTGTGCCTGCACGCAGGCCCGCTGAGTACTCTGGGCGCTGACCATCACAGGCGCCGCTATCACGGATGCTGTTGCTAAAGATAGTGCCAGAACTCTCATGCTTTACCTCCTCCTTTCATTCGGTTGGTATTATACAGAGGGGAGATTTCTATCGGAAGTGGCATTGTAGGTGTGCTTGCAATTTGCAGGGAACGTTCAGAGCAGCCCCACCATAGCCATAAGAGTTCCGTATATGGCCTTTGAGATGGGGAAGATGATAGCACCGAGAATGTCAAACGCAGGTAGGAGTATTGACAGGAGTATGAGCCCTAAGAGGACGTACTGGAGTTTGTGCTCCAGCTCAAAGTTCCAGTAGAGGGATGGGTTGAAACCCTGAAGTACCCTCCAACCGTCAAGGGGGGGAAGGGGTATCATGTTGAATACGGCAAGAAGCACGTTCAACCATACGAAGGTGTCTATCGCGGGGATGGCCCACGGGGCGATGGGTACGGAAATCCGGTAAAGTATAACCCCAAGAATGGCCAGAAGGAGGTTGGAAACGGGACCCGCAGCGGCCACGATGGCCATATGCACCGGAGGGTTGCGGAAACGGGAGGGGTCTACGGGTACCGGTCTGGCCCATCCGAAGCCCACTAAGAGTAGGGCCATAAGACCGAGCCAGTCTATATGGGCCAGAGGGTTCAGGGTCAGTCGTCCGGAGTACTTGGCCGTAGGATCCCCCAACCTGTGGGCTACGAAAGCGTGGGCGTACTCGTGGAAGGTCAGAGCGAGTACCATAAACGGCAGGACGACTATCCTTAAGGCGAGGGTGTTCATCATATCAGTACTTCAGGATGTAGCGGTATATCCTCTGCTCTATCAACCCGTACAGGGAGTAGGCAAGCCAGTACAGGACTATACCGGCCGGGAGGTTCAGGAAGATGAAGACGAACACGGCGGACATTAGAACGGAAGTGCGCTTGGTATTAGGGTCCGCTGCTGGCTGGAACCACGCGTTGGCAGCGCTCACCAGCCCCATAACTATAGGTAGGGCGTAGTAGGGGTCCTTCATGGATAGGTCCTGTATCCAGAGGAAGGAGGATCCCTTCAGCTCTATGGCGTTCTGCAGGACCTGATATAGGGCCCAGAATACGGGAAGCATAAGTATCATGGGAAGACACCCGCCTAAGGGATTCACACCGGCCTCCCTGTAGAGCTTCATCGTCTCCCACTGCAGGCGTTCGGGGTCGTCTTTGTACAGCTCCTGAATCTTCTTAAGCTTGGGTTGAAGCTTCTGCATACCCTTGGCGGAGCGGTACATATTCACGTACAGCGGTGAGAGTAGAACCTTCAGGACGAGGGCTAACACCATGATGGCGATGCCGTAATTCCCGACGAACCTGTAGAAGAAGACGAGGGCCCAGTATATCGGCCATACTATCCATCGGAGCCACCCTCCCCCTAAGTCAAAGGCCTCCTTCAGAGGAGGGTTAAAGCGAGCGAGGACCTCACGTTCCGTAGGTCCGAAGAAGACCTTAAAGGTCTGGGGCCCGTCCGGGTAGAGCCTCAGGGTTATCCTGTGGCCGTCCTTGAAGGACACCACCTTTCCCCTGAAGCCGCTCACGGCGGCGAGGTAATAGCGTGACCGCAGACCGAACCAGAGTAGAGTATCCCCCCTGAACCTGACGTTGGCGTCGTTGTATTTGACCTTCCGGAATATACCTCCCTTAGATTTTAGCAGTAGGTCCTTCCTCTGGTATCTACCCTTTTGGGTTATGGGTGTAGTTATCTGAATGGGTTTGCTATCCTCAACTTTGAAGGTTATGCCGAAGTTATGGCCGAAGGTGTATGAGAACCATTTACCCTCCACCCTTCTGGAGCGCACATCAACCACCACCCCACCCGTATCTCTCAAAGGACGCACGATGTACCCCTTAGGTTCCGCCTTATGTTTCCTGTCCTTAAGGGAGTATATCGCCCCGTTCCCTACATCTACGGTGTACGCGTATCCGTCAAGGTGTATCTCGGCCAACTTGAGCGGCCTCAACTCCGGTCTCTTCTTACTCCCACTCTCCGGTTTGGGTCGGGGTCGTTCTACCTTCTTCACCTGTGCCTGTTGCCTCTTGAGGGCTTCCCTCTTCGGCCGTATAAAGACGTAGTCCCAAAGGAACATGAAACCGACCGCGAAAACGAAGAAGAGGAGAAGCCTCGTAGTCCTATCGTTCATTGAAGCGGGTATTATAGGGACGATACCGGCTGCCCTATACGGTTCAACCCTCATCTATGAGTTCCAATCTCCTTTCACCGGCAGTAAATTACGTATTCGTAATATTGCGCCGTACAACACAAATTAGTCGTCCTCCACCGTATAATATCGGCAGCAGGTATAAAAGCTGCGTAGGTAGAGAGGAGAAGGTAGCTCTCCGCCCTGGGAGAGACAGGCGTGGAAGGGCGGGGAGGGGTAGCCGCCGTAGAGCACCGGGGCGACGGGAGGGGGGGACAGGCCCCAGCGATGGCTGGGGGGTCGTTCCCGGAGGCGGCAGGAGTTTTGGTGGATTAAATCTCCGGGTGCATGCATAAATATGGAAATTGTTTAAGATGCATGACCGGAGGGTTGGGGAATTTTTGAGGGAAACGACAGGGCTTAAAGTTCATTTTTAACCCGCTTATCTCTGCGGTCCCCAATCTACCTTGTGGAATTTGAACGCCTCATTTTGGCGGGGGTTACGAATTTCACCCAGCGGTCCCCAATCTACCTTGTGGAATTTGAACAATAATGGCGTCGTCGTAATCTATTAACAGGGTGGGGGTCCCCAATCTACCTTGTGGAATTTGAACTTTGCCTTGTCACCCGACTTCCAGAACCAAAACACAAGTCCCCAATCTACCTTGTGGAATTTGA
>CAYYQD010000039.1:0-14111 GCA_964473735.1 uncultured bacterium
GTAGAAATATGGAGAGCATACGACGATTATAGACCCGTTTTCAGATAATCGGACAAGCTTAGAATTAAAAAGAGGGGGGATCCCCTCCCCCCTCCTAACGGAGCCCCTACGCTCAGGACTCCTCCGCCTTTCTCTCCTCCAGCTCTTCCACCTCCAGAACTATCTTGTCCATCCTCCACGCGGGGAATCCGGTTCCGGCCGGTATCAGGTCCCCGATGATGACGCGCTCTTTAAGACCCTTCAGGTCGTCCCTCTGTTTGCGTACGGCTGCCTCCGCCAGGACCCTCGGTGCCTCTTCAAAGGACGCCGCGGCCAGGAAGCTGTCCGTGGTGGCGGCCACCTTACTTATACCTAACAGGATAGGCTCGTACTTGGCGGGTTTGCCACCCCTTTCAACTACCCTGCGGTTCTCCTCAAGGATGCGGTTGAGGTCCACGATCTGCTCCGGCAGGTATCGGGTATCTCCACCCTCCACTATACGGACACGGCGGAGCATCTGGCGGATTATGATCTCTATGTGCTTGTCGTTTATCTTCACACCGGAGACGCGGTAGACCTTCTGGATCTCCTCAAGCAGGTACTCGGCGGCAGCCTCCTTACCCTTGATCCTCAGTATGTCCTTAGGAGATATGTCCCCCTCTATAAGTTTGTCCATGGCGCGGACACGCTCCCCCTTGCTGACCAGCAGGTACTCACCGTACTTGACCTGATAGACGCTCTGGGACCCGTCGTCGTGCTCCACGATTATGCGGATCATCCCCTTACGATCGTCAAGGATTATGTCCTTCACGACGCCGTCTCTCTCAACTATAACGGCGTTGTTCTTGGGGACACGGGCCTCAAAGAGCTCCTCAACCTTGGGCAGTCCTCCGGTGATGTCCCTAGTCTTGTATATCAGTCTCGGCACCCTCGCTATCACCTCGCCGGGATTAACGTACGGGTTCCCGGTGCCTTTGAAGATCTCGTAGGCCTTTTTGGTTAAACGGGCGTCGTTCGCTAAGGGTATCACCTCAAGGACCTCACCGGTGTTGGGATCTATCACCTTGGCTTTGGGGTACATGCGCCGGTGCCTGACCACCTCAACGACGTACTCAAGGGTGGTACCCTGCAGGTCCTCTTTCAGAGATACACCCTCCATAAGCCCCTCAAACACCAGCTTCCCGGCTTTGGTAACGAGTATGGGCATCGCGTAGAAGTCCCACTCGGCGAGCACGTCTCCCTTTTCAACCCTCTCCCCGTCTCCGACGTATATCTTGTACCCGTACTCAAGCCCGTACTCCTTACTCCTACCGTCTCTACCCTCAAGGACGAGGCTCCCCTTTCTGGAGATCACCACCCATCCACCGTCGGCCTGTTCTATCGCCTTGATGTCCTTCCATCGCACTATACCGGGGAAGTGGGCGACGTGCTTGGACTCGCCCACTATACGCTCGGCGGCCCCACCGGTGTGTTTCGTTCTCAAGGTCAGCTGGGTACCAGGCTCACCTATGGACTGTGCTGCCACTATACCGACGGCCTCACCCGTATCCACCTTCTTGCCGGTCGCGAGGTTCCTTCCGTAGCACTTGGCGCATACCCCGTGTGGTGCCTGACAGTACAGGACGGAACGTATATATACCGTATCTATCCCGGCCTCCTCTATGGCCTTCGCCTTCTCCTCGGTTATCTCCTCGCCCGCTCCCACTATGACCTCGCCCGTGACGGGGTGATAGACGTCGTAGAGGGAGTACCTGCCCACTATCCGCTCGGAGAGGGGCTCTATTACGGTCTCTCCTTCCTTTAGGGCCTGAACGGCGCGTCCCTGTATGGCCCCGCAGTCCTCCATGGTTATGACGACCTCCTGAGAGGCATCCACGAGCCTACGGGTCAGATAACCGGCGTCGGCCGTCTTCATGGCTACGTCGGACAGTCCTTTACGGGCACCGTGGGAGGATATAAAGAACTCTATTGAGGATAGCCCCTCCTTAAGGGAGGATAGTACGGGTGTAGGTATGAGCTCACCGGCCTGTCCCTTCTTGGCCGGCCTCGTCATCAGCCCCCTCATGGCTCCTAACTGACGGGTCTGGTCTATGTTACCACGGGCCCCGGACATCACCATCATGTAGAGGGGGTTGAAGCCGTCCTTATCCTTCCTCAGGTACTCCAGCATCTTGGCGGTGACCTCTTCGGTCACTCGGGTCCATATATCAAATATCTTCTGCTGCTTCTCGGCGTGGGTTATCTTCCCCTGAGCGTGGAGCCTCTCAACCTGCTCTATCTCCTTGAAGGCCTTCTTTATTATCTTCTCCTTCTCCGGTGGGACGATGACGTCGTCTATACCGAAGGTGACGCCTGACCATGCGGCCCACTTGAAGCCTAAGTCCTTCATGTCGTCAAGGAAGTGGGCCGTCTTCCACGTGCCTAACTTCTTGAATATCCGGCTTACGAGCCTCGCTATGTCCTTTTTGCCGTATTCCCTGTTAATGTCGTCGTACGTGAAGCCCTCTCCCCACATGTCTCCGGGTACGATGGAGGCGAAGACTATCCTGCCGGCCGTGGTGCGGGTCAGGTTGAGGTTCGCATCCTTATCCGGGTTGAACGGGTTTCCCTTCTCCGGAAGAAGAACCAGTATGGGATCGTTCACACGGATCTGGCCGTTCTCAAGTGCCAGCATAACCTCGTGGGCGTTGGAGAACTGAGGTAGCTCCTCGTCCTTTTTATCCGTGGGCTTCTCTTTGGTGAGGTAGTTTATACCGATGACCATATCCTGTGAGGCCGTTGCGAGCGGGCCTCCGTGAGCAGGTGAGAGGATGTTGTGGGGGGCAAGGAGTAGGGCGTAGGTCTCGGCTATGGCCTCCGGATGGATGGGGACGAAGACCGCCATCTGGTCCCCGTCAAAGTCCGCGTTGTACGCGGCACATACGAGAGGGTGAAGCTTTATGGCGTACCCCTCCGTCAGGACGGGCTCAAAGGCCTGTATTGATACCCTGTGAAGGGTGGGGGCACGGTTGAGCATGACGGGGTAGTGTTTGGTTATGTCCAGGAGGAGCTCTATGGTCTGTTGGTGCTTCTCCTTTATGAACTCGTGCTTCTCTGACCTCGTGTAGGCTAATCCGGCCCTCTCCATCTTCTCCTCTAACCATGGTTTGAAGAGTTCAAGGGCCATGTCTTTGGGCAATCCGACCTGGTGGAGCTTCAGCTCGGGACCCACCACTATGACAGCACGGCCGGAGTAATCCACCCTCTTCCCTAAGAGGTTCCTGCGGAGCAGTCCCTTCTTACCTCGGAGATAGTCGGTTAGGGACTTCCTCCTCTGCCCACTCCGGTTGGTTGAGGGGCGGCGGAGACGGGAGTTGTCTATCAGGGCTTCAACGGCGTGCTTTATCTGACGCTTCTCGTTTATGATCATCAGCTCAAAGCCGCCCCTCTCGTAGATCTGCTTCAGTCTGTGGTTCCTGCGTATTACGTCCCTGTATAGGTCTGTGAGGTCGGTGTTGGCGAACTTACCACCCTCAAGGGGAAGCAGAGGCCGTAGGTCCGGGGGCAAGACGGGTATAACATCAAGGACCATCCACGCGGGGTTCTGTCCGGAGAGTATGAAGGCTTCTATTATCTTCAGACGGTTTATGAGGCGGGTGCGCTCCGTAGGGTTGGAGGTGTTCATAAAGCGGAGCTTGGTGTCCCTGTACAGGTACTCCAGACGGGTCATCCTCTCCCTGTTGATAGGATCCTCCACCACCTCGTTCAATTCCTCAAGGAGCTTCTTGATAGCCTCCGCACCCCAGCCGGCGGAGAAGGAGTCGGGTCCGAGGACGCTTATGAGTTTGCGGTACTCCTCAACGGAGAGGACCTGTCCCTTCTGCATCTTTATGGTGCGCACGGACCCGTCGTCCATCTCTATCTTTACGGCGTTGGGGGACTTCTTGGGGTCAAGGATCACGTAGGCGTCGTAGTTTATGATGAGCTCAAACTTGCTCTTGGGTATCCCCAAGAGGGTGGGTATAATGTAGGGGGGCATCTTATAGAACCACGGATGAACCACGGGGGTGTTCAGGACTATATAACCCATGCGCTCGCGACGGACGTCCGACCTCGTGACCTCAACCCCACACCTGTCGCATATCACCCCTTCGTACCTGCGACCTTTGAACTTACCGCAGGCGCATTCGTAGTCCTTTACGGGCCCGAAGATCTTCTGACAGTAGAGTCCCCCGGGTTCCGGCTTCAGGGTCTTGTAGTTTATGGTTTCGGCGCTCTTAACTTCACCGGCGCCGTACTCTCCTCTCTCGCGCCCCTTCCTCTCGGCCTCTGACCAGAGCTTTATCTCCTCCGGTGAGGCCAGAGAGGCTATTACGGCCTTTATGGTCTTCCAAGTGGTTGCCATGTCTCCCCCTTTACTTTTCTTCTTCCTTTTCCATCTTCAAGTTTATCGCGAGGGCCTTCAGGAACTTGGTCAGGACCTGGAACGTGGCGGGAGTGGAGGGTAGGGGAGGCTCCGTCCCCTCGCGTATGGCCTTGTAGGTCTGTACCCTCCCCTTTATGTCGTCGGACTTGATGGTGAGCATCTCCCAGAGGGCGTAGGCGGAGCCGTGGGCCTCAAGCGCCCAGACCTCCATCTCTCCGAACCTCTGCCCACCCATGTGAGCGCGACCACCTACCGGCTGCTGGGTGATGAGGGAGTAGGGTCCGGTTGAACGGGCGTGTATCTTGTCCTCGGCCATGTGGATCAGCTTCATTATATACATGGAGCCGACGGTAACGGGGTAGTCCATGTACTCACCGGTGCGTCCGTCCCTCAAGCGCATCTTCCCGTCCTCGGTCAGGCCGGCCAGCTTCAGCTGCTCCTTCACCTCATCCACCGTCAGGCTCTGGAAGGCGGGAGCGGCGTACTTTATACCCCTTTTCGCCAGCTCCTCGGCGAAGTACAGGAGGTCCTCCCTTTCGGCCTCCTTGATCCACCTCTTCAGGTCCTCATCCTTGTGGGGAGCGTATAGCTTGAGGAGAAACTCCCTTATCTCGGATACCGGTGCCTTGCTCTTGAGTAGGGTGCGCAGCTTTTCCGTGTTCTTCACGGCGGCGAAGCCTAATACGGTCTCCAAAATCTGCCCGAAGTTCATACGGGAAGGTACCCCAAGGGGGTTGAGAACGACGTCTACGGGGGTACCGTCCTCCATAAAGGGCATATCGGCCCTCGGAGCGATTATGGAGATCACCCCCTTGTTCCCGTGCCGTCCGGCCAGCTTGTCCCCGACCCTTATCTTACGCTTCTGGGCTATATACACCTTTATAACCTGCCGTACGCCGGCGGGGAGGTCGTCACCACGACGGATCATGTTGAGGCCCTCATCGTACTCCTCTATCAGCCTTTCGTAGGCCTCCTGCCCGTCCTCTATGGTCTTTATGACCTCGTTTTCTATCTCGGGGTCGTCAAACGTACCCCCTTCAACTACGAGCTTTAGAGGATCCACGCTCTGAAGGAAATCGTAGTTTATAACGCTACCGGCCTTCAGGACCTCTACGATCTTCCCACCTTTCCTGAGATAAACGGGTTTTTTAACCTCGTGGCCGATAGCGATGGCGAGGGACTCCCTCAAAGCGGCCCGCAGATCGTCTATCCGGAGGTTTATCTCGTCAAGGAGTTTCTTTTGCCGGGGACCTATGGGCCTGTCCTTGGGTAGGGGTTGGTCGGGGCGCACGCTGTCATCAACGTAGAGCTCACCGGGTATGAAGTTCCCCTCCTTGTCGTTCATGCCAAAGGCTATGGGGTCGTCGGGTAGGTTCCGCGTGAGTATCTCCACACCTATAACGGTACCGTAGACGCTCGGGGGTACCCGCAGGGAGGTGTTCTTCCACGGACGAGACTTCTCACCGAATATGGACATCAGGAGCTTCTCCTCCGGGGAAAGCTCGCTGAACTTCTTCTCCTCCCTCGGGGTGTTCTTCCCTACCAGGATGTCCCTCGGTGATACCTTCGTACCTATGCGCGCTATTCCGTACTCGTCCAGGTGGGTGAGTCTGGAGGGCTTCTCCTTATAAGGTTGAGGCGTGACCACCTCGGGGCCGAGGCGGGTATCCAGAACTTCGGCCGTGAACTCAAGGATGTGTATGGATGTCAGGAGGTCGTCCATGACCACCCTGTCGGATATGACTATGGCATCCTCAAAGTTGTATCCGTACCACGGCATGAAGGCCACGGTCAGGTTCCTACCTAAGGATATCTCTCCACCTACGGAGGAGAGGCTCTCGGCCAGGATGTCCCCTTTCTTCACCTTCTGCCCTTTCTTTACTCGGGGTACGTAGTGTATGATGGTGTTCTGCCCGGACCTCTCAAACACGCGGAGGTTGTACGTCTTCAGGTTGAACCTGGCCCCCTCCGGGCGGATCATCACCTTGTTGTAATCCACGTAGGCCACCTCGCCGTCCTCTTCGGCGACCACCACGGCACCGCTATCCCGGGCTATCTTCTCCTCCATACCCGTTCCCACCAGAGGGGCCTCGGGATTGAGCAGGGGTACGGCCTGCCGCTGCATGTTGGAGCCCATGAGGGCGCGGTTGGCGTCGTCGTACTCAAGGAAGGGTATTAGGGAGGTGGATGGGGATATTATCTGTCTGGGGGAGAGGTCCATGTAATCTACGTGCTCCCTGTCCACGAAGATGTAGTTACGCCGGTGCCTTACGATGATGTTCTTGGCCTTCTTGATCAGCTTCGTCCGGGGATGCACGGGCAGGTCCGCGGGGGCGATACGCAGGTCGTAGTCCTCGTGGGGGGCAACGTATCGCACCTCGTTTGTGACCTTACCGTTCTCCACTTTGACTATGGGGGTCTCAAGGAAACCTAAGTCGTTTATACGGGCATACACCGTCGGGGAGAGTATCAGACCGATGTTCTGTCCCTCGGGAGTCTCTATAGGACATATACGACCGTAGTGGGAGGGATGGACGTCCCTTACCTCAAGGGTGGCCGTCTCCCGGGTGAGTCCTCCCTTTCCCAGAGCGGATATACGCCTCTTGTTGGTAAGCTCGGCCAGAGGGTTGGTCTGATCCAGGAGCTGGGATAGACTGTTCTGCGTAAAGAAGGCGACGACGGAGCGGGAGACTATCTTCGGATGCACTATCTTACGAAGGGAGCTCTCCTCGTCTATCAGCTTCTCACGGATACCCTTGGAGGTCCTTATGAACTCCGTCCTTACGGCTTCGTACAGCTGCTCTCCCACCCTCTTTATACGCCTGTGGGCGAGGTCGTCTATGTCGTCCTCCTCACCGTCGCCCCTGTACAGGGCTATCAGCTCGCGGAGGGCCACTATGAAATCCTCCTCCGTGAATCTCTCCACGTCCTCGCCCGGAATACCGTACCCCTCAAGGTCCCTCAGATACTTTTCAAAGTCCAAACGGGCGTTTATCTTGTACCTACCTACCCTGCCCAGGAAGGTCTTATCGGGTGAGAAGAAGTAGGCCCGTAGGAACTCCTCCGCCGTCTCCAGCGTTGAGGAGGAGAACCTTATCGTACGGTATATGAACCTTATGGCCTCCTCCTTGGTGCGCATCTTGTCGTCCTTTATGGCCTTGTATATCAGGGATACGGCGGGATCCTTGGGGTCAAAGACCTTCACCTTGGTGATGCGATGCTCCTTCAGGACCTCAAGGACGTTCTCGTCTATTATAACCGGCTCTACGTTCTTATCCTTCTTGGACTCCTTGAACATCGGGACGATGATCTCACCGTCCTCGGAGACCACGTCCTCGGCCAGGATGTAGCCCTCGGCCTCGGAGACGGGTACCTCCTTCGCTATGTTCCCGACGGCGACCTTTATTATCTGGCGGGGGGTTTCAATCCCCATAAAGCGAAGGAAACGGGTAAGATAGAACTTCCTCTTACGGAGAACGAAGTAAATCCCCTTATCCCCTTCTATCCGGAGCTCCATCCACGGCCCGCGATAGGGTATGAGTAGGGCCTTGAAGATCTTGTTCAACCCCTCCTCGTCCACGACGAAGTAGATACCGGGAGACCTGTGTATCTGGCTTATAACCACCCTCTCAACTCCCTGAACGACGAAGGTTCCCCTCTCCGTCATGTAGGGGATGTCCGTAAAATAGACGATGTCCTCCCTCTCTTCCTCAAGGACACCGCTCTCATCAAACACCCTCTCCGTCACCCTTATATGTATGGGCACGGAGTAGGTCAGGTCCTTTTTCTTGGCGTCCTCGGCCGTCCTGACGGGCCTCCCTACCCTGTAATCGTGGTACTCTATTTCAACGCGTCCGGACGTGCTCTGTATAGGGAAGATCTCCCGGAATATTTGATGCAGGCTCGTCCGGGAACGGGGATCGGAGTAGTCAAAGAAGGACTCTTCCACCTCGTACCGCAGCGACCCCAGCTTTCCGGCCACGGCCTCTCTGAAGGTGTTGAGCGACTCCCGGGACAGTCCCACGAACCCCACCCTGGCCTCGTAGGTCTGCACGTACTCCGACGCGAGGTCAAATATCCGCTTTATCTCATCCCGGGAGTAGTTCCTCTTGGGTAGGACGATGTAATGTTGCTGGGGCTTGGGGATGTCCTCCCTTACGACCTCATCCCCAAAGATCTCACGGAGACGCTCCTCTATTTCCCGAGCCTTTTCGTACCTCTCACTGGTCTTTCCCTTTGACACCTTTATGGCCAGAGCGAACCTGTCCGTAAACTCCCTAACGAAGTTCAGAAAGGACGAGCCCTTACTCGTAGGGCTCCAAAAAACGTTGAACCTCTCGGCTAAAAAGTCGTCGTAAGACTTCAGCTGCAAAGCCAAGAGGTACGGTATATCTCTCTCCTCTATCTTTCCTACCCTCACAGGTTCTACCATGTCCCCCTCCTGTTAAACGCCAAAGAGGGGAAGTCCCCTTTTGAGACTTCCCCTCGCATCCTCGTGCGCGGGATCACTTGAGCTCAACCTTGGCTCCGGCCGCCTCGAACTTCTTCTTGATCTCCTCGGCCTCTTCCTTGGAGACTCCCTCCTTTATGACCTTGGGCAGGCCCTCTATCATCTCCTTGGCCTCCTTGAGGCCCACGCCCGTAACCTCACGGATGACCTTAAGGGCCTTGATCTTGTTATCTATGGCCGTGAGGACCACGTCAAAGGAGGTCTTCTCCTCCTCCTGGGCCTCCGCGCCAGCGGCGGCACCGGGGACAGCGGCCACGGCCACGGGAGCGGCCGCACTTACACCGAACTTGTCCTCAAGAGCCTTGACAAGTTCGGCGAGCTCCAGAACGGTTAGCTGTTCAATTGCGGCTACGATCTCCTCCACTGAAAGCTTCTTCTCGGTCATCTTTTAACCCTCCTTTTCTTTCTTTTCCTTTATAGAGTTAAGCGCATAGACCAGACCCCTCATCACACCGCTCAACACCCCAACGATGCCGTAGAGGGGACCGGCGACGGCCCCGACCACCTGGGCACGCAGATCCTGCGCGGACGGCAGCTTGGAGAGCCGTAGGACCTCGTCCCTGTTCAGGAACTGACCGTGCATTATGGCGGCCTTGAAGTCACCCTTCTCTACCTCCTTGGAGAAGTCTGCGAAGATCTTGACGGGTTCAACCTCGTCCCCGAAGGACACGATTATGGCCGTGGGACCGACCAGTACGTCCACTATCTCCGGGACCCTCTCCTGAAGGGCCAGCTTCATCAGGTTGTTCTTCACGACCTTTACGACGTACCCCTTCTGTTTGAGCTGTTTTCTCAGGTCGTTCATCTCCGCCACGGTGAGGCCCTTAAAGTCAAAGAGGGCTATCATGGTAGCCTCCTCACCCCACTGGCGGAGCTGCTCCAACATCTTCGTCTTCCACTCTCTGGTCTTCATACCTTAACCCCCCTGCTACGCAGAACGTTCGTTATATCGTTCAGGTCCACCTTAACCGACGGTCCCATGGTCGTGGTGAGATACACGGATTTGAACAGATTCCCCTTAACACCCTGAGGACGGTTTCGGGCTATTTCCTCAAGGACGGTTATGGCGTTCTCGTATAGCTGCTCCGGGGTGAAGTTGGTCTTCCCGATTATGACGTGCACGTTTCCCGTCTTATCGTTCCTTATCTCAACCCTTCCCTTCTTGAGCTCGTTGACGACGTCCCCGACGTTCTGGGTGACCGTACCCGTCTTAGGACTGGGCATGAGACCGCGGGGACCGAGTATCCTACCGAGCTTCCCGACCTCCCGCATGGCCTCGGGCGTAGCCACTACGGCGTCAAACTCAAGCCACCCCTGCTTTATCTTATCTATGTACTCCTTGAAACCCACGTAGTCGGCACCCGCCTCCTGGGCCTCCTTCTCCTTCTCGGGGTCGCTGGTCAGGACGAGGACCCTTATCTTCTTGCCAGTGCCGTGGGGAAGGACGACGGGGATACGGACGTTCTGCTCCGGCTTTCTTGGGTCTATGTTAAGCTTGGCGTGGAGCTCAACGGACTCCGTGAAGCGTGCGCTCTGGAACTTCCTCACTATATCAACGGCCTCCTTGAGCGTGTAGGCCTTCTGGGGGTCGTAGAGCTCTAAGAGCTTGCGGTACCTCTTACCTACCCTGGCCATACTATCCCTCCACCACCTTTATGCCCATACTCCGGGCGGTTCCCTCTATCATGCGTACGGCCGCGTCCAGGTCTGTGGTGTTCAGGTCCTTCATCTTCTGCTGGGCTATCTCAACGAGCTGGGACCTCTTCACGGTGCCGACCACCTGCTTTCCGGCCTCGCTGGCACCTTTTTCAACGCCCGCAGCCTTTTTAAGAAGTACGGAGGCCGGTGGCGTCTTGAACTCCAGGTCAAACGTCCTGTCCTTGTATATGGTGATTACGACGGGTATTATGAGACCCATCTTATCCCTCGTGGCATCGTTAAACTGCTTGACGAACTGCATCAGGTTGATGCCGTGAGGGCTCAACGTTGGCCCCACGGGAGGCGCGGGCGATGCCTGTCCCGCGGGCAGCTGGAGTTTGACTACCGCCACGACCTCCTTCTTCTTTTTCCTGGCCATCTTTTCAACCTCCTTAGCTTAGCCTTTCTACCCAAGAGAACTTAAACTCTATCTCGTGGAACTTGCCGAACTCCTTTATCTTTACCCGTACTATGCCCTTCTCCTCGTCCACGCCGACGACGGTTCCCTCCTTCCCCCTGAAGGCACCTTCAACCACCTTAACCCTATCCCCCTCAACGAAGGGAACCTTCCGCTTGCTCTCCTGCTCCTGCTGGCGTATGAGCTCCTCAATCCTCCGGATCTCCTCTTCGGACATCTTCATGTAGGTGGGTTCTCCGGTCTCGGGATCCCGGGCTCGGATAGGGCGGGTCTTGGATATTATCTGGGTGATCTTATCTATCACCCTCTGATCCTCCTCCATACGGATGAAGATGTACCCCTTGTATATCGGCTTCTCAACTATCTTCTTGTCCTCTACCGTCTCGTACTGACCCGGAGCCGGTTTTATGGCACTACGCACCGTCCTGAACTTCATTCCCCACTCTTCAAGCCTCTTCTCTATGCGGGGTATATCCCTCTCGTTTATACCGAAGATCACGGGCTGGAGGCCGTTCTCCTTGAGAGTGCGGAATATCTCCTCCAGACGGTACCTATCCACCTTACTGAAACGGTAAAACCCCCTCTTAACCTCCTCGTACTCGTAGGGTAAGTCGGTGGAGGGCTTACCTTTAAAACCGATGGGGTAGGGCTGGGTTAGCTTATAAAAATCAACGGGAAGACCCTCTCCCCAGTCTTCAACGATGACGTCAACGAGACGGGGTTTGCGTTTGCGTTTTATAAAACGGGTCGTTCGTATGGTGGGAACGAATACGCTCTCCACCTTATCTTCAAGGCCGAGGTCCCGAACCAGCTTCTCAATACGCTGTTTGGTACGCAACTCCTGACCGGATACCGTCCAGAACACCAACCAGTTTTTCTCTCTATCCTTAACTTCTGGCATACTCCCCCCCTATCCGCCCAAAATGACGAGCAGCACGCGGGAGATTAAGAAGTCCGACACCCAGATGAACAGCGTGGTAAAGGCGGATATGGCCAAAACGCCGAGCGTCCCAGCAACGAGGCTGTTCCAGTCGGGCCAGGTGAGTCTCCCCAACTCCTCCTTCATACCCTCCATAAACTCGGGGAGGTTTATAAGCATGTCCCAGAACTTGCCCAAAGTCTCCCTTAGAGACCCGATCACGTTCATATTCTGGCCTCCTTGTGGAGGGTGTGCCTCCTGCACCACTTACAGTACTTACGGAGCTCCATCTTCTTACGGTTCGTGCGCTGCTTACTTACAGCGTAGTTAAAACGACCGCACACCGTACACTTTAACCCCACCGTGTGCCTTCCCTGCGTCTTCTTGGCCATAAGCAGGGCCGGAGGGACTCGAACCCCCAACCTGCGGATTTGGAATCCGCCGCTCTTCCAGTTGAGCTACGGCCCTACGCTAAAAAACTCTACCCCGCGTCTTCCGTAAGGAAGCGGAAGGTATTATACAGCGGAAACCGTTCTACGTGGGGGCTCTGTGGAGGGCTGATGGCAGAGATGGAGAGTACGGCCTTAGAATACGAGCGGTGAGACGTGCCGTTTTGGTAGTTTTCTTGGTCATACTTGGTGCCGCCATCGGTGGAGGAATAGGTGTGGGTGTGGCCATGTACTTCCTCCAGAGGCAGAACAGTCAAACAACCGAAACTGGAAGCAGCCTTCCGGATACGGCCAGAGCCTCCATCCCGGAGGCCGCCGAGATCGCTAGCCAGATCGCGGAGGGTGGCAAAACCTCCACCTCTACTTCGGGTGAGAAGGCCGTAGTTAAAAAATCCGGAGGAGTTACGGGAGATACGTCATCAACTTCCGGTAGTTTAGAGGAAACTCCATCGGGGGAAACGGTGTTGGACACGTCTCCGAAGGTTGAGATAGCCTCCAAGGACACGGTTAAGGGTGGTGCAGAGATTCGGTTGGGAGGAGAGAACCTTACCACTAAAAGTAAGCAAAGTACCGGGGATATAGGACAGGTAAGCGTACCGACCATAGATCTGAGCAGCACCATAGACCTATCAACCCCCCGTACCCGAACCACCCCTAAGGTACCCACGGTCCAGCCGGACCTTAAAAAGAACACACCCTCCTTCACCATAAGCTCCCTATCCGAGGAGGAGATAAAGAGGGTATATTACACCGAGGGAAACTTCGCCAAGGCCGAACGCATGCTCCGTAAGGAGTTAAAGCAGAACCCTAAGAGTACTCTGGCGAAGAAGTACCTGAGGCTTATAAAGCTTGAGCGTCAGGCTTTAGCCCTTGAGGCGCAGGGAGACAGCGAAGGAGCGAAACGCATCTGGCAGCAGATCCTGAGGATAGCACCCGATCACCCGAGGGCTAAGAAGCACCTGAAGTAGCCCACGCCTTCTGCAGGAGGCAGGCGGCGGCCACTAAGGCTGCCGTTTCTACACGCAGTATTATCCCTCCAAGGGAAAAGCCCTTAAAACCCGCTCTGGATATGGCTTCCTTCTCTTCCGGTGTGAAGTCCCCCTCCGGCCCTATCAGGATGAGGTTCCTCCTGTGAGGGGATAAGGTGGTTATGGGGGTGCTGCTACCTATGATCCCCGCGAACTTGCCTTCGTAGTTGGAGAACGTTTCCAGAACCTCCTTCAGGATCATCGGTGGGAGTACCTCGGGTACGTCCGTTCTACGGGATTGCTTAACCGCGGATAGGACTATCCTGCTCCATCTATCCTTCTTATCCTTCGGACGACGTACGGTCCTTTCGCATATAGTGGGCACTATTTTCTTCACTCCGATTTCCACCAACCGGGATATCAGGTCGTCCAACCTCTGTCCTTTGGGTGGAGATACGGCCACCACGACCTCAACGGGGGGAAGGAGAGGTGGAACCTCGTGGAGTACCTTAACCACAGCCACTTTCTCTCTGGTATTTACTCTCGCTACACGTCCCACGTACTCCCGTTCCCCGTCAAAGATGCCAACGGTATCCCCGACGCCGTGCCTTAGGACCCTGTAGAGATGGTGAAACTCTTCTCCCTCTACCTCGGCTATACCCTCGCGCACCCGTGCAAAGAAGCGATCCACGGAGAGATTTTACGAGCGAAGGTGGTACTCGGTTCCCTCCCGTTCAGGATGGGATAAAAAAAAAGAACCCGAAC
>CAYYQD010000040.1:0-14038 GCA_964473735.1 uncultured bacterium
CGGTGTTGAGGTCTTTGGCGACCTGGCGGGGCAGCGAGTTAGCCTGTACGTGAGGAAGGATGGGGGGCCGTGGGTGAAGGTAAAGCCCGGGGAGGTGCGGAGGGATCCCATTCTCCACCGGGTCAGGACCCTACAGTTCCGTCTGGTGATACACCTGAACTACTCCACCGTCTCCCTCTTCCACATAGATTCCTTAAGGTTCGTCTTCTTCGGTCCCACTGTTAAGGCTGGCTTTTTCAGATACTCCGTGAGTAAGAATGAGGTACTGTTGATAGGAGAAGGGCACTACACCGTACGCCGTCCGGACGGAAGGGCGGTGATGAAAGGCGCACTCGCGGGTGCGACTACCTTACCCCTCAAGAGGGGTATATACTTCCTATCCGTTGTATCCCCCGAAGGCAGGAGAAAACACGTTAAAATCCTCGTACCATGATGCTGATCGTAGCCGGGTGCAGCTACACCTCCACTTACGCCGACGGTTTCGGTCCGGTTGAGAGCGACTACCAGCCCAAGACTTTGGTGTCCTGCAACGGGAAGCTCTACCTCCTCTATCACGGGGCGTGCCCAACAAGGGGGCTGTACCTGTGGGACATAACGGACGACACTCTTATGGTAGCGGGAGACAACCACGGTTCCGAGAGCAGTATAGCCTGCCGCGGAGATACCATTTTCGTGGGGTACTACCACTTCGGGGACTCCGCCATCACGGTTAGGGCCTCTTACGACGGAGGGAGGGGCTGGAGCACCGTTTTGGTCGTGGATTCGTCCGACTTCGCCGAGGACGAGCCGGCCCTGTTGCTCTCGGGAGATACCCTGTACCTTACCTTCGTATATGAGATATCCGGCCCGGAGATACGGATTTACAGGGTACCCTTAGGCGGTTTTGACACCTTAAGGGGTGTTATTCATACCCCCTACGTCTCCCACAACTCCCCCCTATTCCGCTCTCCGGACGGGGACCTGTACATTCTGGCCTCCTCGTGGGACATTGAGGGTGGCGGGTACGTTTTAAGGTACGACGGCTCAATCTGGCACTACGGAGAGGTACTACCCTCCGGGATGCCCTACGATATGGGCTTTGTGGGGGGACGGATAGTCGTGGCGGGGGTGTCGGGACCGAGGGACAACCGGGACGTGGTGGTGTGCCTATCCGATACCTCCCTCAACTTCTCATGCAGTAAGGTTGCGGAGAGCGTGGGTAGGGTTACCAACGTTGCACTGGTCGTGGGGGTGCCCACGTACTTAGTGTGGTCGGATAACTCACAGGGGAGATTTAGACTTAAGATGCTCTATACGGAGGACTTTATCTCGTGGAGTCCGTTCCCCATAGGTACGTATCTACCTTCCGTAGGTAACTCCTACTATCCGGTGGCGAGCCTGTACGGAGGGGAAATCTACGTTGCTTACACCACCGACGCACCCGGGAGACCCTCCGTAGAGCTGCTAAAAGTTGGGAAAAACGGTACGGTTGAAAATCTGAACACTCACAGGAGCCGTTGCGGGTACTACGACAAAGCAGGAAGGAGGGTGCCACCTAAAAGGTCAAGGGTAGTACTGGGGTGCGGCACCGGGTACATCCGCAGGTGATCAGACCAGGTCCTCCCCTCCGTCCACCCTTATAACGGCCCCGTTTATCCAGTAGGCCTCGGGGCGGGAGAGGAGAGCGATCACGTTGGCCACGTCCTCCGGTGTGGTTAGCCTACCGGAGGGGTTTATGCTTCTGGCCCACTCCAACATCTTCTCGTGGCCGGGGATCTTCCTCAGGGCGGGGGTGTCGGTCACGCCAGCCTGTATGGCGTTCACCCTTATACCTTTACCGCCCAGCTCAAAGGCCAGCTGACGTACGTGGGCCTCAAGTACGGCCTTGGCGGCGGATACGGGGCCGTAGGCCGGATACACCCTGTGAGAGCCGGCGCTGGTCATGGCAAACACCCGGGCGTCCGAATGGAAAAGTCCCGCCCTATAAACGTCCCTGACCCAATATACCAGAGAGTTCCCCATAATATCAAGGGTCATCTCTATGTTCTGGCGGGTTACGTCCTCGTCCGGTTTCTCTCCTATGTACGGCTTCAGGGTACCGAAGGCTAAGGAGTGCATCATCACCTTTATCTTCCCACCTTCCCTCTCCGTTATGGCCTTCATCTCCTCAATCACCTTCGCCCGCTTTCTGTCGTCGGCGGCGTTCGTGTTGAAGTACCTGACCTTGACTCCCTTTCCCTCTATCTCCTTTATGAGAGCCTCAACCTGCGGTAGGGCGGCCCTCCTGTCCAAATGTACTCCGAATACGTTCAGGCCGGCCTCGGCCAGCTTCTTCGCCGTTGCTGCACCAAAACCGGAAGATGCTCCTAAAATGAGTGCCCAGTTCGTCCCGTTGTCCAGCTTCAACATGGTTGCTATTATACGGAGGGGGACCGCCCTTCGGAGCTTTGGCCCCCCTCCGCGCCCATCATCTCACAACGACCCTGCCTATCTCCTTACCGTTGCGCACGAAATACACGCCCCTCGGCAGGGTTATCCTTCTGCTTCCCTTTCCTTTCACTTCAACCACGTCGTAGAGCCTACCGCTCGCATCGTAGACCTTCAGTAGCTTTGTCTCCTTTACGCTCCACTGGATCAGAAGGCCGTTCGGCACGCTGCTGACCCGGAGGTAATGCCCCTCTGCAGGCCTCTCCTCAACTCCCGTTCCCAAGGATATGGGGAACCGGGACAGGAAGCTGAAGGTTATGCGGTCCCGAGTGTCGTGAGCCTCAACCTTGACGTAGAGGGTGTCACCGGAGGGTACGGATGCTATAGTGAAATACACGGTGGAGTCGGGGGCTATGCTGTCGGGGGCGGCCGTGGTGTATCCGGCGGTGGTATCCGTGGAGTAGTGGAGTAGGACGGTCCCGAGGCTATCAAAGTCGTAAATCTTGGCCGTAACGGTGGCCAACGAACCGGCCACGGGAGGGTTGGGGGTTATGAGTACGTTCTCAACGTAGGGAGAGAAGTCGTTTATGTACCTCGGGTACATCTGGTAGGTGGTGTTGTACTGTCCCAAGACGCCCCAGACCTCAAGGACGCCGTCGGGGGCGAGGTTGCCGCCAACGTCGGTGGCGCTGGATACCCTTAGAACCCCCGTACCGCTGCCGTCCTGTATGTCGTAGTTGGTGTTGGCGGAGAAGGTCCCCGGGTAGGACACCCACGTGAATCCCCTTATGGCGACCAGCATCCCCTCGTAGGTCTCACCCATGTCGGCCACGGTTATGTACGCGGGCAGGGGGGTAGCCCCGCTGTCTATCACCTCAAAGGCGTGGGGGGAGATCTCTAACAGGTTCCTGTACTCCGTGAGCTCTCCCCTGACGTATAGGACGTACCCGGTGTCCGTGGCGTTCTTAACGGCAGAGCTGTATATCACTATTCCGCTGCTGACCCCTCCGATCGGTACCGTCGTGTCCTCCACGTACACGGCGCTACCTATCTTACCTACGACCGTAACCTTCGTCTGGGCAGTATCCCCGACGGCTAAGGCCCTTACCTCGTGCACCTTCAGGAAGCCGGCTATGTAGTAGTTGAGGGTAGATGCGGTGGTATCCCCGGAGTTATCAACCGCCGCCACCGTGTAATATACCTTCCCGTAGCTTCCACGGGCGGGTATGCTGGCCGTAAAGGTATCACCGGAGAGAGGGGTGGCGCTTACCACGTTGAAGGTGGAGCCGTCAAAGGAGTAGGCCACCCACGCCCCGGTTATGGAGCCGTCGGGGTCGCTGGCCGTGAAGAGGACGGCCACGGAGGTGTTGGTGTCGGGAAAGAGCGGATCCGTACCCACCACGTTCACGTCCGGTGGGACGTTCCCCAGGGGTGTCCCCAGAACCGTGACGGAGTCTATCAGGAAGTACCTGTTCTGACCTATCGTGGTGGTGGATTGATCCACGAAGCGCCACCGGAAAAGTACCGTGTCCGGACCGGCCAGAGACGTAAGGGGAAGGGAGATGCGCACCGGGGTGTTTATGATGGCGTTGGCGCTGTCTATGTACCAGAGCACCGTCCAGGTGGTTCCACCGTCAAGGGAGTAGTCAAGGAAGATGGTGTCTCCGGCCTCTGCGAAGGGCGGTTGCGTTCCGGGGAACTTGTAGTAGAATACGAGGCTGTCCAGAGAGGCGTAAGAGACAGGAGGGGTTATGAGGGTGGCCGTTCCGGTGTCCCCGTAAGAGGACTTCCCGGTGATTATGCCGGCCGAAGCCGAGCCGAAGATGACACCGCTCGTCCTCCTGAGCCACCGGATGTAGTAGTTGGTGTAGGTACTGTCCCACCCCGTGGGCGGGAAGGTCGTACTCTCAAAATCCTCGTAGAGGAGCGTCGTTGCTACTACGAACAACATCATACCCGAGAATTATACGGGTGCCACCGTTATACCCCTCCTTAAAAGGCGAAATCTACACCCAGAGTCAGGGATGTGCTCTTTTTGTACAGCCGTACCTCGTCCTCCACGAACACCTTCAGGTTGTTCAGGAGATAACGGTTAAAGCGTAGGGCAGCGGTCAGGAGGCGGGAGGAGTAGTAGGGGGAAGAGGAGGGGGCATCCACGTAGTTGAGGAGGAAGGAGAGGGTGTTGTCCCCGAAGGCGTAATCCAGCCCGAAGAAGCCGCCGTAGAAGATGGTACTGGTGTCGTTGTCAAAGCCACCCAACACCTGAAGGAAGGGGTAGAGGTCGCCGAACCTTCCCCTCCAGTCTATTCCGAAACGGTACAGACGTACGTATCCGCCCGCCGTGTCCCTGTCCTCACCTACGAGGGCGAAGAGGCCCAGGTCAAAGGGGACGGGTATATGGGTGAAGTACCACTTCTCCGGGTTGTTATCGTAGAACCCGCCGGAGGCTTCCCCTATGCCGTTGCCGTTGACTACGCCTATGTCGGCGAAGGGGGTGCCCAAGATAACGCCCCGGTGGTACGTTAGCTTATAGGGTCCCACCTTGTAGATGTAGTAGTCGGAGCGGGTCAGACGGGTCTCCCGCAGGAACATGAGGTCGCTGATCTGGAACTGACCGACGGTCAGGGATAGGGGGAGTCCGAAGAAGTTATGGAGGTCCACCCACGCGTCCTCAAAGAAGGGGAACTCCCCCTTCTCAAATATCACGTAGGAGTAGAAGTTTATGTGCTCGTTCAGGGCGCCTCCAAGGAGGAACTTGGTTATCCACGGGGACTTGAAGTCCAACTTCCCGCCGTCCTTATCGCCGTAGGCCTCCACGTAGTGGATAAAGCGCACGGCTAAGGGTAGCTCCTTGAAGGTTCGGGTCCTGTCGTCGTTCAGGTCCTTATACACCTCTCCCTGTTTCCCCGGGAAAACGTAGCCGTTGTCTGCGAAGTTCTCGCCGAAGGCGTTCAGCTTGGGAAAGGCCACGTGACACAGCTTGCAGGATACGTGGTACATCCTCGCGAACGCCGGTATGCTTACGATGGCTAACAGCATAGAAAAGCATTGTAATCCTGAAAGTAGTGCCGCAGAAACTACCGACCTTAGTAGATAAAAGCTGCGAGACCCCCCCACTTTCACCTGCCGGATTACGGAAGGCCGTACCCACTTAAACTCCCCTCCGGGCGGCACCTACCTCAACACCACCCTTACGAATTTACCCTCCACCTCTACGAAGTACGTACCCCTCTTAAGAACGACCTCTCCCTTACCGGAGAAGAGGAGTCTGCCCGAGGGAGAATAGACCCTGTACCTGCCGGGATAGTAAAGGGTGGTGCCAGAGATATGGGGGGCGTCGTGTGGGGTGTTCCTCTCCGAAACGGACACGACACCCAAGTTTATGGCCTTGAGTACGGAGATGCTGTCTCCCGTAGAGACCTCCGTTTTCAGCTTCAGGAAGTACATCCCCGGTGGTAGGCCTCTCGTGTCCCACACGGCCAGCAACCCGTCCTTAACCTGCGAGGGCACGCCCTCAACTATGGGCACCCACGCGCTGTCCCCCGCCATCTGGTAGTAGAGACTGTAGGAGGTAAAGCGCAGGAAACTACCGAGGGGCCCGGCCTCACCGTAGGCGTCCCCCCTTACGAAAACGACGCTATCCACGGGGGCGTAGGCTGGGGTCTTTATGTTGCTGACCCACGCGAAGGCGTGCTCGTACACCTCCGGGTACTCAAGGGTGGAAGACTGTCCTATCACCATTATGGCGTTTCCGGAAGCTACGACCTGACCGAAGAGGCCGGCCTGGGCGGAATAGACGAATACCAGAATGGAGTTATCCGTAGCCTGAAGGTTGGTCGTTATGGAAGTGAAGGTGGTCAGGTTAAGGGTGTTCTCCGTACTGCCGAGGTATCCTCCGGAGCCATCCACGTAGGAGTCCGTGAGGTCAAGGTAGGAGTGTCCTATCGGCAGGGCCTCCCCCACAATGCATCCCCTCGCGTACACGACCGCGCTATCCATGGGGTAGAGGCTGAAGGTGTTGACGTAGGTGTCGTTGAAGTGGAGGTACCTGTCGGGTATGGGTACGGTGTAGGAGGTGTAGCTGGAGCCGTTGGCTATGCCGGAGATGGAGAGGGTGTCGCTCCCGCGGAAGAATATACCCACGGAGCGCACGTAGGAGCTGGAAACCGTAACGCTGGACGAATCCTCCACCGTCATACCCCACATTACGCCCGTGGTGGTGTCTATCAGGACGGAGTACTCTATGCCACTGACGGAGGATAGGGTGGAGTCAAAGGTGTAGTGGAAAACGGTGTCGGAGGGGGAGGGAAAGACTACGCTGACCGTACATCGTGGCGGAAAGCGGTGCCATAGCAGTAAGGTGTCGGAGTGCCTTACGACGTATCTTCCCTTCCTCCCTACGACTATTTCCCCCACGTTGTCCGTATATTCCACCTCTATGTAGGGACTCTCCCCAAAGGCCCCAAAGGTCGTGAAGTCCCTGTTCCTGACGTATCTCTCTATGAAGCGGGCGGAATCCACCACCGCCACACCGAAGGTGTATCCGTTGAAAAAGGTCTCCGTGTTGGTTATTATTACCTCCCCTTCGTTGGCCAGAATATAGCCGTACTGGTAGTTGAAACGCTGGGGAAAGTAAATGAAAGAGCTGTCTATTATCACCTTCCCACGGTTGAGGACGAAGAGGTTGCCGTCCAGAGTGGCGCTGGCCCCATCAAAGAGGAGGACGCCGTCGTTTATGACGAATATGGGGCCGCTGTGGGACCACGTTCCGGATACCCTGAGGGTCTCCGCCGGAGAATCTCCGACGACTATAGTGTCCCCGGTGAGGGTGTAGGGGCCGCCTTTAAGGACCCTGAAGTAGAAGGAAGCCGGGAAAGAGGAGCGATAAGGTTTTACGTTCGCATACCTTAACGGGACGGACGCCCCCGCCTTTACGAGGGCGTTGGCTCTGTTTAGGGCCCCGTATGGCACAACGTTAGAGAGCAGAAATAACATGACGCTGCCATTTTACGGGAGGGGAGAATGGACTGGAATACACACCTTAGGAACGGCTCCCCCGATTTATCTCGGGTGGCATCGCTCCCGGAGATTCCTGAATGCTACCCCGTCGGATGTTGTTATTACAGTCAAGGGGGATACGGTTTTGGTGCGGAGATCTACATCATCAGGCACGGAGGGGCATACCTACGCTACGATTTCACCGGATCGCCTGTTCAGGTATATAATAGCACTTATGATTTACCTTATCGTGTCCGTCGGAGGAGGTATAAGGGCGATAACGCCGAAAGGTGATACTATAGATCGCCCTCTGCGCTGTCCTTCGGGAACCCCCTGCGATACCCTCCCCAAGCGTAGAACTCTCACCTTTGGAATCTGGTTCTCGGAAGGTTTGGGCATAAAGGAAGATACCACCACTCCGGCTCTCCCGCCACTGTCAGGCTGTAGGTGGAAGGTCGGAAAGAGAGTTACCTTTATTCTGGACACGTTTAAAGTCGGGAATACCAGAGTACCGGCCGGAGGTGTCATAAAGATAATCTTAGACTCCACTCAACACTACGGGAGCAAGAGGTTAAAGTTCTACGTAAGAACCAGTAGGGCGTTTTTGATGGACATGTGGGTATGGGATAGAGATAGAGGGGAGATGATGCGGGGCAGCTGGAAATTTGCCCCTGATAATACGTCTAAGGTTAGATTGATAGAGCGAGACTACAGGACGGGGCTCAGGCCCGGTGTGTATTTACCCCCGTCGGCACCGGCACCACGGGACTTTGAAAGGGGAAAACTCATAATAACCCTGTTTATACCGGGTAGATACAGGGGAAAGGACGTCAGGTCCAAAGTGGAGGTATCGGAGATATGCTTGGAATAATGCTGCTTGTCCTAAGCGTTGACCCCTTTGAAATGGCGGGATACAACATGGGGCAGAGGCGCACCTACCTCTTAGGTGGGGACTACGCCGGACAGGAGGTTGATAGCGTTATTACCACGTTCACGATGGGGTTTGACTGCGTTCTCCCTCCCGGGAGTGAAGTAGTGAGCATATTAACCATAAACCCGGATTCCATTCTGGCCGATACCGGGTACGCGTACTACAACACTTTCTACTGGGTGGAGTTCTACGGTAAAAGATTTCTGGGTTTGATGGCCCACGCGTGGGATTTAAGGGTCGCCGTAAGATCCTTGCGCTTTCCCATGGTACTCGGTGATAGGTGGCCCGCATACGACTGGTGCGGCCCGGCCGTGGGTGATACCCTCTTCATAGGCTTCTACGATTCGGATTACCTGTACGACAGCGTGGTGTTTCTACCCTCTTACATGTCCTACACCTACATAAGCCCCGACACCGACACCGTTATAACCTCTGGTGCCCTCTCCTACACTCTTCTCCTTAGCCGCTGGGATACAATAAGGTACGAAAGCGACACTTCCCTGCAGATCCTTCGCCAGATAATGCATACCTACAAAGACTTCGTGCATTTTATCTACGTTCGCGGCGTGGGTTACGTTGAGTACGCGGTGGATTCCTCCTATCACACCGTGGAGAATAAGATATACTGGAGGAGTGGCCTTTACGAAGGATACACCTTCGTGTTCGTGGGGTCGGATACCACCACCACACCCCGCTACGTCAGGAGGTTGTCCGGCCTCGTAGCATCCGAGAGAAAGGGGGAGGGTGGAGCCCGCTACACCCTCAACGGGAACAACCTGACCCTGTTCTGTCCCGAGCGGTGCGACTTCTCCCTGTACGATGCTTCGGGGAGGTACATAAACGGAGGCCGATTGAGAGGTAAGGAGGTCCTCGCTTTGAAGAGAGGCGTTCTGTTCCTGCGTTTGAACGGGAGGACGCACAGGATCGTAGTCAGGTAGAAACTCCGGAGCACGAATATGGTACCACTTTAACGGATTTTGTACCCAGAGTGGTACCGCACAGTGCAGGGGATTTCTTTCGTATGGCGTTGCCGCCTTGGGAATGGGAGCGGTTATGCCCGGAGAGTGTAGGACTTTTCACGAGCGCCCATCCTACCGCAGTAAAATCTTATCTTATGAGCAAAAAGATGGTGTATTTCTTCGGCAACGGTGTAGCCGAAGGGCACGGCCTCGGTAAGGATCTCTTGGGCGGTAAAGGACACGGTCTTCACGAGATGACCCACGCTGGGCTGCCGGTCCCCCCCGGCTTCACGATAACCACGGAGGTATGCAGGTACTACTACACCCACGACCGCCAGTTTCCCCCCGGCCTGAAGGATGAGGTCCTCCAGAACCTTAAGAGGGTTGAAGAGGTTAAGGGTCAGAGGTTCGGGGACCCCCACAACCCCCTGCTGGTCTCCGTGAGGTCCGGCGCTCCGGTTTCCATGCCCGGAATGATGGACACCATCCTGAACTTGGGCCTGAACGACGAGACCGTCGTGGGCCTTTCCGAGATGGCCAACGAGAGGTTTGCCTACGATTCCTACAGACGCTTCCTTCAGATGTTCGGCAAGGTGGTCCTTAAGATAGACGACAGGCTCTTTGACAGGGAGTTAGAGGCTGTGAAGGAGAGGAAGGCCGGGGAGCTGGGGAAGAGTGTCAGGGAGGTGAAGGATACGGACCTTACGGCCGAGGACTGGAAGGAGGTGGTGGAGAGGTTCAAGAGGGTGATAAGGGATGAGACCGGTTCGGACTTCCCGCAGGACCCCTACGAGCAGCTCTGGATGGCCATAAAGGCCGTCTTTGACTCCTGGAACAACCCCCGGGCCATAGAGTACCGGAAGATTGAGGGGATACCCGACGACCTGGGGACGGCATGCAACGTGGTGGCCATGGTCTTCGGAAACTTAGGGGACGATAGCGGCACGGGTGTGATGTTCACGAGAGACCCCAACACCGGCGAGAAGAGGGTGTACGGTGAGTTCCTCCCCAACGCCCAGGGTGAGGACATAGTGGCAGGTATCCGTACCCCAATGCCCCTGTCTAAAAGGGACAAGAAGGACCCCAACCAGATTTCCCTTGAGGAGTGGGACCCCAACGTCTATCACGAGCTCCTGAATCTGGCCGAAAAGCTGGAGAGGTACTACAGGGACATGCAGGACATTGAATTTACGATAGAGAGGAAGAAGGTGTGGCTCCTGCAGACCCGCCGGGGCAAGCGCACCCCCAGGGCCGAGGTGAAGATAGCCGTTGATATGGCCAAGGAGGGGCTCATAAGCAGGGAGGAGGCCATAATGCGGGTGGACCCCTACCGGTTTGAGATGGTCCTGCACCCGTACGTGGATGAAAACATCGTTGCCAAAGAGTTGGGCCACGTTCCCCGCATCGCCTTCGGTATAGCCGCCTCTCCCGGTGCGGCCACAGGTAAGGTCGTCTTCCACCCGGAGAGGGCCTACGAGCTGGCGAAGGAAGGGGAGAAGGTCATACTGGTGAGGGTTGAGACTTCACCGGAGGACATCAAGGGCATGGCAGCGGCCGTAGGTATCCTGACGGGAAGGGGTGGAGCTCTATCCCACGCTGCCGTGGTGGCCCGGGGAATGGGGAAGCCCGCCGTCGTCGGTGCCGAGATGCTGGACATACACGAGGATGAGGGGTACTTCAGTGTGAGCGGTTCCTACACCTTCAACGGAAAGGAGGTGATCATCCGCGAGGGGGACGTCATAACCATAGACGGTGGCAGCGGGAAGGTCTATCTCGGAGATGTACCTAAGGTGGAGCCGGAGCTGAGTGGTGAGGTGGCGGAGATACTGGAGTGGGCGGACGAGATCCGCAGAGGTAAGCTGGGGGTAAGGGCCAACGCCGACACCCCGGAGGACGCCCGTAGGGCCCGAGAGTTCGGTGCCGAAGGCATAGGTCTGGCCCGAACGGAGCACATGTTCTTCGCTGAGGACAGGATAAAGGACTTCCGCACCATGATCCTCTTCGCCTCCCGGAAGGGGGAGAGGTACGAGAGAGCCAAAGGGAGGATAAAGTCCTATCAGGCCAAAGACTTCTACGGTCTCCTCAAGGAGATGGACGGCCTTCCGGTCATAATACGCCTTCTGGACCCTCCCCTCCACGAGTTCCTGCCCAAGACCGAGGAGCAGGTCAGGGAGACGGCGGAGTACACGGGGGTATCCGAGGAGGAGATAAGGAGGTTGGTTGAGGCCACCCACGAGGCCAACCCGATGTTAGGACACAGGGGTGTAAGGCTGGCCATCACCTACCCCGACATCTACGCCATGCAGACGGAGGCCGTGGCCGAGGCCTACCTTAAGCTCAAGGAGGAGGGCTACGACCCCAGACCCAAGATAATGCTCCCGCTGGTGGCCTTCGCTTCGGAGATGGAGAAGGTACGGGGGATCGTGGAGGAGGTCCTTGAGAGGTACGGCCTGAAGGGTAAGATTGAGGTCGGCACGATGATAGAGCTGCCAAGGGCGGCGGTGAAAGGGGACGAGATAGCCCGATACGCCGACTTCTTCTCCTTCGGCACCAACGACCTCACCCAGACTACTCTGGGCTTTTCAAGGGACGACGCCGGGAAGTTCCTTCCGGAGTACATAGAGAAGGGCCTCCTTAAGGACGACCCCTTCAAGACCGTGGATGACGGGGTGGTGGCCCTCGTAGAGATGGGAACCTCAAAGGGTAAATGTGAGAAGGAGAGCCTTGAGGTGGGGGTGTGCGGTGAGCACGGTGGAGACCCCAAGAGCATACGTAAGTTCTACAGGGCCGGCGTTGATTACGTGAGCGCCTCCCCCTTCAGGGTGCCGGTGGCCCGGCTTGCGGCCGCGCAGGCCGTATTAGAGGATAGATGCTGAAAAGATTGAAGGTCCGCAGGTACCGAAGTCTGCGGTGGGTGGACGTACCTGTGGACCCTTTTAACGTTCTTATAGGACCCAACGCCTCCGGCAAGAGTAACTTCCTTGACGTCCTTCTCTTCATAAAAGACATGATAACCTCCGAGGATGGAGTCATGGGGGCGGTGCAGAGGAGGGCTCCTGACCTCTCCCATCTCGTGTGGATGATGGAGGACGTTGGGGAAGGCTTTGAGTTCGTGATAGAGTACGACTTACCGGAGGAGTACCGCGTAAGGTCCAGAGACAAGCAGGGAAAAGAGAGGCTCTACGACAGGATCAAGTACATGCTGAAGGTGGGAACGGGGGAGTACGGCCCCGCGCCCGTGAGGGAGCACCTGTACCTGGTGGAGAGCTCCTCCGTTAGCGATTCACCCCCAAAAAGGAGCCTGTTCCCCACACTCCTTCCTGACAGACCCCTCCTTGACACTACGAAGAAGAAAGTTAGAACGCCATCGGGCCACAGGCTGGTAGCCCGCAGGCTGGAGTACGGCCCAAGGGTGTATATGAGGTCGGAGCTCAGCCCCAAACCCTTCAACATAACCCTTGACATAAGCCCCCTCAAGTCCGTCCTGTCCGTCCTGTTGGAGGACGAGCGCAGGTTCAGGACTTCACTGTGGTTCAGGAACGTACTGAGGAATTCTCTCCTCTTCATCCATCTCAACGTTGAAAAGATGAGACGGCCCACCCCACCGAACGCTCCCATAACCTTCCAGCCGGACGGCTCCAACCTCCCCACGGTCTTACTGGACTTGAAGAAAAACCATAAGCAAAGGTTCCTGTGGTACGTCTCCCACGTCAGTGCCACCTTGAAGGACGTTGAGGATATTGAGATACACCGCAGACCGGAGGATAACTTCCTGTACATAGTCCTCCGATACAGGTACGGGCTGAAGGCCCCCTCCTGGGTACTGTCCGACGGGACCCTACGCTTTCTCGCCCTTAGCGCCATCCCCTTCCTGCCGCCCCAGAACCGCATATTTCTGATAGAGGAGCCGGAGAACGGGATACATCCCCGTGCCGTAAGTAGCCTGTTGGAGGTGCTCAAAACTGCGTCCGACAACCAGATACTCATAGCCACCCACTCCCCTCTCATACTCCGTCAGATGCAACCGGAGGATATACTCGTCTTCAGGAAAACCGAGGAGGGAGCCACGGACATAGTTAGAGGCACGGATCACCCCGCGTTGCGGGAATGGAGAGAAGAGGTCTCACTGGACAAGCTGGTGGTAAGCGGGGTACTATGAGAGAGTACGAATACGACGTGGTTATACTGGTGGCGGACTCCCATATGGAGACCTTCGTTGATGTCCTGCTTAAGGAGAAGAACAGGGCTCTCGGGATCGGCCATATCATGTACGAGATAATCACCCACGAGGAGCGAGATCCGGGAATCTTCAACAACCCTTACGAGCTTTTGCGGATATACCAGGGTAAGGCCAGAAAGGTTATGGTGATGTTGGACGAGGAGTGGAGCGGTTCTCCGGGCAAGGAAAGAATCAGGCGAGAGGTTAAAGACCTGATAGTCAGGAATACCGACTGGAAGGAGGAGGATATTGCGGTTATCGTTCCGTCGCCGGGGCGTGCGGAGATGAGGAGTTTGAGAAGTTCGTTGAGTTCTTAAGGACGGTAAGCCCTACGGTGTAAAGGGTAGGTGCCTGGACAGGTATGTTTTCTGCGGTGCTTGAGGGTGATTGGTTGTCCTACTGCTGCGTTTAACTGACCGTTGCCCCGTTCTATTGGACACGGCAGCTTATTATACCTTACATCCTCCACACCCCCACCATCAGCTGCACGGCCCCCACCAGAGCCCCTATCGGAATACCCATGTA
>CAYYQD010000041.1:0-13967 GCA_964473735.1 uncultured bacterium
TTCTCCTCTCTACCTACGCAGCTTTTATACCCGTCCCCGATATTATAAGGGGGAATAGGGGCTACGTTCAAACTTTTGAGCAGGGATTCCCCCAAACTCAAGGGACGTTAAGGTACCACCGCCGTTTTCCCCTGCGGGGGTTGTAAAATGGGCTTTCCCCAGTATAATTCCCGTAATGTTGTACGTTCTGCTTCTGTCTCAAGTGAACGACCAGATAAACCCTCCGGAGCACGGCGAGACCATAAAGAACGCCTACGGCGTATTCGTAAGCGGGTACTACGGTAAGAGGATCGGACAGTTCGGGGTAGGGGGAGGTGGGATGGTCGCCATAGGAAACTGGTACGAGCCTCTGGCCTTTCTGATAACGGCCCACGGGATCTACTCGCCGGACAGTGGAACGGGCTTCTCCCTTGACTTTTCAACGCGCATCCCGATACTCGGGCAGAGGGAATTCACCCAGTCCAACGGAACCTTCGCCTACTTCTCCTTCGGTCTCGGCATAATGGGTGTCCCCGGAGTCATAGGAGATAACTTCAACTTCTACAAATTAAGGCCCGACGTCATCTTCGGCACGGGGTTTGAGTGGGCGATAACGCCGGAGGTTTCCCTTCTCGCTCAGGTCAGGTACGACATCTTAGGTGTCAGGGACTGGATAAAGGAGAACCTCGTCGTGGGACACCTTGGGATACTGATATACGGCAGGTGAGGTTCAGGTTTAAAATACGGTATGGGAACGCTCTTTAACGCCCTGTACCTGTGTTATATTGACAGGGGGTGTAAGTCCGCCCTCCTTCAGGCTGCCCACGAGAGCGCGGAAGCGTCCTTTCTGTACAGGGTATGGGACGGAATACCCGATAAGAAGAACTTCGCCTACGGGTACATGAGGGTACTACGCGGAGACTTCAAGGTCTCCGATTACCGCATAAAGACCCCCTACGACCACTACGTCTTAGCGGTCTTCTACGAGCGCATGGGCAAGAGGGAAGAGGCGGCGAAGGAGTACATGGAGGTGTGCAAGAAGACAGAGGGGCTGTTTGCGGCGGAGTCCTGCTACCGTGCTTACAGGTTGGGGTTGAAGGGCGCCAGAGAGGTACTCAAAAGTCGCTTCCCGGATACGTACTACCTCTACTTCGTGGATTGACCTGCGGCCCCGCTTAGAATACGCTCGTGGCCCGAATACAGGAGATGGAAATATCAGGGTGGGGGAACTACCCCAGAGTGCGGAGCCGTGTCGTATCCCCTTTCACCTTCGGTGAGGTTAAGAGACTTCTCCTTAAGACCACCGTACCCAGAGGGTTGGGGAGGAGCTACGCCGACCAATCCGTAAACGAGGGGGGACACGTCCTTAACATGCTTCCCCTCAACCGGTTCCTCAGGTTTGAGAACGGGACGTTGAAAGCGGAGGCAGGTCTATCTCTGGACGAGGTACTCAAGGTATTCGTACCTAAAGGGTGGTTTCCGTACGTCACACCGGGCACCAAGTACGTGACCTTAGGGGGTATGGTGGCCAGCGACGTGCACGGGAAAAACCATCACGGGGAGGGGTCCGTATCCGAATACCTCACCTCCATAACCCTGCTGACCCCGAAGGGGGAAGTCCTAACCTTAGGGCCCGACTCCGAAGAGTTCTGGGCCACCACGGGGGGAATGGGCCTGACGGGTGTGGTGTTAGAGGTGGAGATGAGGATGAGGAAGATAGAGACGTCCTACGTGAGGTACAGATCTATAAGGGTGAAGGACCTTGACGCCATGCTCTCCGCCTTTGACGAGTACGACCCAAAATACACCTACTCCGTGGCGTGGATAGACTGCCTCTCCACCGGCAAGAGCATGGGCAGGGGGGTGGTGATGTTCGGAGAGCACGCCGCCTTAAACGATCTACCGAATAAACTCCGACGGAGGCCACTATTCTACGTAAAGAGGTTAAAGGTAAAGTTCCCCTTTTACGCCCCCTCCTTCCTCCTCAACGACCTGACCATGGCCGTATTCAACTGGTTATACTACACCACCCATCCCACGTACGAGGGTTTCGTAGATTACGAGAGGTTCTTCTACCCCCTTGACGCCATAGACGAATGGAACAGGGCCTACGGTAAGAGAGGGTTCGTACAGTTCCAGTTCGTCGTACCCGAGGCCGAGACTATGGCAAGGGTCTTAGAGCGGATAGTTAAGCACGGTGGAGGGTCCTTCCTTGCCGTACTGAAGCGCATGGGGAAGCAGAGGGGATACCTACCTTTTGGAATGCCGGGCTGGACCCTCGCCCTTGACTTTCCCATAAAGCCGGGTCTGTTTGACTTTCTCAGGCCGCTGATGAAGTACGTAGTTGATAACGGTGGGAGGTTCTATCTCACGAAGGACGCCCTCATGGATCCGTCCGTCTTCAGGGCATCCTATCCGGACTTTCCGAAGTGGTACGAGATAAGGAGAAGGTTGGATCCCGACGGAGTGATGTCCTCCAACCTCGCTCGTCGCCTCGGTATGGAATAGGGTGCCTTCCTGCCGTAAAATATTGCCGCCATGCCGGTAGTAGCGATTGTGGTGGTGGGTATCCTTTTCCTGATAGGGGGGTATCTGCTTTACGGGACCTTCGCCTCCAAGCTGTTCGGTGTGGACCCGAAGGTGGAACCTCCGTCAAGGAGACTTTACGATGGCAAAGACTTCGTTCCGGCCAAGAACTGGATCGTCCTCTTCGGACACCACTTCGCCTCCATAGCCGGTGCGGGACCTATAGTGGGTCCTACCCTCGCCCTGATGTACTGGGGGTGGCTTCCCGCCCTCCTCTGGGTCCTCTTTGGAAGCGTCTTCATGGGCGGCGTGCACGACTTAGGCTCCCTTATGGTCTCCCTGCGGAACGACGCGACCAGCATCTCCGAAAACTCCCGCAGGTACATATCGGAGAGGGCCCGGGTAGTCTTCTCCCTCTTCGTGTGGTTCGCCCTCGTGCTGATAGTGGCGGTCTTCGCCCACTACGCCGCCAGCTCGTACGTGAAGGACCCCCACATAGTGTGGCCCTCCGTAGGCCTCATACCCGTAGCCTTCATCTTCGGCATTCTGGCCTACAGACTCGGTCTCAACGTAGTCCTATCCACCCTGATAGCCGTGGTTCTCATGCTCCTGCTTATACCCTTAGGCGAGGTAATGCCCATAAAGGCCTCCTACACCGTATGGATGGTCACCCTGTTCATCTACGCTTACGTGGCCTCCCTCGTACCCGTCCAATATCTGCTCCAGCCGAGGGATTACCTGTCGGCCTATCTCCTCATAGGGGGCATGGCCCTGATGCTGGTTGGATCCCTCGTATCCGGCAGGGTTATGCACCTCCCACCGATGCTGAAGGAGTCCCCCGCCCCATTCCCCTTCGTGCCTTTCCTTTTCGTCACCATAGCCTGCGGGGCCATATCGGGCTTCCACTCCCTCATCGCCTCCGGTACCACCGCCAGACAGCTCCCTTCGGAGAGGTACGCTAAGAGGATCGGGTACGGTGGGATGCTCATGGAGGGGGCTCTGGCCCTTCTGGTCATAGTGGCGGTAGGCTCCCTCACTTCCGGTCTGGACCTGAAGAACCCCATAGGGACCTTCGGTAGGGGCGTCTCCAACATAACCCCCTTCTTAGGTAAGTACGGCGGGTACTTCGCCATCTTAGTCCTCAACGCCTTCATCCTCACCACTCTGGACACGGCCACCCGGATAGCCCGCTACGTGACGGAGGAGCTCTTCAGGGTCAGGAACATGTACCTATCGTCCGCCATCGTTGTGGGGGTAGCCGCCCTGATAATCTTGGGCGGTCAGGCCGGAAAGCTATGGACCGTATTCGGGGCCGCAAACCAGCTCTTAGCTGCCCTATCCCTCTTAGTGATTACCGGTTTCCTCATGAGCCTCAGGAAGAACCCACTACCGGCTATGCTTCCCGGTCTCTTCATGCTCCTCATAACCCTGTCCGCCCTCGCCTACCAGATAAACGTCCTCCTCTCTTCCGGTAAGCCCAACTACGTAGCCGTGGTGTTTGCCATCGTCCTCTTCCTCCTTGGTCTCTACGTGGGAGGGGAGGCGGTCTATAGGTGGATCTCCCGTCCGGGAGCCGAAAAACGTCCGACCGTAGAATAGTACCCATGGCAAAGGTGAAGCTTGAGAACCTCTTTAACATAGCGGAGTACGAAAAGAGGGCCCGCACCAAGTACGAGGCCATAGTGATCATAGGCAAGTACGCCCGCTACCTCCTCCGCATGAGGGAGATGGGGAAGGACAAGGTAAAGGATAACCCCGTAATACTGGCCGCCCATCTCTTCGTTGAGAGGGGGATACCCTTCCGCCGTTTAGAAGAGGGCGAAGGTGAGGGTACTGATAGGGGTTAGCGGTAGTATAGCCGCCTTCAAATCCCTTATTCTGTCCCGTATCCTATACAAACGTGGGCATAGCGTTAAGGTCGTACTTAGCAGGGGGGCCCTGCACTTCATCACCCCCCTATCCTTTCAGGAGCTGGCGGGGGCGGAGGTATTCACGGAGGATGACTTCTTCAGGGGAAACACCCATATAGACCTCGCGCGCTGGTCAGAGGTCTTTCTGATAGCGCCCGCAACCTACAACGTTATGGGGAAGGTGGCCAACGGTATAGCGGACGACCTCCTGACCTCCGTGGCTGCGGCCTACCCCGGACCTATCATCTTCGCACCGGCCATGCACACGGAGATGTGGAGGAACCCCGTACTTCGGGCGAACCTCTCAACCTTAAAGCGCTTCGGACACGTGGTTCTGCCCGTAGGTGCCGGGGAGCTGGCGAGCGGGGACGTGGGTGAGGGCAGGATGCTGGAGCCGGAGGAGATAGCCGCCTACGTAGAGGACCTTGCAGCGGTCAGGGACTTCTGGAGGGGGAAGCGGGTGGTGATAACCTACGGAGGGACCGTAGAGCCTATAGACGACGTCAGGGTGATAACCAACCTATCCTCCGGAAGGATGGGGATAGCCTTAGCCTCTGCCCTACGCTCCGTGGGGGCCTACGTGGTGGCCGTCGCCTGTGGAAACGTTGGCGTAGCCCCATCCAACGAGTTTTACAGGGTTATGACCGTTGAGGATCTACACTCACTCCTTCAGGGGATGGAGTACGATTACCTCTTCATGGCGGCGGCCGTATCCGACTATAAGCCGGAGTACCGAAAGGGGAAGATAAAGAAGGGAAAGGACACCTTAGTACTGGAGTTGAAACGTACCGTGGATGTCCTTACCTCCCTGTCCCGGGACAAGAAGGGTGTAATAGTGGGTTTCGCTCTGGAAGAGCCCCATAAGCTCCACTCCGAGGCCCGGAGGAAACTCCGGGAGAAGGGCATAGACTACGTGGTAGCCAACCCCACCGAAGCCATAGGAGGAGAGGAAACTAAAGTCTTTCTCTACGGGAGGGACGGACTTATAGGGGAGTTCTCCGGAAGCAAATGGGAAGTGGCAAGGAAAATTGTAAGGGCGCTCGCTTCGGCGTAGATGCCATGCTGGGCCGTCTGGCCCGGACCCTCCGCCTTCTGGGTTTTGATACGGAGTACTTCCGGGACGGGGACGACCTCCAGATACTCGCCAGATGCCTGAAGGAGGGAAGGATACTCCTGACGGCCGATAGGGGGTTTTACAGGCTGGCGAAGGGGTGGGGACTCAAGGTGGTACTGCTACCTCCCGGCAAGATAGACCCGTGGAAGACGGCCAAGGGAATAGTCAGGGATTTGGGGTTAGAGGGGTGCCTTCGTCCCTTTACCCGATGTCCGAAGTGCAACGGCGAGATGGAGAGGATCCATAGGGACAGGCTGGTAGGTTTCGTCCATCCCTACGTCTGGAGCAGGAACGAGTACTTCGCCGTCTGTAAGGAGTGTGGGCAGATATACTGGGAGGGTACCCACGTGGACAGGATAAAGGAGAGGTTGTCCCTGCCGAAAGAGGATCAGGAGGTACCACCTTAGAATCACCCCCATGCACAGGACCCACACGTGTGGAGATATAGACGAGTCCCTGTTGGGGAAGGAGGTCACCGTGGCGGGTTGGGTGGTGGCGATGAGGGAGCTGGGGGGATTGACCTTCGTTGTCCTTAGGGACAGGTACGGGAACCTTCAGGTGGTGTTTGAGAGGGATAAACCGGACATAGCCCACGGGTACGTCGTGAGGGTCAGAGGGAAGGTCAGGATGCGACCGGAGGAGCAGTTCAGGAGCGACTGGAGGAGCGGGAAGGTGGAGGTGGCAGTGGAAGATTACGAGGTGCTTAACCGCTCCGTACCCCTTCCCTTCCAGCCGGAGGACGACGTTAAGGCCTCCGAGGAGGCCCGCCTGCGCTTCCGCCCCCTTGACCTTCGCCGCCCCAGGATGCAGAGGAACTTCAGGGTAAGACACGAGATAAACCTGTTCATCAGGAACTACCTATCGGATAGAGGGTTCTACGAGCTTGAGACCCCCATGCTGACCAAGAGTACGCCGGAGGGGGCAAGGGACTTCATAGTACCGGCCCGTCTCCAGCCGGGTAAGTTCTACGCCTTACCCCAGTCCCCACAGCTTTACAAGCAGGTCCTCATGGTGGCGGGGTTTGACAGGTACTTTCAGATAGCCCGCTGTTTCAGAGACGAGGACCTAAGAGCGGACAGGCAGCCCGAATTCACGCAGCTGGATCTGGAGATGTCCTTCGTCTCTGACCCGGAGGACGTCTTAAGTCTGGTGGAGGACCTGATAGCCGGGGTCTTTAACAGGTGGGCTGGGGCTAACGTCAAACCACCCTTTCCCCGATACACCTACCACGAGGTTATGGAGAGGTACGGTTCGGACAAACCCGACCTCAGGTACCCTCTGGAGTACGAAGACTGGACGGACAGACTGGCGGGCAAAGGGAACAGGATAATAGACTCCAACGTGGAGAAGGGGGCGAGGGTAAAGGCCTTAGTGTTGCCCGTAAGCCTAAGTCGGGGGCAGATAGACAGGCTCCTTAAGGACTTCCAGTTCCTGTGGTTCAAGGTGAGCGGTGGAAAGGCGAGCGGGAATCTTGCTAAGTTCGTCAGGGATACGGACCTCGGACCTTACGAGGGTAAGACGGTGTTCGTCTTCGTAGGCAAGGGCACTCCCTTCTACGAGTCCTTAGGTGAATTCCGCAGTGCCGTTGCCCGTAAGTTCCTGAAGCCGGAGAGGGAGTGGGCGTTTCTGTGGGTCAAGGACTTCCCTCTGCTTCAGTGGAACTACGATGAGGGGAGGATAGAGCCGGCCCACCACATATTCACCTCCCCTTACGGGGAGCACATACCCCTGCTGGCGGAGATAGAGGAGGCCCTGAAGAATGGAAGGGGAGACGAGGAGATGGACGCTCTGGCCCAGAGGGTCTTGGGCAAACAGTACGACTTAGTCATAAACGGGGTGGAGATAGGCTCCGGATCCGTACGCGTCCACGACCCCGACCTCCAAATAAGGCTTCTGAAGATCATAGGACTGACGGAGGAGGAGATAGAGGAGCGCTTCGGCTTTCTGATAAACTCCCTGCGGATGGGTGCCCCTCCCCACGGCGGTATAGCCTTAGGGCTGGATCGCATCGTGGCCATGTGCTTAGGCGAGGAGTCAATAAGGGAGGTCATACTCTTTCCCAAAACCACCACGGGCGTGGCCCTGTTTGAGGGGGCCCCTTCGGACGTTTCACCGGAGCAGCTGGAGGAACTGGGGCTGAAGGTCGTGGAGAGGTAGGTTCGGTGGGAACCTTTTTCCCCTCCGGGTGTCGTACTTTTGGGATGGTGATTGATGCCGATTTTGGACGACGTAATATCGGGAGGGGTATCACTTTGGGTACAAAACTCGCATAAGTGATACCTGCGGTGACGGGGACATCCACTTCCGCCGTCCTGCCAGATAACACACCCCTACACAGGAACTGTATTCGGGTAATACGCAGTCCATGTTGGACGTACCCTCCCCTCGGTACGTATCGGTTCCCACCTTCAGCCGCAGGTTCATCCCGTCTCCGTAATCTACCTACCCCTCCCTTAGGGCGAAGCTCTTTACGTTCGGCGCCTCCGGGTCCAGCCACTCTATGGCGTCGTAGGGACACACCTCAACGCATAGGCCACATCCGATGCAGGATAGATCGTCTATCTTCGCCTTACCGTCCTCGGCGTATATTGAGGGGCAGCCCACCTGAAGGCAAAGCTTGCAGAAGGTGCATTTGTCCGGATTTACCTGAACTCCAACGAACTCCGGGAGGTGGGACTTGACCTCCTTTTTGAGGACACAGGGCCTGTTCGTCACCACTACCGACAGCTCGTCCCTCTGGACCTCCCTGCGGAGCACCTCCTCCGTCTTTTCAAGGTCGTAGGGGTCCACGGTATATACGTGCTTCACACCCGCCGCTTTAACCAGATCCTGTATGGATACGCTGTGGGCGACCTCTCCGTCAAGTTTGTAGGGCACACCGGGGTGGTCCTGATGCCCCGTCATGGCCGTGGTGGAGTTATCAAGTACGATTATGGTGCCCCTGTGGTTGTTATGCACGGCGTCTAAAAGTCCGGCCAGACCGCTGTGGAAGAAGGTGGAGTCGCCTATGACGGACACTATCGGCCTGCGCCTCTTTTCGGGCTGGGCGTACGTGCTTCCCAGAGCCAGCTCCATACCTATGGCCGTGCCTATGCTTGAACCCATCTCAACCGTGGATTCCATGGTGTTCAGGGGCGGTAGGGCTCCAAGGGTATAGCACCCTATATCCCCCATAACCGTAGCACGCATCTTCTTCAGTATCCAGAAGATGGGCGTGTGGGGGCAACCCGAACACATGGCGGGGAAACGGGGGGCCACAGGCGGTATGTCGTAGGAGTACTCCTGTAAAGGTAAGGACAGGACCTCCCGGAGGGCCTCCTTCAACCTCTGGGGGGACAGCTCTCCGTCCCTCGGTACGTAGTCTTTACCTATCACCTCTATCCCCATAGCCCGTATCTGCTCCTCAAGGAAGGGCTCAAGCTCTTCAACGACCACCACCCTATCCACGTTGGAGGCGAACTCCCGTATAAGGTCCTCTGGTAGGGGGAAGGTCATGGTCAGCTTCAGGAAGGAGGCGTTGGGTAGTACCTCTCTGGCGTAGGTGTATGCCACCCCCGAGGAGATAACCCCGATGCTGCGGTCGTTGTACTCTACCCGGTTGTACGGGAAACTTCCGGAGTACTCCTTCAGCCTCTTTAGACGCTCCAACACCACCTTTCTGCGTCTGCGGGCGTTTACTGGCAAAAGCACCCTGCCCGCGATGTCGGGCCTGTACCCTTTGAGGGGAACCTCCTCCCTATTACCGAGGTTAACGACGCCGACGGTGTGGTTAATTCGCGTGGTGGTTCTGAAGAGT
Organism: uncultured bacterium; assembly: GCA_964473735.1. Classification (GTDB taxonomy): domain Bacteria; phylum Hydrothermota; class Hydrothermia; order LBFQ01; family LBFQ01; genus JAADCS01. Next base: position 9,326 of record CAYYQD010000041.1, read on the forward strand.
ACGGGCGTCTGGAACTCCTCGGATATTTCGTAAGCCACCTTTATCAGGTCCTTCGCCTCGGCGGGGTCGGAGGGTTCTAAAAGAGGTACCAGAGCGAACTTGGCGTAGTACCGGTTGTCCTGTTCGTTCTGCGAGGAGTACATGTTCGGGTCGTCGGCACTGAGAACGACCAGCCCTCCCCACGCTCCCACCAGGGAGGAATTGACAAAGGGATCGGCGGCAACGTTTAGACCCACGTGTTTCATCGTAACGAGGACCCTCGCACCCGCGAAACTGGCACCGAGGGCCACCTCGTAGGCCACCTTTTCGTTGGGGCTCCACTGCGCCTTTATATCGTCCTTGAAGTGTTTGCCTATGGTTTCCAGAACCTCGGTACTCGGTGTCCCGGGATAGCCCACCGCCACCCTCACACCCGCCTCCCATGCCCCGCGGGCTATGGCCTCGTTTCCAAGGAGAAGGGCCTTCATGCTACTATTATACGACGGTTAGGTCCCGTTTGATGGCTGTCAATTCCAGCCTCCCCTCGGGTCCCGTGTGATTTACGGAGGTAAAATAACCCCCTATGAGGCCGTTTAGACCTGAACCCATAACGGACTTTAGCAAGGAGGAGAACCGTCAGGCCCTTTTAAAAGAGCTGGCGAAGGTAAAGGAGAACTTAGGGAAGAAGTACCCCCTCATCATAGGTGGTCGGGAGATATACACGGACGAGACCTTCCTCTCCATAAACCCCGCCCATACGAGTCAGGTTATAGGTGAGTTCTCGGTGGCCACACAGGATCTTGCGGATAAGGCCATAGAGGAGGCCTGGAGGGCTTTCAAGTGGTGGAGCAGGTTTCCGGCGGAGGAGAGGGCCGCCTTCCTCTTCAGGGCTGCGGAGGTACTGCGCCGCCGCAGGCACGAATTCACCGCGTGGATGGTTCATGAGGTGGGTAAGAACTGGTTGGAGGCGGACGCCGACGTGGCGGAGGCCATAGACTATCTGGACTACTACGCCCACCAGATGCTCAAGTTCGCCCAGAAGCCGGAGCTCTCCTACGTATACGGCGAGAATAACGAGTACTTCTACGTACCCCTCGGTGTGGTCGTCGTGATACCGCCGTGGAACTTCCCCCTCGCTATCCTCCTCGGAATGACCATGGCGGCCGTGGTGACGGGTAATACGGTCGTCCTGAAACCGGCCAGCGACGCCCCCATGATGGGGTACCTGTTTATGGACCTTATGAGGGAGGCCGGTCTTCCCGACGGCGTTATAAACTACCTGACCGGTCCCGGAGGCTCTCTCGGTGGCTATCTGGTGAAGCACCCGAAAGTTAGGATGATCGCCTTCACTGGATCCATGGCCGTGGGTACGTGGATATACGAGGAGGCCGCCAAGATAAGACCCGGCCAGAAGTGGCTCAAGAGGGTTATAGCCGAGATGGGTGGCAAGGACCCGATAATCGTGGATAGGGACATAGAGGAGAAGGACCTGGACTACATAGCCCATCAGGTCATCTTAGCCGCCTACGGATTTCAGGGGCAGAAGTGCTCTGCTGCCAGCCGACTGATAATAGACGAGGCCGTCTACGATAAGGTGTTGGAGGCCGTGGTGGAGAAAACGAAACAGATAGAGGTGGGAGACCCCGTGGAGGACAAGTTCATGGGTCCCGTCATAAACGAGGCTGCCCTCAACAAGATCCTCCGCTACATAGAGATAGGGAAGGGTGAGGGAAGGCTTTTGGTGGGAGGTGAGAGGCTGACCGGTGGGCTGTACGATGAGGGGTACTACGTCGCCCCCACCGTATTCGCCGACGTTGACCCTAAGGCCAGGATAGCTCAGGAGGAGATCTTCGGTCCCGTATTGGCCGTTATAAAGGCCCGGGACTTTGACCACGCCCTTGAGATAGCCAACGACACCATATACGGCCTCACTGGAGCCCTCTTCACGAAGAACCGCGAGAAGATAGCCCGTGCCAAATACGAGTTCCACGTGGGCAACCTTTACATAAACCGCAAATGCACCGGAGCCGTCGTCGGAGTCCATCCCTTCGGCGGTTTCAACATGTCGGGGACGGACGCCAAGGCGGGAGGTCCCGATTACCTCCTGTACTTCCTGCAGGGTAAGAGCGTTTCCGAGAAGCTGAACTGGTAGCCTAACGGCTCCCTTTTGCCCCCGCCCTCGGCGGGGGTTTTTTTATATAAAGCCGGCCCCTCTCTAACGTTTGATTACCCTCCTCACCCTACCACCCTCCACGACGAAATATACACCCCGGCCGTCAATCTTCTCCACCTTACGACCGTCGGCCGTGTATATGGCGTCGGGCCCGGATCCCACCTCTCCTCTCTCATCTACCGCCAACTCGCCTCCCTGACCTATCACACTGCAGTTAGGCACGACCCAGATACTGTCCAGCATGGGAGCGTTGTTCGTGGGAGGGCCGGTACGTGTGAATACGACCTTGTACTGCAAGTAGTTATCACCGGCGGGATGGAGGCCGAGTGAGATCAGGCTCGTTCCGGAGGCGACCGGACCGACCCATGGAGCCGATGGGATACCCGTGGAGTCTCCGGCCCACCTGACGTAAATGTCCATACGCCAGTTGGAGGGGACGCACCCTACGTAATACAACGTATCAAAGGCACAGGATCCAATGGGAGCCTCAAGGATGGAGGACACGAGTTCGGCGTGGGAGGCGTAGGTGGTGATGGTGCGGTTACGGTATATGTAGTGGCCGGTAGGCCACGAGGGAGCACCGCTGAGGTTGGTAAAGACTATGTCCTGCTGTATATCAAAGCATCCTTCACTCTCCACGTTAGCGAAGTAGAGGTTGTGTATGTTCCATCCGGAGGAGAGGGTGTAGCGGCCAAAGGACGGGCCGACGTACACGTCTATGTTGCGCCATGCACCCAAAAAGTCCGATCGCCCGTCAGCGTTGAAATCTCCGGCGTAAAGTCCGTCGTATGCCACACCGCTGGCAACGTCTATGCGGGTAAAGGTAAAGGAGCCGTCGTTCCTCAGGTAGGATAGGTAGTATCCGCTCTGGTAAGGGGCATACACTATATCCACGTCGCCGTCCCCGTCCACGTCTATGGGCCACGAGCCGTCGGAGTTGTGGTAGGATCCACCGAAGTACAGGGGTGTGCCGAAGGTCCCGCCGGAGTTTTGGAATACGAGCACCGGCCAGTAGCTGGTGAGGATGTCTAACCACCCGTCGTTGTCAAAGTCCGTCAGGTATATGCGCATGGCCTTGTGGTTGTTGTCGGTGCTGTTGTAGAGCATTACGGGTGTCCATGTGATGCCATCGTTCCGGAAGAGGACCACGTCTCCACCTCCCCCTCCGCTACCCGGGCCGCATCCGTTCGTGGCGACGATGTCCATGTCCCCGTCCATATCCACGTCGCCGGCGTCGGCGTAGGAGATGTAGGTACCACACCAGTAAGAGGAGGAGGAGCTGACCACCTGCTGACGGGTGAAGCTCAGGGGCGCTGTCTGGTAATACACGTAAAGGCCACTTCCCATCGGGGCGAGTATATCGGGCCTTCCGTCAAGGTCTATATCTTTAACCCAAACCGGCCATATCTTCCCTCCGTAGAAGGCGGAGACGTTCTCAACCGTGGTAGGTGTGAAGTTCCCAAGTCCATCGTTGATATAAACGGTTAAAATGGTGCCACCTCTGTACCCCACCAGGTCTATGTCCCCGTCGCCGTCCATGTCGTAGGGGTAGGCGTTTCCGTAGGGACCGGGATCGGTTATCTCAACGGTGTCCAGTATCCAGCTGGCCCAATCGTAGGTAGTGGCTATTGGGTTTATCTGTCCCCTCATCCCCCACGACACCGAATCCTGGGAGCAGAAACGCGTTCCCCAGCTGGAGACCACACCACACTCCCCACCCCCACCGTGCCAGCTCCCCTGGCTCCACGTCTGTGCCTTTAGCGAACCCACTATAGATACCAGTAAGAATGAGACCAGAAATCTCCTCATAACCCTTAATTATATACCAGAATTTACTTTAAAGTGTGAACAAATCGGTCGCATTTTGCCTCTAAAATAACAGCCTACCTCCACTCCCTTATAATATCTGTTTGGTGAGTTGATGGGCGCGCTGTTGAACTGTAAGGAGAGTGAAATGGGTGATAGCAATGACCTAAAAGTACTCGCTCACAGGTTGAGGGAGATATTTCAAGATGTTTATAACGAACTAAAAAGCAGAGTTTTGACGGATAGGACCCTTGACAGAGAAGTGTTGGACATTCTAAGAGATTTTGAGGTATCGGACGGGGAATTAGAGATAAAATTCTCCGAACCTAAGGACAGTATTTACAGAGCGGAATCGGGAAGGACACCATACGACCTGTTATGTTTTGGGAGTATTAACGGGAAGGAGTTTAGGATCTTCATAAACAATAAATTCGGAAATTTGTTCAGCAACGCCCGTAACGATATAACTACGTACAACAACTTGCTGCGTTTGTACTTAGGTATATCCAGACAAAGGCTAACATCTAAAATAACCATTGATGGGGATCTGATATATCGGAGAGTTTCAGGTGAGGAGATAGTATCTTATGCCGTTTTCGTAGTTGATAATAAGAATAGAGGTGCGAGGTTTTTCCTCTTAGAGGAAATTAAAGACGGTTTTTACGTTAATCCAAGGAATACGAT
>CAYYQD010000042.1:0-1144 GCA_964473735.1 uncultured bacterium
TCTCTTTCTTTTCCTCCGGGTACTGAGATGTTTCACTTCCCCGGGTGTCGCCTCCCGCCAGAGGCGGGATGACCCGCTATTAAGCGGGCCGGGTTTCCCCATTCGGGCATCCCGGGATCGTCGCCGTTTTGCGGCTCCCCCGGGCTTTTCGCAGCTTTACACGCCCTTCGTCGCCTCCCCCTGCCGAGGCATCCACCTGTCGCCCTTACTAATTTCGTCGCCTCACTTCCCCACGCTACCTGCGTAGTTGTCATACCGATAACGAAGCGTAGAATAATGGTGGGGGTACTCCCATTTGTCAAGTGGAGCCTTCCCCACCTCTACGCCCTATCTCATACCGGTGCGCCGGGTATTATAAGGGGGAAAGGGAAGTGTGTGGGAGGAAGGGTAGGATTGTCCTATTTCACTATCACTTTCTTAACCTTATGTCCGACCTTCACGAAGTAGAGGCCACGCTTTAGATTTAGGGCCTTCCTCCCCTTAAAAGTGAAGCGAGCAACCAACCGACCGGATACGTCCCATATACTTACCTCTGTGGTTTTTACATTTGAAGGGGTGGTGATCTCTATCCCTCCGGGTATAGCCGAAACTTTAAAGTTCCCCTTATTCTCGCCGTACCCGGAATGGGAACCTCTGGATTTGCCCGTTGGAACTATACCGCTGTCCTTACATCTACACACAGGGGCACCACTGGAGGTACAACCGCATATCACTACGCCGTAGCACGAGACAGAACAGGAACCTGCACTACAGTTGGCGGAGCAACTGGACTGCTCAGATCCGGAAGTGGTTCCGTCCCCCTTAGGTACGGGGAGGCCGAACGGTGAAGATATGCGTTCCAACTCCTTGACGGTCTTATCCCATAGGCGGAGTATTTCCTTCTCTTCTTCGGTTGGAGTTTGGAGATCCGGAAGGGTGTAAGGAAGCTCTCCACCCCCGTGGAACTGTGAAGGAACGGAAGAAGGGCTATTCACACTCGCAGAACCGCTACCGTAAGCGGTTCCCACAGCTATAAGCCACAGCATAAGCTTACCTCCTCCCCCCTTCGCTCCCTACTCCCCCGGGCGAAGGGGTTAAGCCCCGAAGGACCATCGCGCTCTTCTCTTCCCCTTCCTCCCTAACTCCGCACGCAGCGTAGATTATG
>CAYYQD010000042.1:1244-13812 GCA_964473735.1 uncultured bacterium
CAGTTAGGGCTGCACCTTACCCCGGACATATCTTAGGACTTAGGAGAGGTGCTACTTCCTCGTGCTTTATATCTGGAGTGGTACCCGTACTTCTACGATGCGAAGGGATACAGGATAATCCGGCGATGGGTGGATACTCAGAGTACCTTAATACAAACTTAAAATCCCCTTAACGGTGAGAACGATGGCAGTATCCTCACCCTGCTTTCCTACGAAAATAGCGCTATCTTTTCACAGGCGTAGTCTTCAGCACCTCACCGAGCACGTCCCCCACCCCCACGCCCTCCGCCTCGGCCCGGAAGTGTAGTATGACCCTGTGTTTTAAGACGTCGTAGAAGAGGTCCTTAACCTCCTCCGTCGTGGGTACGGCCTTATCGCGTATGTACGCGAGGGATCTGGCGGCCCATACCAGAAATTGGGATGCCCTCGGTCCGGCACCGTACCTGACGTACTCCTTAACCACCTTGGGGGCTCCCTCCTCCTCCGGGCGGGTGTTCCTCACCAACCTCACGGCGTACTCCACTACGTGTTCTGGAACGGGCAGGGCGGCCGCCTCCCGCTGAAACCTGACTATATCCTCATCGCTCACGACACGGGATACTTCCTCAAGGGCGGAGAACCCTCTAAGCAGGGCTATCTTCACCTCGTCTTCGTAAGAGGGGTAGGTTATGTCTATCTCCATGATGAAGCGGTCAAGCTGGGCCTCGGGGAGGGGGTAAGTACCCTCCTGCTCTATAGGGTTCTGGGTGGCTAACACGAAGAAAGGGCGCGGCACTTCGTAGGTCTTTCCGGCGTAAGTCACCCTCCTTTCCTGCATAACCTCAAGTAGGGCGGCCTGTGTCTTCGGAGGGGCCCTGTTGATCTCGTCCGCTAAGACTACGTTGGCAAACACCGGACCCTTTACGAAAACGAACTCCTCTCCCCGTAGTATCTCCGTTCCCGTTATGTCGGAGGGCATAAGGTCCGGGGTGAACTGTATGCGGTTGAAGGATAGCCCTAAGGCACGGGCGAAGGCCCTCACTACCAGAGTCTTTGCCAGCCCCGGGACCCCCACTATAAGTACGTGTCCGTCCGTTACTAAGGCTACGGATAACCTCTCTATAACCCGCTCAAACCCTATAACGGCCCGGCCGACCTCTCTCCTCAGGGCCTCAAACTCACCCCTCAACGTACTCCACCTCTTTTCTGAAACTCTCAAGGAGGCTCTGGTAGGCCCTCTCCAGCCTGACGGCGAGGTCGTTGTTCAGTATGAAGTTCCTTTCACGGTCCCTCACCACCACCCCCGCCCACACGGAGTCGTCAGGTACGACCTCCCATTCCGCCACGTTAACGTCCCACATATGCACGTCCTTCGGAGGTTTGAGGACCCACTCTTGAGGCAGCTCCTTCAGTACCTCCCTGACCAGATCCTCATCCCGGGGGTTGACGTAGACCGTAGCTTCCTTCCCAACGTAGTTCAGGGTCTCCTCTATCAACCTCTTTATGACGTCCCTGTACCGGTTCCTATCCTCCACGACCTTGCCCAGCTCCTCAAGTGCCCTGTTTCTCGCCTCCTGCAGGATCTCCATCTGTGCCGAGAGTATGAGGGCCTTGGCCCGGTTGTAGTACTCGGAGAGGAAGGAGTGGTAGCTCTGGGTATATACGCTCTCGGCCAGCGGCCTGTACTCCCTGAGGACGTCGTCGGCCTCTATCTCCGCCCTATGAAGGATGCGGGAGGCCCGCTCGTAGGCGGAACCGATAAGCCTCTCCGCCGCCCTACGGACCTCCCTCTCTACTAACTCTTTCAAGGCCACGTCTTAGAAAATCAGGATGAGGAACGCGATAACGAACCCTAAGATCACGACCGTCTCGGGAAGGGCGAGGAGTATCAGGATCGGGGTCTGCAGGGTCTTGTCCTCGGCCAGGGCGCCGGCACCCGCGGCACCTATCTTGGCCTGTGCGTACCCGGTAGCTAAGGCGGAGAGCCCCATGGCCAGACCGGAACCTATATAAACGGCCCACCCCTTACCGGTACCGGCCTCGGCGGCCATCAGGAAGCCTACGCTGAACATCAACAGAAGCGTTATGCTGAAGAAAGTTGCAAGGATCCTCTTCATATTCTACCTCCTTTTCTTATCGGATCAAAAATCCTGCTCGCGGGCAGGAAGAACTTCGTAAATGCCTCCACAAACTGAAGTCGCATCCCCTGTATGGTGGGGTCCACTATACCCAGGACGAAGGCGAGCAGGTGGAAGGCCACCACGACGGTTATGGCGAATATGGGTATAGGGACTATGTGTGCAAAGTGGTTGGCTATCTCTGCCAGGATTGCGGAGGCGAGACCCACGGCAGCCAGACGGGCGTAGGATAGGACGTTCCCAAAGGCGGAGAATATCTCTATCTGTCCAACCAGCCCCTTGATCACACCTCCGGACTTACTCTCACCGATGAAAACCAGAACGGCTCCCAGCACGAAGGAGAGGGCACCTACGGGCGTAAGGACACCTGAGAGAGCGGATACGGAGGAGAGCCATGGCCTGTCTATCCCAACGGTTTTAAGGTTGGCCGCCAGCATAAGGAGGATGCCTAAGATGGCAAAGAAGCGTCCGAGCTCAAAGAGGGCGTGGTCTTTATGTTTTAGTATCAGGTTGTTCCAAACTCCGAGGAGCATACTCAGGAGGAGCTGGAAGAATCCGAACCCCACGGCTATGAATATGAGGTCCATACCGTTGTGGGTCCGGTGAAATAGGGGCTCTATTATCCCCATCTTTATGCCCCAATCCCCAAATATTTCCCCGAAGATGACGCCGAATACGGCGGCCATGAAGGAGTTTATGAGATATACCATGGATAGGTTGTGGGCGGCACTGCCGGGTTTGGTAACCTGGGCCAGCATCCAGAAGAGGAACATACCCACAAGTCCGTACCCCGCATCTCCAAGCATGAAACCGTAGTAGAGCGGGAAGAAGATGGCTATCATGAGGGTGGGGTCAAAGGTCTTATATACCGGCGGAGCGTATATGTCCAGAAGGCTCTGGAACCACGATAGGGGCGGGGAGTTGTAAAGGGCTACGGGCACCCTCTCGTACTCCTCCACCTTGGGCCTCTCAACTTTAAGGAAAGCACCTCTGTCAAGTCGCGAGAGCAGGGTCTTTAGCTCCGGCACCCTTTCCTCCGGCACCCATCCCTTAACGAAGGCGAGAAACCTTGAGGCCGAAAAGCTCTTCTCCTTTATCCGCAAGAGATTTATTATGTCCCGGGCTACGAACTTCTGCCCCCTTAGAAAATCGTGGAACCTCTCTTTCAGCTCCTTCAGCCTGCCTTCCAGCTCTGCTATCTTACGAGGTAGGTCCTCCGTCAGGGCCCTTTTGACCTCCTCAAGGGAGGAATAACCCTTAGGGGGTTTGAGCACGGTGAATCCCCTCCTCTGTACTTCGTCCTCAAACTGTCCGACCTCACCTTTGGGGACGAGGACCACCACCATCACCCTATCTCCCACCACCACCTCCTCGTAGGGGTATCCCTTCTTCCCGGCGTGGTCAAGGAGTACGGTTTTGGCCCCGATCTCACTCCGGGAGAGCACTATACCTACGGCCACCACACCTTCACTTCCCTTACCGGTAAGTACCTCCGTAAGGGCCATGTAGTCGGATAGGCGCCTGTACTCTTCCTTTAGCTTGACCAGTACCTTACCCGTTTCAACCACTTCGTCCCTGACCCTCTTAACCCCCTCGTAATCCATGGGTACGGCGACGGGGGACTCCTCTATGGGCCCTACGAGTCCTTCTATTTCCGAGAGCATACTTAGGACCCTGCGGGCCCTTTTCCTCTCCTCCTCCTCTTCCGGAGATAGGGGGAACCTGTGTTCCCCATCGTACTCCTCAACGTGAAAGTTGCCCCAGTAAGTCAGGGCGTCTAATAGTTCTCTCCACTTTCCCTTGGGAACGGCGATCTCCACCTTCGCTATGGGGACGTGCATGAAGTGGGTATTATACTGTGGTATCCGTTCCGTTGAAGTGGGTGCCTCCTTGCCCCAAGCTTATCACCTTCAATCTCCTGACCGCCATCTTATACACCTCCTCCCTTCCCCTGCCCAGGTACTTCCTCGGATCAATGCCGGAGTACTCACCGAGGGCCTCCAGAACCCCCACCTTGAAGGCCATACGAAGGTCCGTGTCGGTATTGACCTTCCTTATGCCCGCCCTTATGGCCTCCTTAAGTACCTCGTCCGGAACCCCCCGGGCGTCGTTCATTCCGAGCTTCTCGGCGTAGTCCCTGTACACGCCGGAGGCACCGTGCAAAACCAGAGGCACACCCGTCAGGTCCCGTATCCTCCTTATGCGGGGAACGTCTATCCTGGGCTCCCCTTTGAACTTGTAGGCCCCGTGGGACGTACCCACTGCTACGGCCAGTATATCCACCCCCGTCTCCTCTACGAAGGCCTTGGCCTCGTCGGGGTCGGTGTATATTCCCTTTTCGGCACGTACGTCGTCCTCCACACCGGCCAAGACGCCCAGCTCCGCCTCTACGGTTATCCCGAGGGGTTTGGCCACCTCCACCACCCTTCTGGTTATGGCGACGTTCTCGGTGTAGGGCTTATCGGAGGCGTCTATCATGACGGAGGTGTAGCCGTACCGGATGGCCCTTAGGACCGTCTCAAAGCTCCTCCCGTGATCCAGATGGAGGGCGGCGGTTATACCGTACCTACCCACTGAGGCCTCCACCATCGGCCTTACGACCTCTATACCCATGTACCTTATCCCTCCCTCGGACGTGGCCAGTATAACGGGAACGTCCAGGTCCGCCGCGGCCTTACAGATCGCGTCTAAGAACTCGTAGTTGTTGAAGTTAAAGGCGGCCACGGCCACACCCCTGCTCTCCGCCCAGTCTATAACCTCCTTCGCCGGAACCAAAGGCATGCCTGTAGTCTAAGGTCGTCCCAAGAAGGACATCGCCTCCTTCCACGCGTACCTTTCCCTTAACCCCTCCGGTAGCAGGTTTATGAGGTTATATACGTCCTCCACCTCCTTTATACCCTCGTACTCGCTCCCTCCCAGTCCGAAGAAGTCCGAGCCGGAGACCACACCTCCACCGTAGATGGCGTAGAACTCCTCTATCCTGCGGGCGAGGTCCTCCAAGGTTATCTCCCCGAAGAATATGGAGCCGTACCCTATACCTACTACTCCACCTCTGGATATTATCTCCCCGGCCAGGTCGTACGTCAGAACCCTCTGGGATGGGGGATCTTTCAGTATCCCTCCGTGGGAGTAGATGAACCTTACACCGCTCTCCATGGTCTCGTATATGGCGTCGTATGAGGCGTGGGCAACGTCCACTAAGACCCCTCTCTCCTCGGCCCAGTGCAGGAACTCCCTGCCGAGGGGGGTAAGTCCCCCCTTCCCTTTCCCATCCCCGCAGCAGGACGTAGAGAGGGCGGAATCCACGTTCCACGTGAGACCGAAGAGTCTGACCCCCATACGGTAAAGGGCTTCGTACTGCTCAAGCTCTTTTAGGTACCCTCCCTCAAGCCCGATTATGAGGTTCAGCCTGTCCGTGCGTATATCCCCGAAGTCCGTCAGGAGCGCGGCGTTGGGGGACCTATCCACCTCCTTCAGGAACCACTCCACACCCCTCACGGTTCTATCGTAGCCCCAGACCTCCCCACCCTGAAGGGGCCATACCGCCCCTACGACCAGACGGTACCCCGCCCTGTATAACCTCTCAAGGATACCGTCCACGAAGATGATGTCCTGATGGAAGTCGGCTACGGGTACCATATCACCACTTCGGGAGTCTTACGAAGGGATAGTCCCTGACCTCGTAGCGGAAACGTCGGCCACGGCTCTCCACCTCAACCTCTCCCGTCAGGTCCTTGGGTACGTACCCCATGGCCACGATACCCTTTACGTGAGGGGAGAACACACCGGTCGTTATCCTGCCGACCTCCCGTCCGTTCACCAATATCCTGTCCCCTTTGTGCGGTATGAGACCCCTCCCCTCCTTAACGAACCCCTTGCGTAGTACCTTCACCTCAAGGTCCAGCAGGGCCTCTCGTCCGACGAAGTCCCCCTTGCCCAGCTTTACGAACCATCCTAAGTTGGCGGAGAAGGGGTCAGTATCTTCGTCTATGTCGTTTCCGTAGAGGGGGTAGCCGGCCTCCGCCCGGAGTATGTCCCTCGCTCCCAACCCGGCCCATCTTACCTCCTCCCTTTCCAGAAGGAGTTTAACTAACTCCATCATGGGATCCACGGGGCCGTATATCTCAACCCCCCTCTCCCCGGTGTATCCGGTGGTGGCCACTATCAGGTCCCTCCAGATGAATACCCTGTTCCTTCTGGCCGTTCTCAACTCCTCAATTCCCGTGATTTCAGCCATTACAGGGAGGGCGTCCGGTCCCTGAAGGGCCACCTGTGCCATCTCCTCCGTTATATCCACCATGTCGGCGTTGAAGTTCCCTATCCTCTCCCCGAGGACCTTCCAGTCCTTCTCGTGGTTCGCCGCGTTCACCACCACCAAGTACTCCCCCTCCCTTAGAAGGTAGATGTAGGCGTCGTCGTGGATCCCTCCTTTGGGGTTCAGGAGAAGGGTGTATTGGGCCTGCCTCCGCTTGCCCAGGCGGGAGACGTCGTTGGAGAAGGAGTAGTTAAGGAAAGAGAGGGCATCCGGTCCGGAGACGGAGAAGCGGGCCATGTGGGAGACGTCAAAGAGGGAGGCGTGCTCTCTGGTCCAGAGGGTTTCCTCAACTATACCGACGTACTGAACGGGCATCTCGTACCCGGCGAACTCCACCATCCGGGCGCCAGCCTTAACGTGCAGGTCGTAAAAAGGGGTCCTCTTCACGTGGGTATTCTACCCCCTTCCCGTGCTCTCTAACTTTACCGTCCGCGGTAAAATTCCCAACGGATGGCCTTCCGTACGTACAGGGATAGGTACGAGGCCGGTAGGGTTCTGGCCGGATTGCTCAAAGATAAGCGGATAGGTGGGGACGTAATCGTAGCGATTCCGAGGGGGGGCGTGGCCGTGGCCTATCCCATAGCCGGGGATCTCGGTCTCCCGTTAAGGACGGTGGGCGTTAAGAAGCTCGCCCCACCCTACTCCCCGGAGTCCGGTTTCGGGGCCGTGGCCGTTGACGGGAGCGTGGTGGTTGATGAGGGCTATATGAACCTCTTGGGCGTGGATTACGGGGAGCTGGAGGAGATAAAGAGGGCCGCCCTTTCCGGGGCTATGGAGAAGCACGGGAAGTTCAGGGGAGTTAAACCCGAAGAGGTCAGGGGGAAGAGGGTGATCGTGGTGGATGACGGAATGGCCACCGGATACACGGTTATAGCCGCGGCCGAGTTTCTGCGCAACGCCGGAGCGGAAGGGCTCGTCCTCGCTGTCCCCGTGGCATCGGTGTCGGCTTACCGGAACGCCTTAAGGTACTACGATACGGTCGTATGTCCGGAGGTGATAGACAGCCCCTACTTCGCCGTCGGCTCCTTCTACGAGGACTTCCATCAGATGAGCGATGAGGAGGTGATTTCAATACTCTCAAAGGTAGCATGAGGGTCGCCCTGATTGATACCAGCCCCTTCTGGGGGTACTCCTACGGTCCGACCCATCCCTTTAAGCTCCACCGTCTCCTCCTCGTACAGAAACTTCAGGAAGTGAAGGGTCTCCTCAAAGAGAGTTTTCTGGTAAAGCCGACCCCCATTGATGAAGAACGCCTCCTGATGTTCCATACCCCGGACTACCTCACCGTTCTGAAAGAGGCCAATTCCGGAGAGTACAGAAGCTACATGGCAGCCTACGGGTTGGGCTACGGCGACAATCCCGTATTCCCCGGCATTTACGACTACTCCCTCTTAGTCGCTGGTGCCTCATCAACGGCCGCGGAGATGGTGGCATACGGAAGGGTTGATAGAGCCTTCAACATGGCGGGAGGCCTCCACCACGCCATGCCCGATAGGGCCTCCGGTTTCTGTTACCTGAACGACCCGGTTATGGCGATATACGTCCTGTTAGAGCGCTACGACAGGGTCCTTTACCTTGACATAGACGGCCACCACGGGGACGGTGTCCAGTACGCCTTCTACCACGACCACAGGGTCCTGACCGTCAGCACGCACGAGAGTGGTCGCTACCTCTTTCCCGGAACGGGGTACGAGCACGAGATTGGGGAGGGGAGGGGGTACGGCTACGCCCTGAACCTTCCCTTTCCGCCGGGGGCCGGGGACGACGTCTACGGATACGCCCTTGAGGAGGTGGTTTTCCCGGCGATTGAGAGGTTCGCACCGGAGGCGGTGGTGTCCCAGCTGGGGGCGGACGCCCTATCCGGGGACCCTCTAACGCACTGGAACCTCTCCCTGAACTCCTACATGAAGGTGTTAAGGTTCCTTGACTCTCTGGGGATCCCGTGGGTGGCTCTGGGGGGAGGTGGGTACCGTATGGAGAACGTGGTGAAGGCATGGACGCACGCCTTAGGGGTACTTTTAAGAAAAGACATCACGCCGGACGTCCCGGACGGGTACGTGGCCTTAGCCGAGGAGTACGGTCTATCCATCGGAGACCTGTCCTACGATTCTCCCACGGTGTCCTCACGGGAGGTGTGGGGGGAAGTTGAGAGGGTCGTGGCTTACTTAAAGGACAGACACCCCCTTCTCTCCCGTGGATGAGCCCTCGCCCTTATAATATCCACCTAAAGTCGGTATGAGAACCTGCGTTTGGGGGCGAAAAGGTATCGACGGCGGGTGAAAGCCCGCCGGGTGCAGGCCGGGGTCGGGCAACCCCGTTACCAAGCCCGGAAGCCAAAATAAGTGCGAACGCTTCTTACGCTCTGGCGGCGTAATGACCGCCAGCCTCCCACGGGTCGCTCCCTACCCGGCGCCCGATGGGGGGTCCCCTTAGGGTAGGCCTCCTGTCCCGGTCTTCCCTCTCTTCCGGTGCAGGGGGTACTAAAGAGAGGGCGTTCCGGCCTTCGGGAGAGGCCCCGACGCCCTTGGGTCGGGACGTAAAACGAAAGAAGGGGCTAAGCCTGTAAGACACCCGGGGGCGAGTAGCCCGTTCGGACGCGGGTTCGATTCCCGCCGCCTCCATTTTTAAGCGCCCCAGTAGCTCAGCAGGATAGAGCGGCGGCTTCCTAAGCCGTAGGTCGGGGGTTCGAGTCCCTCCTGGGGCGTTTTTTTTGTTATTCCTTGCCGAATAAATGCGTGCTCCGGTATTACGTCTCTGGAACCGATCCTTCAGTGAGAATGAAGATCCGCCCCATTGCTCCAACCGTAGAGGGGATAGCGCCGGTACCACTTTTACGGGTTTCATACCCAGAGTGATACCCCTTTCCATTCTGATAACCCTCTGAGGGGACATCCGAACGGGACTTCCACAGAGAGATGAAGGGTGAAACCCGTGAGCACGTCGTCTCTCCCGTATAATGCCGTTATGCTCTTTCTACTCGCCTTCTTAGATACGAGCAAAATCGTCAGGGCCGAGCTCCCATCTCCCCCATCGCGGTACGTACCCCTGAGCCGTGAGGAGATAGAGGAGTTTGCCAAGATAAACCGGTTTGAGAGGAGGCACATGGGCGGAGGTACGGGCGAAGAGGCGAAGCCCGTAAAATTCTCCCCCCTACCGTCGGATACCCTCCTATCCGACTTTGAGGTTATAGACTACACGGGGTGGATACCCCCTGACCCACAGATCGCCGTCGGTACGAGACACCTGGGGGAGGTGGTCAATACGAGCATAGCCTTTTACAGGAAGGACGATGGGGTACGGGTGTATTACAACACCTTAAGGGGCTTCTTTTCGTCTGTCATACCCTCCGGAGGTATGGCCTTTGACCCCAAGATAGCCTACGACATTCCCGCCGGGCGATGGCTCGTCTTAGCACTCTACTACAACTCCTCCTCCCAGACTTCCCATTACCTCTTAGCCGTATCCCAGACGAGCAACCCTCTGGGCGGTTGGTACTACTACAGGCTCAACGCCAAGTACGACGACGCTACCTACAGGAACAACTGGGCGGACTACCCCTCAATCGGCTTCAACGACCGGTGGGTAGTGCTCTCCTCCCAGCAGATAGGCTTCTCCTCCTACGACTACTACCCCAAAGTGCGGGTACTCAATAAGGACAGCGCTTACAACGGTACCCTGAACGGTTGGACGGAGGACTTCGTGGGGAGCGAGTTAGGGTGCATATACAACTGGCCTAAGATCTCCCGCTCCACCTACGATTACTCCGGGGACGTGTACGTGGTCGCATTTAGACGCATGTACAAGATTTACGGTCCGACGAACAGCCCGCAGATTTCTCCGTGCATAACGCTACCCATAGGCTCCTACTCCTATCCTCCCAACGCCCCGCAGGGTGGAGGGTACGACTCCCTTGAGGTCGTGGGCGCCACCTTTCAGGTCTATTACCTTAACGGAAGGCTGTACTACACCTTCCATGAGGAGCACCCCTTGAGCCCCTATCTGGTCTCGGGGAGGCTGGTGATACTGGACACGTCGGGTGCGGTAATTGAGGACCTACGCCTGTACGAGAACGGGGCGTCGTGGATATACCCGGCCGTCTCCGTCTCCCCCAAAGGCTGGGCCGTGAGCTTCACCCGTGTGGGTACGGTGGCGGGAGCCTACCCCTCGGCGGCGTACGTTTCCCGGGCCTCCTACGACACGACCCCCTCACCCCCGAGGGTGTACAGGGCCGGCCTCTCGTGGTACTTCAACGACCACGGGTACGGACGGAACCGGTGGGGAGACTACTTCGGCGGAGGTCCGGACCCCGTAGATTCCACTCTGTGGGTGGTTGCCGAGCTTCCCATGGCCGGAAACGACTCCCTGTGGACCACGTGGGTGGCCCACGTCTCCTTCTATCCTCCCACGCTCTTAACCTCGGAGGCACCCGACCCCGTAGAAGGTGAGGGGGCGATATACACCGTGGATGGGAGGAGGACTACCGACCTGAAAGCGGGGAGAATCTACTTCGTCGTTGATAGGGGGAAGGTCAGGAAGGTGCTGAAGCTCCGTCAGTAGGGTGGGGTGCCCCGTAGAAGGGCCTCGGCGATGGGGAAGGCGTAATGGCCGGCCCCTAAAGGCCCGAGGAGTGTGGTGGCCATAAGGCACAGGGCCAGCCTCCTCTCCCGGGGGGACGGGTTGAGGCGGGGGTTAAGGTAGGCCGTATGTAATAACAGTACGACTATCAGGATGGAGGCCCAACGGGGGTAATCGTACCCGAAGAGGAAGAGGAGGAACCCCGGTACAGGAGCGAGGACGACGTCCGGAGGGTACCCGCCCCTCAGGAGGTTCCGTGCGTACAGGTAGAAGTAGCAACCTAAGAGGAGGATGGGGACGATGAAATCCCACGGGCGCCGGAGAATCTCCGTCAGGACGTACCGAAGGTTATTACCCACGGTATCCCACAGGCCGAGGGACAGGACCTCAACGGCATCGGGCGTGGCCCCCCTTGACACGAACCTCCCGACGTGGGATGGGTCCAACCTGCCGAAAAGCACCACAGCACCTACGGTCAGGGCCGTCAGGAGTGCCGTGAGAAGGGTATATCCCCTGTGCCTGCGGTACAGGGCGGACAGGATAACGGGTAGGGCGTACAGGACGTAGCCCTCGTGTACGAGGATCCCCAGCGCGGATAGTAAGGGTATCACCCACAGGAGCCTGCTTCTACGTATCAGGAAGAGCGAGGTGGCCAGAAGGAGGAGGTTGAAGTGGTCGTACCGGCCGGCATCAAAACCCAGATGTAGGGCAGTGGCCGGTGAGAGGAGGAAGAAGAGCCACAGCCTCCTATCCTCCGTCATAAACGTAAAGAGGAGGGCTACGCCCAGGGAGGCTAAAAGGGTGGAGTAAAAGGCAAAAGTCTTTACGTCCAAGAAGCCCGGGGTCAGGGTCCCCACCAGTCCCCTCCTCACGAAGCCCACCGAGTAATCCACGTAGTAGTACGAAGCCACCCAATCGCTCACGGAACCCTTCGGAGAGCCGAAGGGAAGGGTGGGCGTAAAGAACAGTAAAACGAAAAGCAGTAAGAACAGGAGGCGAGGCCACAGAGGTACCCACCACCTCCTCATCCTACCGCACCACGACGACCTCAACGTTCCCCCGGCTTACGACGTAGTAAATACCCGGAAGGAGCATCACCCTTACCTTCCCCTTCCCGCGGGCTACCAGCCTGCCCGCCCTATCGTACAGGCTGACGTCGTAAGAGGACAGGGGGGAGAGGACCTCCACCTCCCTTCCCCTGACGGCTACCCTGATACGGCGTTCGGGGTTCTCAACCCTTTCACCCACGCCGATGGAGGGGTCGTGCGCCACGGTGTGTCTCTCTAAAATCCAGTTGTCCGGATCCCAGAGCAGGCTGTCCGGAGGGTAGGCCCACGTCAGGGTAAAGCTCTGAACGTCAAGGCTGTCCCATATCACGAAGGTAGTATCCCGGGAGCCGGAGAACCACCTGACCTCTATTGGCATCTTAAAGGTGGGGGCACCGGCCGGTTGGGTCTGCTCAACGATCAGAACGGTCGTCCATCCGCCCGATGAGTCCGGGTAGGCGTTCCACCTGACGTCGTAGACGGGCCATCCCGGTTGATACACCCACTCGTTGAAG
>CAYYQD010000043.1:0-13569 GCA_964473735.1 uncultured bacterium
CGGTTATATTCGGTGATATAGATACGGACCTCCGCAGGGCGGCCCGGTACAACTCGGCTACCCTGAGGGAGCATCTGAACCATGCCCTCCGGAAGGGTGCATGACGGCGTAAATACCGTCCTGACTTTAGCCGTGGTCCCCGTGGCCTACGCCAAAGGTTTTGACGTGGCGGATATAGTCCTCTTCACCCTCGGCTCTCTATTTGCCACCTACTACCTCTCCCCAGACCTTGACCTTGAGGGGACGAGGCCCGTCCGCCGGTGGGGACACCTCTCCTTCATCTGGAAACCTTACTCCTCCGTGGTCCCCCACAGGGGCATATCCCACTACCCCGTCGTGGGGATACTCACCCGCTTGGGGTACCTCTTTTTGATCTTCGCCCTTTTCTGGTTCTCCTTCGTGGGCCTCCTCCATTACTTAGGCCTATCCCCACCCCGCCTTGACCCCTACGCCGTTCTGAAACCGCGGGTGTGGGGTCCCTTCCTTATGGGAGCCCTCTTCGCCGATACCCTCCACATAGCCATGGATTACGTGTGGTCTTCGCTGAAGAGGAAAGGAAGGCGCAGGCGTAGAGGTTAGTACTCCGAGTAGTCCTTGAACATCTTCCAGAGGCTCACCTTTCCCGCCCTATCTACGGTGGGTCTCTTCGGGGGCTCTATTACGGCGAGGTGGTACATGTACTCCGGATATTCCGGCTCAAACACGAACTCTTTAGAGAAGTTGGTGGTGTATCTTCCCTTCACGAAGGGGGCGCTCTCCAGAACGGCCTTCAGGTAGGGTACGTTCGTCCTTACCCCGAATATACGGTACTCGGACAGGGCCCGCAGGAGTCTGCGGCGGGCCGTCTCCCTGTCTCTACCCCATGCTATGACCTTCGCCAAGATGGGGTCGTAGAAGACGGGTACCTCGTACCCGGCGTATATGCCGCTATCCACACGGATGAAGGGACCAGCCGGCTCCTGAAGGAACTCCACCCTACCCGTTGAGGGGGCGAAGTCCGAATAGGGATCCTCCGCGTTTATGCGGGCCTCTATGGAGTGTCCCACCCTGACGACGTCCCCTAAGTCCAGCCGCTCGCCCAACGCCACCCTCATCTGTAGAGCCACCAGGTCCAGCCCCGTCGTCATCTCCGTTATGGGGTGCTCCACCTGAAGGCGGGCGTTCATCTCAAGGAAGTAGAACTTCCCCCTGTCCTCGTCGTAGAGGAACTCCACCGTTCCGGCGTTGGTGTAACCTATGGCTCTGGCGAACTCAACCGCCGCCTCCTGTATATCCCTCCTCGTCCTATCGTCTATAATCGGCGACGGAGTCTCCTCTATGAACTTCTGATGTCTCCGCTGAAGGGAGCACTCCCTCTCCCCTAAGGCGAAGACGTTCCCGTGTCTGTCGGCTATTATCTGAACCTCTATGTGATGTGGATTTAGAACGAGCCTCTCAAGGTAGAGTCTTCCGTCTCCGAAGGCCGCTTTGGCCTCCGCAGAAGCCACGGGGAATAGATCTTTCAGCTCCTCCGGGGTACGCGCTACGCGCATCCCCTTACCTCCGCCCCCGGCGGCGGCCTTTATCATAAGAGGATAGCCCACGCCTTCGGCGAGATTCAGGGCCGTTTCCACGTCCTCAACAGCGTCCGTACCCTCTAAAAGGGGAACCCCCACGGATGCCGCCGTTCTCCTCGCCTCCACCTTGTCCCCCGCCCTCTCCATGGCCTCCGGGTCTGGTCCCACGAATATCAGGCCGTGTCCTATGACCTCACGGGCGAAGTCCGGACGCTCGGATAGAAAGCCGTACCCCGGATGTATAGCCTCCGCCCCGGACTTACGGGCGGCCCAGAGGACCTTGCCTACGTCAAGGTAGCTGGTGGCGGGGGTATCCCCACCGATCTCAACGACCAGGTCGGCGTTTATCACGTGGAGGGCGTTCCTGTCGGGGTTGGAGAATATGGCCACCGAGACGAAGCCCGTATCCCTTAAAGTCCTCTCTATCCTTACGGCTATCTCTCCTCTGTTGGCTATAAGGACCTTCACGGCCTCCATTCTAAGCGGGAAGGGTACGGTACGGCACGGAAAACCGGAGTAGAATACCCTCTTATGGAGAGACCCGAGATAAAGACTCCCCTTCCGGGGCCCAAGGCACAGGCTATACTGAAGGAGCACCGCAGGTACATCTCCCACTCCTACCCCAAGGGGCCGGAGCTGGTATTTGACCACGCCAGGGACGTCTGGATCTGGGACGTAGACGGGAACAAGTTCTTAGACATGCTGGCCGGGGTAGCCGTGAACTCCACCGGGCACCTTCACCCCGAGGTGATAGAGGCCATAAAGGAGGCCTTAAACCGGTTCCTCCACGTCAGCACGGACTTCTACCACGCCTTAGAGGTGGATCTTGCCAAGAAGCTGGCCTCCATCTTCCCCCGCGAAGGGGACAACCAGATGGTTTTCTTCACCAACTCCGGAACGGAATCCACGGAGGCCGCCCTTAAGCTGGCCCGATGGCACACCAAACGCCAGTACTTTATAGCCTTTGAGGGGTCCTTCCACGGTAGGACCTTCGGCTCACTGTCGGTCACCTCCTCTAAGACCGTACATAGGGCCCACTTCTCCCCCCTCGTCCCGGGTGTCTTCTTCGTCCCCTATCCCAACTCCTACAGGCCACCCTTCAACGCCCCTCCGGATAAGGCCTCCGACCAGCTCTTAGACTACATAGAGAACGTCCTGTTTGACAGGATAGTGCCACCCGAGGAAGTGGCAGCCTTCGTGATAGAGCCCATACAGGGGGAGGGCGGGTACGTCATGCCCCTTCCGGACTTCTTCCCCAAGCTTAGGAGGCTCGCCGACAGGTACGGCATCCTCATACTGGACGACGAGGTGCAGGCCGGTCTGGGACGGACCGGTAAGTGGTTCGCCATAGAGCACTGGAACACGGTACCGGACACCGTAGGTGTGGCCAAGGGGATAGCCTCCGGACTTCCCATGGGAGCTATGATCTCCAAAGCGGAGATAATGGACTGGCCTCAGGGGGCCCACGCCAACACCTTCGGTGGTAACCCCGTGGCCGCCGCCGCCGCCCTTAAGACTCTGGAGCTGATAGAGAGGGATCTCATGGAGAACGCCCGGGTAGTGGGCGAGTACTTCCTCAACCTCCTTAAGGAACTTCAAGCCAAGTACGAGGAGATGGGGGACGTCAGGGGGAAGGGGCTTATGATCGGAATTGAGTTCGTCAAGGACAGGGAGAGCAAGGAGCCCTACCCCGAGTTCAGGGATAGGGTGGTATATGAGCTCTTCAGGCGGGGTGTCGTCTCCTTAGGATGCGGTCCGACCTCACTGCGTTTCTCTCCGCCCCTCGTCATACGCAAAGAGCACGTAGATGTGGCCGTGGAGATACTGGACGAGGCTATAAAGGCTGTCAGGGAGGAGCTATCACGCTGAGGAAAGAGGTAGACTTAAGACCCAAGAGCTTAGACGACTTCGTAGGACAGAGGGAGGTAGTAGGGAACCTGAAGGTCTTCATACGGGCGGCGAAGGAGAGGGGGGAGCCCCTTGAACACGTCCTCCTGGTCGGCCCCCCGGGGTTGGGAAAGACCACCTTAGCCCACCTCATAGCCCGCGAGATGGGGGTGCAGATAAAGACGGCGTCAGGACCGTCCCTTGAGAGGCCGGCGGACCTCGCCGGTATCCTGACCTCCCTGCCACCCGGGGGGGTCCTCTTCGTAGACGAGATACACCGGATACCGCGGCCGGTGGAGGAGTACCTCTACACGGCCATGGAGGACTTCTACATAGACGTCGTGATTGACAAGGGGGCGGGGGCCCGTACCGTCAGGCTCCCCCTCCCACGCTTCACTCTGGTGGGGGCGACCACCCGTATGGGGCTCCTTACGAAGCCCTTAAGGAGTCGCTTCGGTATAGTTCTGCGCCTTGACTACTACGACGTGGAGGACCTGGCCAGAATACTGAAGAGGTCGGCGAACCTTCTGGGGATAAGGATAACGGAGGAGGCCGTTATAGAGGTAGCCCGGAGGGCCCGCGGCACACCCCGTATAGCCAACAACCTCCTCCGTAGGGTCAGGGACTTCGCCCAGGCCGAGGGGAAGGAGGTTATAGACGGTGAGGTAGCCTGCAGGGCCCTTGAGCGCTTAGGTGTGGATGAGTTGGGTCTAACACCGGACGACGTACGTTATCTAAAAGTGTTGTACGAGAAGTTCAGAGGTGGGCCCGTGGGGTTGAAGACCTTGGCCGCGGCACTCTCCGAGGACGAGGGTACAATTGAGGAGGTGATAGAGCCCTATCTACTCCGGATGGGTCTCATAGAGCGCACCCCGAGGGGCAGGGTGCTCACGATGAAGGGGGCCGAGCACGTAAAGGGTCGGGGATGATCACTCCCCCGCGTATACCTCCACGAAACGTTCAACTACGGTGTCCCACGAAAAGAGACGGGAGCGGGCGTACGCCCTGCGACCCATCCTCTCTCTCAAGGCCTCATCTAAGAACATCCTCTCCATGGCCGAGGCGAGGGCAGGGGGGTCGTTCGGAGGGACGAAGAGGGCCGTATCCGGCGTGGCCACCTCGTTGTACCCGGGTATGTCCGTTATCACCACGGGCCTACCACTGGCGAAGGCCTCCAGTATAACTATCCCGAAGGCCTCCCCACCCCTGGCGGGGAATACGGCGAAGTCGGATGAGGTGTAGAAGCGGGGGAAGTTCGGATCCCCCATGGGGACGTTGTCGTAGAGGAGGACGTTCCCGTACCTCCTAACAGCATCTAACACCAGACCCCTTAGGGGGCCGTTTCCCACGACCACCAGCTTGTATCTACGGCCAAAGTCCTCCATGCGGTCGTGAAGTATTCCCCAGGCCCCTAAGAGGGTATCCACCCCCTTCCTCTCGTCCAACCTACCCACGAAGAGGGCCGTTCTCCTTCCGTCCGCGAGGTGGGGAAGGGGCGGTAAGTCCGGCCTGAACACGGAGGTATCTACGGCGTTGGGAACCACCCTCACACCGCCTATACCGAATAGATACTCCATCTCCCGGGCCGTAGAGCCGGAGGGAGCCGTGAGGACGTGATGTAGCCTGACCAGAGGGGAAAGGATCCTTCCCGCAACCCTGAAGGGGAGGTTGAGGTTCAATCTCTTACTGTGAAAGGTCCCGATCCTCCTGACCCCGGGATCTATACGGGAGACGAAGAGTACCGAGAGCATGGAGTACGGGGGGCCTAAAGGCCCCTGATTGTGGAAGACCGTTATACCGTACCCCTTTATTACCCTCTTGAGCTTACCGTAAAACCTGTGGGGGTACTCCCTTATGAACCACGTGAAGCTCCCGTTGGCGTAGACCTTACCTACGCTTCCCACTGTCTCAACGGGAAAGGGAGCGGGGGGCATACCTTTAAAGTTCCCAGTGAGCAGGACGACTTCGTACCCTCTCCTGTGGAGGTGATAGGCCAGCTCGTAGGTGAATTTAGCCACCCCCGTCCTGAGGGGCAGGTAGCTCTCCGAAAATACGAGTATCCTCATTCGGATCCGGGGTACAGCCTGTGGGGAAGGTCCCCGGAGAGGACGTGCAGGTGGACGTGCATTACGGTCTGACCCACCGAAGGTCCGTTCTTATTCACGACACGGAAAGAGTCCATGTTGAACTTCTTAGCCACCTCCCGGATGGCCTTGAAGATCTCGTAGGCTGTCTGCTCGTCCTCTATTTCGTCTATCCTCTCGTAGTGCTCCTTCGGTATCACCAGAATATGGACCCTGGCCTCGGGTCTTATGGTGTGGAAGGCCACGACCTTCTCGCTCTCGTACACGACGCGCGCCTCCTCCTCTCCCCTTGCTATCTTGCAGAACACGCACTCCGCCATAGAAGGGATTTTACCGTTGAAGGGGGGCTTGGCCCCCCTCCCCTTACCTTACCACTACCCTGCGCGTTTTCCCTCCGAAACGAACGACAAAGACTCCTCTGTCTAAGGTTATACTCTCACTACCCCTGACCTCTCCGCCGAACACCTTCCTCCCATCAACCGTATAGACGGAGGCGTAGCCATCTCCCCTCAGGGTAAGGCGTCTGCCGGACAGCGATACGACCGTCCTTACCCCCTCTCCCCTCTCCGAGACCTCCGTGGGGTCGTCCCAGCCTGCGGGCGTACGGGTGGCACCGATGTAGGAGTAATACACCACGCTATCGCCGTAGAAGAGGGTCACGGGATTCCAGAAATACACGAAGGCGTTGTCGGTGCCCCCTAAGGATATGTCGCCTCCGGATAGGCTCCACGTCCATGGTGTGTTGTAAGCGTCCGGCCACTGCGCGTGATAGACGAAGTCGGGGATCGTAACGAGGCCGCTGTCCGGTCCGTACTCGTACACCGCGAAGATGTGGTACAGACCGGATGGGGGATCCGTATCGGACGTCCTCAAGTAGTCAAAGGTGTCGGGGACGGGATTCACCTCTATCTCGTTGGTCACCATAGGCCCACAGTTCATACTGAATGAGGGGTAGTAATCGCACTCGTAGTGCGCCGGGTGGTCCGTGTCCCTCAGGTGCGTATCGTACTGCCACCTGACCCCCACATCGTTGGGCATGAAGTCGTTGTTTATTACTATGGTCTTGTGCCATAGACGGGAGTCGTCGGGATTGCTCCCTGTTATCCAGAACAGCTCTTTAACCGTCAGGTCGTCCCCTCCCCTCGTCAGGTGGTATATGAAGGTAACGCTCTTTATTGGACCGCCTTCCTGACATATAACCTGCTGGGCGTAAGCCTGAAGGGAGTCAAGGTTGTACCCGGGGTAAGGGTTATCCACCCAGTCGCCGTAGGTTCCGACGTAGTCGGTGCTGGAGTTCCCGGAGTGTATGGTGGTGTAGCTGCTCCAGGCGTTGGGGGCCCCGTAGAGTATGGTGACGTGCGGGTCCGTATGCATGGAGCCCGTGCGGGCGGTGTAGGAGCCGAAGGCGTCGCCGGAGGAGTTGCTGATGTTCAGGTTCCACTCCATGTACCCGTTGGTGATGGTGTAGTCCGTCCCTATGTAGGAGCATCCGCTGTAGGAAACTGGAAGCACCTTTCTGGGATAAAGTTCGCTCCTTATCTCGTGCGCTACGCGGTAGGCCTCCTTGGGGTCGGAGTAGAGGTCGTAGGTCTCCGCGACGAGCCTTATTAGGGTGCCTTTGTCCATCCTCTTTACCTCGTCGGGAGTCAGGCCCGTTTTCGCTAAGAAGTCGTTTAAGGTCGCGCTTAATCCTATCAGCAGCAACATGACCCTCTATTATACGTCAGAGTCTTACCAAATGCAGAAGAATCTGTACCTAACGGCGGGAGGACGGGTACCTGACACCCACCCCAAAGGTCAAAACATCAACGTAGGCCAACCCCACCATGAGCCTGAAGCCCCTCAGGTCCCGTCCTACACCTACGGCTCCCATGAGCCGTTTCCCTCCACCGTATCCCAGGCTAGCCGTGTAAGGGAAACCTCTAAAGATTCCATCCGTACGGACGTACCCCCGTAGGCTTCCCCTGTGTTGAAGGTTGAGCCTGAGACCCCTAAAACGTACGTTTAGTAGTAGCTCAAGGTCACTCTTCGGGGGGGAGGGTACGGTTATCACCCATCCGGTGGTATCGCCCGAGGATACGGAGGAGTCTCGGGTTACGTTCCTGTACCTGAAGAGAATGTACCCGGAGAGGTTCCCCGAGGTGTAGCCGGCGACCCCTCCGAAGAGCATACCCTTTCTCTCGTTCCCGAGGCTGAGACGGTTGTCGGGGAACACGTCGTTGTAGGAGCGTAGTACGGAGGAGTAGATTTCTCTCACTAACCCCACTTCAAATCCCATGAGGAGTCTTCCGGAGTAGAAGTACCGGCTTAAAGTTGCCCACTCCTGTACGGAGCTCCGCCTGACGTTTATGGTGTCAACGATGTGGATGTGATCCCTGAGGTAGAAGGAGGAGTCACGATAGAACCCGGAGTAGGTTCCGGCGTAAAGACAGAAACCCTTAAAACACCCGACGAACAGGGGATACTGACTTCCGGAGTAGTAGTCCAGAGATAACCTTACGCTGTCGGAGTAGGAAGGGAAGAACCCCGCCAGACCGTAATCTTCCGTCAGAAACCCTAAGAGCAGAATCATCTTTCCTCCTTCGTATAGCGTAGGTACAGCATCGTGATGCCGAAGAGGGTCATGGAGAACAGGTTTAGCAAAAATCCCACGAGTATAGGGGTGTCCATACCGTAGGTGTCTCCTTTAGACAGCCCTTTAACGACGGCGGGGTGTAGGGTCCTGAAAAGCTTTATGGAGAGAAAGACCACGGGTATATTTACCACGATGATAAGGGAGAGAAGGGAGGATACCCTCGCCCGGAGGTCGGGCTCATCTACAAGGTTCCTTAAAAACAGGTAGCCTATGGCGAGGATCAGGAGGACGGCCATGCTAACCAGCCGGGGGTCCCACGTCCAGAAGGTACCCCAAGCGGGACGGGCCCATAGTGAGCCGGTGATTATGGCCACGGTTAGGAAGACCGTCGCCACCTCCATTGAGGACGCCGAGAGCCTGTCCCACTTCGTGCTCCTGCGCAGGAGATAGAGGAGGGCCGCAACCGCCGAAACGAAGGCCAGAAGGAAGCCGGTCCATGCCAGGGGCACATGGACGTAGAATATCTTCTGCACGATTCCCAGTACCTTTCCGTTTGGACCCGGCCACTTTACGGGAGGAACAACGAATAGGGCAAAGGCTTGAGTTATAGCGACCGACCCCATTCCCAGAGCTAACAGGACACCCCTTCTCACGATAGGATATTTTAAGGGTGGTACAGTGTTCCCTCTCCGAATACGATTCGGCGGTACAATACGACGTTGTACACGCTCCTCTTATTGTTAGACGTCGCACTGTGGGCTCTGCTGTACTACCTTTTTTTGAGGTCCGTGGGTGAGAGGAGGAACCGCCCCTTCGTAATAGGCGGATTAACGGTAGCTTTAGCGGCCACCTACCTCTCCCCCCTCTTCCGCCCGATGAAAGAGGTCTTCGGTCCTACGCTCCTGATACCTGCGGCGTGGATGCTCCTGAGACTGTTCCGGAGAATGCCCGAGTACTACTGGACGTCCCCCTTCCTCGCCCTTTACGGCATATACTCCCTCCTTAGGGGGGAGACCTTTATGGGCCTTCTGTCCTTCCTCCTATCCCCCGTTCCGGTACTGGTGGGGATGGGCCTTCCGGGTAAGGTGAAGAGGTACCTGAGCAGGGAGAAGGCCAGCGGTGAGGGGGGGGACGGGAAAGCCGAAGGGGAGGAAGACACAGAGGATGAGGCCAGAGTGGAGGTTAGCGTATCCGTAGAACCGGAGGGTTCTGGTGGGAAAGGCTTAGTAAAAGAGGAGGATGTGAAACCCCCGGTTATAACGGTTGAGGTGGAGACCGATGACGCCCCCGTCCCCGTTGAAGAGGGGAAAGTGGAAGCGACGGAGAGGAGTCCAGAAACGGAAGAGGGTCAGGCTACTCCGTCCGTTGATGCCGTTGAAGGGGAAAAAGACGACTCCGAAGAGATAGAACGCACGAAGGAGGCTATACTCTCCAAGCTGTCCGAGTTCGGGGTTAAAGGTGAGATAGTTAAGGTGTGGAGGGGGCCCGTTCTGACCCTGTACGAGTTCGTACCCGCCCCCGGCGTAAAGGTCAGCTCCGTGGTGAATCGCGAGGACGACCTCCACGTCTCCCTGAAAAAACCCGTACGTATAGTGGCACCGCTCCCGAACGGTAACATAGGGATAGAGGTCCCGAACGATAGGCGTAAGGTCTTCACCTTTAAGGATGCCGAGCCGTACCTCAAGAGGGGAGAGGCGGTGGATGTACCGATAGGTGTGGATGTCTTCGGGAAACCTTACATCTTCAACCTTCACAAGGCCCCTCATGTCCTGATAGGAGGGGCTACAGGATCCGGTAAGAGCGTACTCCTCTCCACCCTCGTCTTAGGCCTCATAAGGAAGAACACCCCCGAGACCCTGCGCCTCGTTCTGATAGACCCCAAGATGGTTGAGCTCTCCACGTTTGAGGGGTTGCCTCACCTCCTACTACCCGTGGCCAAGATGGTGCCTCAGGCCGTCCATTCCCTGAAGACCGTAATAGATATAATGACGGAGCGCTACACCCTGATGTCCTCCGTCGGAGCACGGGATATAGAGGCTTACAACGGGAAGGCCCGGCGTCTGAAGATGGAGCCTATGCCCTACGTGGTGGTGGTGATAGACGAGCTGGCGGACCTCATGATGCTGTCCCCTAAGGATACCGTGGATGCTATTCAGAGGATAGCCCAGCTGGCCCGGGCCGTTGGGATACATATGGTCGTGGCTACCCAGCGGCCTTCGGTGGACGTGGTGAAACCTGTGATAAAAGCCAACTTCCCCACCCGTATAGCCCTGAAGGTAGCCTCCCGCTTTGACTCCCGCACGATACTGGATCGAGACGGGGCGGAGAGGCTTTTAGGAAAGGGGGACATGCTCGTTTTAACCGCTGATAGGCACGACCCCGTACGTGTCCATGGCTACTACACCTCCCATAAGGACATCCACCCCGTCCTCGTATCGTGGATAGCCTACAGGCTAACGAGGGAATGGGGAAAGGAGTACGTACGGACGGAGAGGTTCGTGAGGAGGGCCATGGAGGAGGGGGTACTCACGGCCCTCTTTCGGGACGATGAGCCGGCCCACGATCCGAGGTTTAACAGGTTGGTTACCCTGTACGGTGAGATATTCGGCGGGGAGGACGGTAGAGAGAGGTTGGAGAAGACCCTGAAGGGGTACTACCCCTACTCCTACGAGGATGAGGAGGAAGGTAGGGGACAGATAAACCTCAGGAAGCTTGACCCCTTAATCGTCAAGGCGGCCGAGGTATTTCAGGAGGTAGGATACGGTTCAACGAGCCTGCTTCAGCGTAGGCTGGGGATCGGGTACCCGAGGGCGGCCAAGATAGTGGATCAGCTGGAGAGACTGGGATTCCTATCCAAGGCGGAAGGTACCTCCCGGCCGAGGAAGCTCCTCATGTCGGTGGAGGAGTTGAGACGAATCGTCAGGGGATAGTCGGGGTTATCGTCTGCAAAGCGAATGGGAAATTCATCAAACTTGCGAGCCCGAGGCAATTAATATCGTAAATTTTGCCTATTCTTCGTATTTGTGTAAATACTCAAACTGTCCGGACACCTCCCTTACACCACATCGCATAGTATTCGTCTATACAATAGCCTATGCACTTCGTAGATGCCCACGTCCATACGGAGGGGTTGTCGCGGTACGACCTCCGGCAGATGGCCCTGATGGGGGTGAGGACGGTCGTCTCGTTCTTTAAACCTTACTACAGGTTCTCCCATACGGCCTCTTACATAGACAGGGTTGAGCGTTTCGTGAGGGTAGAAAAGAGTCGGGTGGAATCTACGGGGCTGAAGACGTACCTCGCCATCGGTATATCGCCCTACGCCGGGATAAGGGATCCCTTCTCTATAGTTGAACACCTTGAGGATTACCTCAAGTTTGACTTCGTAGTGGCCATAGGGGAAGCCGGCCTGAGCGACTACAACGACCCTCTGCAGCTGGAGATACTGAAACTTCAGATGGAGCTATCGCGGAAGTTCAAAAAACCCATATTCGTGGACTTGCCGGACGAGAACAAGAAGTACGCCTTCAAGCGCGTTGAGAGGTTGATAGGTGAGGTCGGGTTAGAACCCTCCTTGGTAGTTATAAACAACGTCACCCCCCTGCTGGTCCTTGACCTCTCGGACAGGCCTTACTGGTTCTGTTTCTCCCTCTTTCCCGAAAGGCCCTTCGTTGAGACCCTCCCGGAGAACATCCTGAGGGGAGACTTCCCCATAGACCGCGTCCTGCTTACCTCCAACCTTGACGCGTATACGGATAACCCGACCCTCCTACCGGAGGCACTCTACGACCTTGAGGTTGAGGGGCATTACCTTCCCATGCTTGAGAAGGTCATGAGCGAGAATCCTAAGAGACTGTTTAAGATATAATCTGGAGGTGCGACCATGAGAACCGTAAAGGAAGCCGTAGCCCTGATACGGGGTGAGAAGGTGGATATAGTCACTCTGGTGTTCACGGATATCCTCGGCCGTTTAAAGGGCTTTAACCTGAGTGTGGCCGAGGTGGAGAGGGCCTTCAACGAGGGGATCGTGTTTGACGGCTCCTCCGTTGAGGGGTTCGTGCGCATAGAGGAGTCCGACCTTATAGCCAAGCCGGACCCCGACGCCATCTTCATAGCACCGGCGGAGGTAAGCGGACTTAAGACCGCCTACATCGTGTGCGACATCCTCACTCCCGAGGGCGAACCCTTCGTTAGAGACCCTCGCGGTATCCTGAAACGCAGACTCTCCTCTCTTGCGGAGGAGGGGTACTCCTACTACGTGGGACCCGAGCTGGAGTTCTTCTACTTCGGAAACGCGAAGTCCCCCGAGCTCCTTGACGAGGCCGGGTACTTTGATATACTCCCGTCCTATCGGCCAACGCTGGCGAGGGAGGAGACGGTAAAGATCCTCCGGGATATGGAGATAGAGGTGGAGGCATCCCACCACGAGGTAGCCCCGAGCCAGCACGAGATAGACTTCCGCTACGCCGATGCTCTGAGGGCGGCGGACGTGCTCCAGATCTCCAAGATGATAATTAAAGAGGTGGCCCGCAAGCACGGACTCTACGCCTCCTTTATGCCCAAGCCCATATTCGGTGTAAATGGAAGTGGCCTCCACCTGCACATGTCCGTGTGGAAGGACGGTGAGAACCTGTTCTACGACGAATCGCACGAGTACCAGCTCTCCGAGTTCGCCCGCCATTTCTTAGGTGGGATACTATCCAACGTGAAGTACATAACCCTCGTCCTCAACCAGTGGGTGAATTCCTACAAACGGCTCGTCGTTGGGTACGAGGCTCCCGTGTATATATCCTGGGGTAGGTCCAACCGCTCCGCTCTGGTACGGGTTCCCGCGTTCAAGAAACCGTCCTCCGCGAGGATAGAGCTCCGCTCACCGGATCCGGGTACCAACCCGTACCTGGCCTTCGTCTCCATCCTCACGGCCGGATTTAAGGGGGTTGAGGATAGGGCCTCCTTACCCGCTCCCGTTGAGCAGGACATATACCACATGACGGAGTCCAGACGCAGGCGTTTGAAGATTGACTCTTTACCCTCCTCCCTGAAGGAGGCCGTAGAGCTGGCCCGGAAGCGCCCCATCCTTAAGGAGGCCTTGGGGGAGCCTATGTTCTCCAAGCTGGTGGAGAACAAGCTGGTGGAGTGGGATCGGTTCCGCATGGCCGTTACGGACTACGAGATAAACACTTACTACGGGATGCTGTGAGAGGAAGGGGGGGAAGCCCCCCTCATTGCGTTCTGTGTGCTCTGCGGATGTGGTGGTTTGTGTGAAGTTTTGATGAGAAGTTTGGTGCGTGCGTTTCAATCGTAGGGCCAGTATTATCTAAGGGTTTTGAGTGTTTGAGGGGCCCGGCAGGTTGCAGGCACCTTTGAAGTCGCAGACTGACAGCTGGAGTATCTGCCAGCGTGTAGGGGACGGACGGCCGCCTCGTGGCCCGCCTGCAGAAAGGCCAGAGCGTCAGGCTAAAGCGGG
>CAYYQD010000044.1:0-13530 GCA_964473735.1 uncultured bacterium
CTGTGATAAGCGGCACGGCTCTATTTTAAGGCCGAAGCGGGTGTTTTTGCACTTTATCTCCCTTAGACGGTGTCGTACTGAAGTTCTTACGCCTCCGTTTCCCTCGGCCGACGAGAACAGCAAAAGGATGGGGTTCAGCGCCCCCTTCCCATAGTGCGGCCCCTCAACGCCTGCAACAGGGCCTATCCCCCTTCTTACGCACGCTCCGGTACAGATAGAACCCCGATACCCCCGCGGCCACGATTACGGCGACTACCTCAAGGAACCCCATGGGAAGACATTTTAAGGTTACATCAAAAATACTTCAAAACTCCGTCCAGAAATATTACGGTTGGCAGAGTTCTGCCGAAGAATATGAACCTCCCCTTACTCCTTGCGGTTCTAAAGTAGGCGTAGGATGGTAGCCCGCCATCCTTTAACAGGCTTGAGGCTATTTCCCTGTAGGCCCTATCCACCTCCTCCCCCTTCAATCCGAGGTTGGTGGCGGAGGCGAAGGCTAAGAGCAGGTCCATACCCTCTGGATTTTCGGAGAGAAGGGCTC
The DNA here is from genome assembly GCA_964473735.1 of uncultured bacterium. Taxonomy (GTDB): domain Bacteria; phylum Hydrothermota; class Hydrothermia; order LBFQ01; family LBFQ01; genus JAADCS01. The sequence continues at coordinate 542 of CAYYQD010000044.1, forward strand.
TGACTCTACCCTTCAGATCTATACCACACGTCAGGCCCTCCGCCCTTGCCTTGGACAGGAAGTAGAGCATGAAAGCGTAAGGTTGGAGGTAAGTGTAGGACCCGGGAGAGCGCAGACACGCCCTTAAGAAGGGGCAGATGGCCGTATCCCGGGTGAGCCTGAGGAGATTAACGTTCACTACGCAATCGCATCTGCGTTTCCGGATGCTGAGATCGTCTTTGAAGAGTACGACGCAGCTCCGGGTCGTATCCGTGTAAGCCCTTACCGTATCAAGCACGGATTCGGACACGGGAATGCCGTACTTCGGAAGCACCACTCCAGCGATGGATATGTCGTCAAAATCTGGGGCTATGGGTATATCCACCCAGTACCTCCACATATCCCCCTCCGGCCTGTAGGAGAGAAGGGCCTTCAGGACGGTATCCGTCAGAGGCCTTAACTCTGGCAGGGTATCCAGATGCGGACGAACGGCGTCAAGGTAGAGGAAGCTCACGAACACGTTGTTATCCGGTAGGGTATCCCGAAGGTCCCAGTAGGACCTGAAGGTACCCAAGGGGGTCAGGTTTGCCCACAGGAAGGTCAGCAGGGTATCAACCATCACCTGTACCTTCCCTCAAACAGGTCCCTGACCAGTATGTGCTTTAAGGTATCCCTCACGGACAGGGCCCGGATGTAGTTTCCGGACACGTCTATGGTGCTCCCACCCTCGTGGTAGAGGACGCGGGCGGAGTCCCGGAATATCACGTACTCAACGTACCCGTCCCTGAAGGTTATCTCTACGCTCCGTGAGGTTCCCTCTCCGTTCTGCCATTCCACCCGGGCGTCTCCGAATATGAGAAGACTCTTAAGGGAGGTGTCGGCCATAATAACTCTGAAGGTGTCCCCCGTGGCCCGGAACCTGCGGGACTCGGCTACGACCCCCCCCACACCGAAGGTGGTATCCCTGTGGAGTACGAACAGGTTAGCCCTTATCTCCACCGTATCCCTGCGAAGGATCTTCGCGTAGGCGTTCCCCATCACGTACCCGAAGGCCTCCTTACCGTCGTAGAAGGCGCTATCCCCCTCCACGATTATCCCCTTCGTCTTGGACTCAACGTACACGTTTCCTAAAACCCAAGTTGAGTCCCCCCGTGCGATTATCTTACGCCCCGACACCTTCCTGTAGGCGTCCTCAAAGTACGCGTTCCCGATGAGGCGGAGGTACCTGTCCCGTCTCCTGTAGTACAGGCTGTCCGCCCTCATCTTCAGATTGGAGGAGGTTATGTTTGCCCGGTACAGCCTGACAACGCCGGCACCCTCGTAATACACACCGTGGGAACCCCTTATATCGTAGTCCGTAGTGCGCACCTTCACGCCCTTGCCGAGGATATAGACGGTCTCCCCCCCTTTGAAGAGCACCGTCATGGAGCCGGCGTTGAACGAGAACCTACCGGCTAAGAGGATCAGGAACACGGGGCATTTTAAGGTCGCCTCATACGGGCGTTAAGGGGCCAGCCTATAGACCAGGAGGACGGTCAGGATGTAGGCGATTACGTTCATGACTATCCCTATCCTCATCATATCCCGCATGCTTACGAGCTTGAAGGAATAGACCAGCATGTTGGGAGGGGTGGCTACGGGAAGCATGAAGGCCTCCGAGGCGGATATGGCTATGACGGCCGCCAGAGCCGTAGCGTCCATACCCACGCTTCTGGCGAAGGCGAAGCCTATGGGTAGTAGCATGGCCGCAACGGACGTGTTGGAAGCGACCTCTGTTAATACCTTGGTCACCAGCGCCCATATCATCACGAAGATTATGGGATGGACGGCGATACCACCCATGGAGGAGACTAAGAGGTCGGCCAGCTTGCTCTTTACGATCATAGTGGAGAGGGCGAAGCCTCCACCGAAGAGGAGGAGGGCATCCCATGGAACCTTCTCCGTGTCCTCCCAGCTTACGAGACCCATCACGAACAGCAGGATGGCGGAGGTCATTGCCACCGTGGAATCATCCACCCCCTTGAGATGCAGGAGGGTACTCCATCCGGGAAGCTTGAAGGCTCCGAAGTTCAGGTCGGACCTCCACAGCCAAAGCAGGGCCGTTATGAGGAAGAGGACTAAGACGACCTTCCCCCTCGGGGTAAGCTTCACCTCTTCCGTTTGCAGGGATATACGCTTCCTCCCCAGCCTGAACCAAAAAATGGCCAGGAGGATGAATATCGCCTCAAGGAGGACGGAGAAGGGGAAAGCGAAGCCCATCCATCCGAAGAAGGACACGCCCGCACCGTAGCTCTTCAGAACCCCGGCGTACAGGATGTTGGGGGGAGTCCCTATAAGGGTAGCCATACCCCCTATGCTGGCCGAGTAGGCCGCTCCGAGGGCTAAGGCCGTCGTCAGAGAACCGGCACCTAAGGAGAGTATGAGGGGGATCATGATCAAAGTGGCGGAGGTGTTGCTTATCCACATGGAGAGGAAGTAAGCCGAGAGGGAGACACCTAAGAAGACACCGACTTCGGAGTTCCCGAAGACCTTTAAGAGTTTGCCGGAGAGGTAGCGGTGGAGGTCGTACTTTTCAAGGGCTATGGCCAGGATGAAGCCACCTAAGAAAAGGAAGATGGGGGACTTGGCGTAGGAGGGTGCTATCTCCTTAGCGGAGGCTATCCCGAAGAGGGGAGCGATAACGAGGGGCAGTAGGGCCGTAACGGCCAGAGGCACAACCTCCCCTATCCACCATGCCCCCATCCACAGGATGGCTCCTACGGTCGCCGCCACCTCCCTACTTACCGGGAGGAGGAAGGAGAGCACAAAGAGTACCGGTCCAAGGGCGACCAGTACCTTGCGGTAGTTCATCCAATCCGTTTCAAAAGCTCTAAGAGGGCGTCCACGTCCCCCTTCGTGTGCTTATCCGTAAAGGCCACTATCAGGTGGTTCTCACCGAGGTACGGGACGGACGGACCTAAGAGAAAACCTTTCTCCGCGGCCTCCCTTATCAGGTCCTCCGCGGGCATGGGGGCCTTTATCACCACCTCCCTGAAGGGGGTTCCTCCGAAAGCCACCCCGTACCCCTTCGGCAGGTTATCCACGAAGTACCGCGTTTTGGAGTAGGTCGTTATGGCTACCCTCTTGAGTCCGCTCCTGCCTAACAGGGCCGTATAGACCGCTACGGCGAGGGCCATCAGCTGGTTGTTCGTGCATATGTTGGATGTGGCCTTTGCCCTCCTTATATGCTGTTCCCTTGCCTGCAGGGTGGTAACGAAGCCCCTTCTCCCCTCCACATCCACCGTCTCGGCCACTATCCTACCCGGCATCTGCCTGATGTACCGCTTCCACGACACCATTATCCCCACGTAGGGGCCACCGAAACCCAGGGGTAGGCCCAAGACCTGACCTTCGGCCGTGGCTATGTCGGCTCCGACTTCCCCCGGAGGGGTAAAGACCGTCGCCGCTAAGGGGTCGTAATGAACGATGAGTAAGGCGCCCCTGTCCTTAACGGCGCTCCCTATCGCTCTGAGGTTCTCAATTATCCCGAAGTAGTTGGGGGACTGAACGACCACGGAGGCCGTATCTCCATCTATCAGGGAGAGAAGGGCGGGCAGGTCCGCCTCGCCGGAGTCCGTGTAGCCGTACTCCATCACCTCGGCGAAGTCGGGTAGGTAGGTCCCTATCACCCTGCGGTAGAGAGGGTTTAAGGACCTGGGAAGCAGAACCCTGTACTTCCTCTTCAGACGGAAGGACATGAGGACGGCCTCGGCCAGAGCGGTGGCCCCGTCGTACATGGAGGAGTTGGCCACTTCCATGGCCGCTATCTCGGCCATCATGCTCTGGAACTCGTACATGGCCTGAAGGGTACCCTGCGACACCTCCGGCTGGTAGGGGGTGTAGGCCGTGTAGAACTCCGACCTTAGAAGTACGTGATTCACCACCGAAGGGGTATAGACGTCGTACGCCCCACCCCCGGCGAAGACGAGGAGGTCGTGGGCGTTGAGCGAAGCGAGGGATTCCATGCGTCTATGAAGGTCGCTCTCGGAAAGGGCGGGTATGTCCGGCACGTCCATAAAGGGTACGTCCTCCCCGACGGCATCCCTCATGAGGGCCTCCTGTGAAGGGAGACCCAGAGCCTTCAGCATCTCCTCCCTGTCTTTATCGCTTAGGGAGAGGTACCTCATCCTTCCGCCTCTATTAACTTTCTGTACTCCTCGGGCGAGAGGAGGTTCTTCAGTTCCTCGGGATTCTCAACCTTTATCTTAAACATCCACCCCTCACCGTAGGGGTCCTGATTGAGGAGTTCGGGTTTATCGGAGAGCTTGGGGTTAGTCTCTATGACCTCTCCACTGACGGGGGAATAGACGTCCGCGGCCGTCTTAACGGCCTCTACGGTGGCTACGGCCTCCATCTGCTTGACTTTCCTGCCCACCTCCGGAAGCTCAACGTAGATTATGTCCCCGAGCTGATCCTGAGCGTAGTCGGTTATGCCAACGGTGGCAACGTCGCCCTCTACCTTCACCCACTCGTGCTCTTTCGTGTAAAGGAGGTCGTTCGGAACCTTCATAGGAGATATTCTACGGTCGCCTTGGGCGGCGCTAAGGTGTAGTAATTACGAATCCTTTAATGCCAGTAAAAAGAAGGGGGCCTTAAGGCCCCCTATTCCCTTATAGGCGCGTCCTATCACTTCACGATGACGGTCTCGGTACGGCCACCGGCCTTGATCAGGTACGTGCCCGGCTTCAGGCCTATGCGGGTCTTTCCTTCCACCTTAACGCTCTTCACCATCGCACCATCGGGACGGTATACGGAGACCACACCGCTGTACCCTTCCACGACCACCCCACCGGCCTCAACGCGCACGTTGAAGGACTTAGCCTCCACCGGCCTCTCCTCGGTACTTAGCTCCTGATCCCCGTTTCCTAAGGTAGCCACGTCGCACACCCACTGGGATACGTAGCAGGAGGCGTCCCCGAATACGATCTGAAGGCTATTGTCCGTTAGACGGGAGACCACGACGTCGCTGGTTATCCCGTAGGGAGAGTTTCCAGAACCCGTCCATACGCGGGCACTCCATCCGTTGGCCCTTGACCACGCCACAGGCTGGGTTCCCGCCAGTACCACGTCCCATATACCGTCTCCGTCCACGTCGGCCACCGTGGGTGCGCTGTACCCCTGCGTGCTCTCCGTGAAGGTGGCTATAATGGATCCCGTCTGGCCGTCTATTACCGTGACGTTTCCGCCGTTATTGACCACCACGTCGTAGAGGCCGTCACCGTCAAGGTCCCCCATGGCACCGGCCCTGTTTGAGGAGACGTCAGCCCTCCAGAGCTGGGTCCACGTGGGTACGTCGTAGGCGGATACGCAGGAGTTCCCCACTATTACCAGCTCGTCGGCCCCGTCACTGTCAAGGTCCCACGCCATGAGGGCAGTCTTCAGATAGGAGGGACAGCACGCCTCGTTACCGTTCACACCACCCATGAAGCTACAGGGCGCTGAGCCGGACCACAGGAAGGCTCCGGTGGCGGCGTTGTAGCACCTTACCTGACCGGCCGTGGTGGGTACGCACACCTCCCATGAGCCATCTCCGTTAAAGTCCCCTATGACGGGGTCCCCGCCGTTGGCACCCAGACCGGCGCTCCACGATGGACTCCATGAGGTTATGTTCTCCCTGAACATGTACAGGGTGGAGCCTATGGAGAGGTATATCTCGGCTATACCGTCCCCCTCCAGGTCTATGATGGTGAGGTTGGAGTGATTCTCAGAGCCGAAGTGCCACTCGTTGGGCTCACCGCAAGAGTAGTTTATCTTGTAGAGGTAGAAATCCACACCGCCCCATGAATCTGTCTCCGTGGCCGGGTAGAAACCCACTCTGTTGGTCGTCAGGACAGCCTCGCCCGTACCGTCGTCCGCCCATACTTCACCGTTGCACAGCGTGCGGGTTATGTCGGCACCGTCAAGCCACGTGTTCGGGCCACCGGCGAAAGCCCCCCTGTCCAGGCCCGAGTAGAAGATGTCCGTGGTATCGTCCGCGTCGTTCCGTGCCGTCGTAACGTAGAGGTCAGAGTTGTTATCGTCTTCGTAAGAGTACGTCTTGGCGACGGTGGCGGGGGTATTGCACCTCCACGGTGCCTTCGCCGTCTTTTTGTAGTCGTGGCGGCCCTGCCGCCATTCGGGATCCAACGGACTGTAGGGCTCGTAGGACTGGGCCATAAGCCCAGCCACCCACCCCATCGTTAATCCCACCGTGATGAGGACCTTTATGTATCTCATAGCCTACCTCCTTGTTGATATTATAACCCCGAAAGGCCACTTCGTGCAACGTAAAAGAGGCGAACGACCCTCCTTAAAATCTTTGGTTTTGTATGACCGGGCTGGACTGGGTGGTTGTGGTCCTGTACGTGGGGTTCGTGTTGGGGATAGGAGTGGTGCTGTCCCGTCGTCAGAGGAGCCGAAGGGACTACTACGTGGCCGGCAAGAGGATGGCCCCGTGGCAGGTGGCCCTTTCCTTGGTCGCCACGCAGGTGAGTGCGATAAGCATAATAGGGGCCCCGGCGTTCATAGCCCTTAAGGAGGGCGGAGGTCTCAAGTGGTGGCAGTACGAGTTAGCCGTCCCCCTATCTATGATCCTCCTCATGCTAACCCTCGTTCCCCTCTACCATCGCATGGGAGCCATAACGATTTATCACTACCTTGAGGGGAGGTACGGTAGGGGAGTCAGGACCACCATAAGCGCCATCTTCCTCATCAGCAGGAGCCTGTCCTCCGGTGTTATACTGTTCGCTACGGGTGTAGTCCTCTCCGCCTTAATAAGGTGGCCTCTGTCCGAGACCCTTCTGGTCGTGGCGACTATAACCATCGTATATACGGCCCTCGGCGGCATAGAGGCAGACATATACTCGGACATACTCCAGCTGGCCGTTCTATGGCTATCCGCCGCTATCATGGTGGTTCTCCTGCTCAAGATGATGGACTTCAACTTCCTCCCGTATCTGAAGGAGTCCCACGATAGGATGCAGGTCTTCGTGTTTCGTGGAACCGGTCTGGGAGACGGAGAGGGCTTCTCCCTGTGGCCCATGCTCTTCGGGGGGTTCTTCCTCTATTTATCTTACTATGGCACGGACCAGAGCGAAGCCCAGAGACTGCTTACTACGAAGGACGCCCGGGATGCCCAGAAGGCCCTGATGTACAACGGTCTCCTTCGGTTCCCCCTCGTCCTTACCTACAGTGCCGTTGGCATCCTCCTGGTGGCCTTTATGAAGCACAACCCCGATTTCCTTGGGGCCGTTTTGGATAAGAGGCCGGACTTCCTCGTGCCCGAGTTCGTTTTCAGGTACTTCCCACCGGGTGCCGTCGGTCTGTTCATGGCAGGGATATTCGCCGCCACCATGTCCTCAATAGACAGCGCCATGAACGCCCTGTCCGCCGCCACGTACGAGGATTTCCTGACGCGCTTATTTCCCCGTCTGAACGCTCTCCCCCAGAGCAGGCAGGTTATGCTTTCCAAGCTCCTGACCGTACTGTGGGGTACCCTCTCCACCCTGTTCGCCCTGACCCTCATACGCTCCCCAGAGACGGTAATAGAGTTGGTGAATCGTATAGGTTCGGCCTTCTACGGTCCTATCCTCGCGGTGTTCTTCATGGGGATGTTCTCCCGTAGGGTAAGCGGCCTTTCTTCCGTGTTGGGCCTCCTATCGGGGGTAGCCTTCAACCTCTACCTGTGGAAGTTCGCTCCCGGTGTCTCGTGGATGTGGTGGAACCTTTTCGGCTTCTTGGTTTCCTGCACTGTAGGGTACGCCTTATCTTTTATCTTCCCGGAGGTCAGGGAGGTAGGGGATTACGTGATGGGATGGAGGGAGGTGGTAAGCGAGGCGGCGAGGAGGAAGGGGTACGTTCTAGCTCTCCTTGGGGCCTTCGTCTTTATAGTGGTCGTGAGCGCTGTGGCCGAGGTCCGGTTAGGTGGATAGAGTACGTATCTGAACTTCTAAGTTGGATCACCTCTATAAGCACACAGTTTCCTGTCCGGACCTAAAAGCGCGCCCGGGGGGACTTGAACCCCCGACCTTCGGTTCCGGAGACCGACGCTCTATCCTACTGAGCTACGGGCGCAGGTAATAATTCTAAGGTTGCGGGCGAACTAACGGCTGCATAGCCCGTAATACCCCCGGAATGGGAAGCGTACCGATATTCAGGTAAGGACCAGCTTCCGCACCACGGCATCAAATACGTGAAGGTACTCCACCTTCACCCCTACTTTACCGTCCTTTATCTCAAGGAACTCCTCTACCATCTTAACCTTCTCCTCCCCGTAGTTCTTTACGTACCACTCAAGGGGAAGCTCCCCCGTCCTCAACCCCAAGAACACCCTCTCCATTCTCTCCCTCTCATCGTCAAGGGGGTCGTACTCCCGGGGAGGGGGAAACTCCTTGATGTATCGGCTTAAGGAGGGTAAGTTGGTATATCTTACCTTCTTATCCTTCAGGAAGGAGGAGGCCGAGGGTCCAAAACCTTTGTACCATCCCCTGCTCCAGTATATACGGTTGTGGATGCTCTCGTACCCCGGAAGGGAGTAGTTGGAAATCTCGTACCTGACGTATCCGAAGGACGTTAGCACCTCCTCACGTAGAAGGTAGAAGTCCCTGAGGTCCTCCCTCTCACGGAAGCGCCCTTTCCTGAGGTAGTACCCGAACAGGGTTCTGTCGTGGAACTCAAGGGCGTAGGCGGAGATATGGTGTACGCCGAGCTTGACCAGAGTCAATAGGTCGTACTCAAACTCCTGAAGGCTCTGCCCCGGATAGGCGAATATGAGGTCGGCGTTGGTTCTGAAACCGTAGGATAGGGCGTTCAGGATGGCCTTCATACCCTCCGCGGGCGTGTGCCACCTGCCCAGAGTTTTAAGGCCCCTTTCGGAGAAGGTTTGCACCCCTACGCTTATACGGTTTATGCCAACGCTTCTCCATAGCTTTAGGTTCTCCTCCTTTACGTCCTCCGGGTTGGCCTCAAGGGTTATCTCAAGGGGGGTCACCCTGTACGCCCTGTGGAGGGCCTTCATTATTCGGGAGATCTGGCCGGACTTCAGGAGGCTCGGCGTCCCCCCTCCGAAGAATACGGTGTTTATAACACCTCCGTCCGCCTCGTACCCTATCTCCCTTATCAGGGAGAGGATATACCTCTCCTCTACTTCGCCGGAGCGCTTGCGGTAGAAGTCGCAGTACGGACATATCCTGCGGCAGTAGGGCACGTGGATGTATATACCCCTCAAGGCCCGATTCTAAGGTCTTCCGATACGATCGTACGTGAGACATGGCACCGGTGCTACCTGCAACGGATACCTGAACTTTCAGCGTTCGGATACTCGCCCTTTTTTATAGTCTTCGCACGTTTAACGTTCCGTTATCTGAGAGCGTTTTGTCGCACGGTTTCGGATTGATACTCGTTAAATTACACGACCTTTACGTGAGGCCTAAATTTGCCGGCCCCGAGCGTATTAGAATGGTATCACTTATGTAGATTTTATACCCAAAGTGGTACCCTTTCGTAAAGGGTGAAGTTATCCCCACCTTAGAACGCCCTTATTCCATACTACGACCCCCAAACGTATCCGGGGGATCTTCAGTCTCTGGAACGGTAGGAGGGCCTCACCTATACCCGGAGTAAGACACGACCACCGGTCATATCTCTAAGAGGATTTAGGGCGAATCGGGGCTATCCTTCGGACGGTTCCAAACGCTGCCTTAGAGCAGGTGAGGGAGGGGAGTGTTCCGTGAATTTTCCCATACGAAACCCTCTTTCCTTTCACGCTTAGAATAGACCATCTTGAAGGTAGCAGTCGTAGGAGCGACCGGTTTGGTGGGTCAAACGATGCTCAGGGTCCTTGAGGAAAAGGTGGCACCTCGCCTACCTCTGGAGGTCTATCCCATAGCCACCCGCAGGTCCGCCGGAAAGAGGATCACCTTCTTCGGGAGGGAGTACGAGGTAAAGGGAATAGACGAGGGAATACCGGAGGTGGATTTCGCCCTGTTTTCGGCCGGCTCCGGGGCCTCTAAGAGGTACGCCCCCGCCTTCGTGGCCCGCGGGGCTATAGTTATAGACAACTCCTCCGCCTTCAGGATGGATCCGAAGGTCCCTCTGGTCGTTCCGCAGGTCAACCCCGACGACCTCCGCGAGCACTTCGGCATAATCGCCAACCCCAACTGCTCCACCATCCAGATGGTGATGTTCCTGAAGCCGCTGTTGGACGCCTTCGGTATAGAGGAGGTGAGCGTGGTGACCTTTCAGGCCGTCTCCGGTGCCGGATACAAGGGCGTGTTCGCCCTTGAGGCCGAAGAGGACGGGGGGTTCTACGATAATACACCCTTTGCTAAGAGAATCCACAGGAACGTAATACCCCAGATCGGGGAGTTCAGGGAGGGGTACTCCACCGAGGAGTGGAAGATGATAAACGAAACCAGAAAGATACTCCACGCCGATATACCCGTTAATCCCACCACGGTCAGGGTGCCGGTGAAGGTGGGACACAGCGAGGCCGTACACGTACTGCTGGATAGCGCCCCTCCCATAGAGGACGTGTATAAAGTCCTATCGGTTTTCCCGGGTCTCGTCCTGCTCAAGGAGGATTACGTGACCCCTCTGGACGTGGAAGGGCGGGACGAGGTGTTCGTCGGTCGCCTGAGGTTCCACCCCGATAACCCCAGACTCCTGAGCGCGTGGGTGGTGGCGGACAACCTCCGCAGGGGAGCGGCCACTAACGCCGTGGAGATAATGATGCTCCTTATGGGAGAGGAGTGATGGAGGGGTGGAGCTGGGAGGAGTGGATACCCCACCTTGAGGAGCTACGGGTCAGGATAATAAGGGCCGTGGTGGTGTATTTGGTGGTCGTGGGGGTGATGTGGTTCTTTCACAGGCCTGTGCTGGACTTTATCGCCAAGCCGGTGGGAAAGCTCTACCTATTCAACGTTCAGGACCCCTTCTTCGTTAGATTGAAGATCTCCTTCATATCTGCACTGTTTTTCACCTTTCCCTACTTCATCTGGGAGGTGTGGGGTTTCGTTGAGCCAGCCCTGTACCCTCACGAGAAACGGGCCGCCCTCCTCATCCTGGTGAGCGCTCTCCTGCTCTTCTACTCCGGTTCTCTGATGTCCGTTCTGGTGATAGTACCCCGCGCCGTTCAGTTCCTCCTTTCCTTCTCCGAAGGTTTCACCACCATGGTCAACGCCAACCAGTACCTGAACTTCGTCTTCTGGAGTACGGTTATATTCGGAGTGGTGTTTGAGCTTCCCGTGGCCATAGGGATACTGGCCAAGATGGGAATCGTAAGGTCCTCCTTCCTGTCCAGACGGAGGCGGGAGATAATAGTGGCCATAGTTATACTAACCGCCGTTATATCGCCGACTGTGGATATGTTCAGTCTCCTACTGATGTCCCTCCCTCTGATACTGCTCTTTGAGGTGAGTATATGGGTTGCCAAGGTTCTTGAGCCCAAAGCACGGGATTGAGGTCGTCCTCCAGCGGTATAATCGCCGCCGTGAGAGACCTGCTGTCGGACCTCAGGTGGAGAGGTGTCATATACGACCTCACCGAGGGCGCCGGGGACTTTCTGAAGAGTGATAGGAGCCCGGTATATGCCGGTTTTGACCCTACCGGTCCCAGCCTTCACGTGGGACACCTGCTTCCCATAATAACCCTCATCCGCTTTGCGATGTACGGCTTTAAGCCCATATTCGTCGTAGGAGGGGGAACCGGCCTGATAGGGGACCCCAGCGGTAAGGAGAAGGAGAGGCCACTACTTTCGGAGGAGGAGATAGAGAGGAACGTCCGCAGCATAACCGAACAGATAGGGAGGATAGTTGAGGGCAGGTTGGAGGATTACATCGTCGTAAATAACGCGGAGTGGTTAAAGCCCCTCGGTTTTATAGAGTTCCTCCGGGACGTCGGGAAACACTTCACGGTGAATTACATGCTCCAGAAGGAGTCCGTAAGGAACAGGTTGGGTAGGGAAGGGGGAATATCCTTCACGGAATTCACGTACATGCTCCTTCAGGCCTACGATTTCCTTCAGCTCTACGACCGCTACGGGTGTAGGGTCCAGATAGGAGGGAGCGACCAGTGGGGGAACATAACGGCAGGTATAGAGCTCATAAGGAGGGTGCGGGGGGAACGGGCCTACGGGTTGGTCTTACCCCTCCTGACGACCTCCTCCGGTAAGAAGTTCGGGAAGACGGAGGCGGGAACGTCCGTGTGGCTTGATCCGGAACGTACCACTCCGTACCGTTTCTATCAGTTCTGGATAAACACCGACGATAGGGACGTTATAAGGTACCTTAAGCTCTTCACCTTCCTGTCCCCCGACGAGATAGAAGAGCTGGGCAGGTCCCTTGAGGAGCATCCGGAGAGGAGGGAGCCACACAGGAGGTTAGCCGTGGAGATGACCCGTCTCGTCCACGGGGAGGAGGGTCTAAGGCGGGCGTTGAGGGCGACCGAAGTCCTCTTTGGGGGTAGCCTTGAGGGGCTTACGGCCGGGGAGCTTCTTGACATATTCTCGGAGGTTCCGTCGGCGGAGGTGCCGGCCGAAGAGATGAGGGAAGGTATCCCCGTCGTGGAGTTTCTGGTTAGGGGCGGTCTCGCACCGAGCAAGGGGGAGGCGAAACGGCTCATCAAGGGGGGAGGGGTGTATATAAACAACGTGCGCGTTGAGGGTTTGGGCCGTAGAATAACCTTAGAGGACACCATAGATGGGAAGGTGGTCGTACTCAGGCGGGGAAAGAAGCACTACCGCATCGTAAAGGTGGTGTAGCTTCACCCCTTCAAGGCCACCTACTTTAGGGAGGACCCCGTAAAATGTCCGCAGGATTGACGTTGTCATAGCGGAAGATGTAGCGATTGGATGTAAATACGATAAGGCGGGCGAAGAGTCCGGACCGGAACACACCTTACGGTTATCGTTCGTTTAATATGCCGTTATTTAAGGTCGGTATCACTTATGCGGATTTTATACCCAGAGTGGTACCACCCTCTCCCGCACATCAACC
>CAYYQD010000045.1:0-10505 GCA_964473735.1 uncultured bacterium
GCGTCTCATGTTTCACCGGAAGGTACCCGGTTAAGGTACCGGATCAGGGGTAGGGATTACCGAAGGTATCACTGTATAATACACTCCACGATGTGCGTCATACGGCCTGTGAAAAGGCATTCTAAAATGGAGTCTAAACTCATCTGGAATGCCCTACCCTTTGCAATGAAGGTACTACTCTGGGTATAAAATAGCGAAATCGGTACCACCCCGATTACCGGGAGAATGAGCTTTAAGTACCGCACAGGTGGGGCGAATATCCAACCGTTCGGAACCGTCCGGTACAGCACATAGATAACGGTATGTTAAACGTACGAGGACTATAAAACGACTAACGGCCCGTATACGGTGCGAATCTGGATATTTTTGCTGTTAAATTTTCGTGCGCCCTTACAAGTGCACGGCACCACTTTTAGGTGTGAAGTTTAGAAAACCGATGCCGTTCGGCTGAGGATACACCCCGGGCGGACAGCGTTGAGCCTGAAGTACGGGTCGGATAAGTCGGCAGACCGGAACCATTAAGCACAGCAACGTCCAAATACAGAAAGCGATAACAGAATCTGTAAAGGTCATTCCCGGGCGGTTCCACCTTTCCACAATAGAATCCCAACCATGCGACAGAGTAAGTCCCTCATCCGAACTTACAGGGAGCCTCCGGCCGACGCCGAGACTAAGAGCCACAGGTTGCTGGTACGCGGCGGATACGTGCGCCAGCTCACCAGCGGCGTCTATACCTTCCTGCCCTTGGGCTGGAGGATAATGAAGAAGATAATGCGGATAATCAGGGAGGAGATGGACGCCATCGGAGGACAGGAGATATTCATGCCCTCCCTTTCCCCCTCCTCCCTGTGGGAGGAGTCCGGCCGTTGGGAGAGCTTCGGGGACGATATGTTCCGCCTGAAAGACCGCAAAGATAGGGACTACGCTCTCGCCCCCACCCACGAGGAGGTGATCTCCGAGATAGCCCGCAATACGGTGTATTCCTACAAGGACCTGCCCCAGATATGGTACCAGCTTCAGACCAAGTTCAGGGATGAGCCGAGGCCGAGAGGGGGGCTCCTCCGGGTCAGGGAGTTCATAATGAAGGACTCCTACAGCCTTGACGCCACCTGGGAGGGTTTGGACGAATCCTACGCCAGACACAGGGAAGCCTATAAGAGGATATTCACCAGATGCGGCCTGAAGTTCGTCCACGTTAAGGCCTCCTCCGGCCTTATGGGAGGTAAGGAGAGCGAGGAGTTCATGGTGATCTCCGACGCCGGTGAAGACAGGCTGGTGATATGTGAATCCTGCGGGTACGCGGCCAACGTGGAGGTAGCCCCGGCCTTACCACAGGATAAGGTTGAGGAGTCCCCCTTTAAGGAGCGGGAAAAGGTACATACCCCCAACGTGCGCACCATAGAGGAGGTGTCCTCCTTCCTCAACGTGGAACCGAAGTTCCTGGTGAAGTCTCTGGTGTATATGACGGATGAGGGACCCGTCCTCGTCCTCGTTAGAGGGGACCATGAGGTGAACGAGGAGAAACTGGCCCGAGTGCTGAAGAATCCGCGCCTCGCTACGGCCGAGGAGGTTATGAGCCTCTTGGGTGTGGAGGTGGGGTTCGTGGGTCCCATAGGCGTAGATTTACCCAAAGTGGCGGATAATTCCGTACGCCATCTGCGAGGCTTTGTCGTGGGTGGAGGGGAGAAGGATTACCATATAGTGGGTGTAAATCCGGAGGATTTAGGCAACGTGAGGTGGGAGGATATAAGGTACGCTACAGAGGGGGATCCGTGTCCGGTTTGTGGCTCTCCCCTGAAGCAGGTAAACGCCATAGAGGTGGGGCATATCTTCAAGCTGGGGACCCGGTACAGCGAGAGTATGGGGGTGTTCTTTACCGATAGGGACGGTCAGAGAAAACCGGTGATAATGGGGTCCTACGGTATCGGACCGGGCAGGATAATGGTGAGCGCCGTTGAGCTTTACGGCACGGAGAACTCCATGCTCTGGCCCAGAGCCATCGCCCCCTTTGACGTCCACATCATAGACTTAGTAGGGGAGGGGGAGGAGATATACGACCTTCTTCGCGGCGCCGGGTACGACGTTCTATGGGACGACCGCGAGGAGCGCGCCGGGGTGAAGTTCAAGGACGCAGACCTGATAGGTATCCCCGTCAGGATAGTGGTCGGCCGGGCGTGGAAGGAAGGGAAGGTGGAAGTTCAGGACCTCTGGAAGGGGCAGAGGTACGAGGTACCAAAGGAGAGGATCGTTGAGGAGCTAAGGGAATTGGTGTAGAACGACCCCGAAGCGAACGGTAATCATCGGGCAACGAAGGGGCGGAGCTTGAGTACCTTGTGTATTTTACCGTCGCGTGTCCTTACGAAGTATATGCCCCTTCTCATATCCTCCAGATTTACCCGTCTTCCCGATATATCGTATATGGCCTCAACGTCCAACTTTGGATCAAAGACGAACTCCCACTCCCTCTCCAAGGTCACCTTCGCTATGGCCGTGTTCCACTCGTTCTCGGAGGTGGCGTACTCACCTATCACCCACACCGACGAATCGGCCGGGTCCATGGCTGCACCGAAGTAGTCTCCCCATCTGTTCCTACCGTCAAACACCCTTTCGTACCACGAGGAGCCGTACTTTATACGCCTCCTTTCGCTGAAATCCATCTCTCCGACAGCCCTCGCCACGTAGAACACCGAAGGGTACCGCGTATAACCCACCCTCGTAAAGACTATTACAACCCCCTTGGGGGACACTCCAACGGTGGGATAGAGGTACGACACGTAGGGCTCATATACGCTTAAGTCCTCAAGGACGTAGGGAGCGGTATCCCGCACATCTACGACCACGAAACGGGCGCCGGTGGAGGTGTAATCGTTGGGTTGCCCCTCCTCAAAGCTCAAGTACAGCTTGCCGTCGTAATACACCACCGCCATTATCCCTTTACGGGATCCTCCCTCTATTGGATAGTAGCCGCCTCCCTGGGGGACGGTTTTAGGGGTCGGGTAGTTGCGTATTCCCAGTGTCCCCCGTAAGGTCAGGTGTGGGGTGTCCGGATCCCCGGAGAACTTCCACAGGTACAGGTATTCGTTGCCCACGCGCACGCTGAGTAGGAACATCTCCTCGTTTGGAGTTATGGAACGCATAGGACGGATGGAGTAGGTGTATTCCCCTAGGGTATCACCCCAAAGGTCCGTCCACCCATCCAGCGTACCGGAAAGTGCTTTCTCCTTATTGAGTAACCTTATCTTTCCGTACTTATACCTCCACTGGAACGTGTATTGGTTTGAAGTTATAACTATCCATCTGTCGTTGTAGCCTAAACCGGGGTAATCGGCGAGGTTGTGCGTAGGGGTTGGACCGTTGAAAGAGGCGTTGAGCTTGTAGAAGTACCAACCTCCTAAGGGATCCTCCCCCTCGGAGACAGCCAGATAGTAGAAAGAGCTTTCGGGGTCGGGATACGCGCTAAGGTACAGAGCCAGAACGTACCACCTTCTCTCTATCACATCAAAAGTCAGCTTAGGGTCAAAGACCATTCCGTATCCCGGGTAGAACGGGAAGAACCCGGAGAGATAGTTCCAATAGAGGATATCCCCACTTTTGTCGTACATGTAGATAGAGCTGTTTATAGTGGAGAGTACGTGATTTTCACTTACGGCCACCTGGGGGTCAGGAGGGACATAGTGACTCCACGGACCGGGGAATTTCTCCCCTACGCTATCCTTTAGAATCCTGTACGTTCGCGGGCCCCCGATCCCATCGTCGGAGGGGTTGGGGGGAACGTAAATGGGTCCGGAGGGAGGTACTTTCTCCCGCGGAGGCTCTTTGAGATGTACTACCTCCACCTCCCCTGAGTACCTTCCGTAACCTCCAATAACCATCATAAACGTACCTGTAAGCCATATCATAAACGTAAAATTTTAAAGATGCAGTAATCGAAGAGTGTAGGGAAGAGAGTAGTGAGGGCGTTGATGAAGGTAGGGTACGGCAAAAGCAAGATGGAAGGGGTGCTAAGCAGGGAGGGAGAAAAGGTTAGGCTAAGCACCCTGTACTTAGTGGTAGGAATAACGAGCGAAGAGGAGAAGAAGGTGTTAGGTGAGGATATTCAGGCTGTTGATAGAGAGAGGGCTTAGAAAACCCCTCATGTTCATAACGGACGACCTTCCAGATATTGATAAGTCTTAGAGAAACTGTTTCCCTAAGCTGACCACCCTCTATGCCTTAGCCACCTGATGCGCAATCTCAGGTTTAATCTGCTCGGAGAGTAGGATAAGGTTCATCAAGGCTACAAGGTTCGGACCTGACGATGAGGAAAAGGTGATCAAGGACTTCAAGGACCTCCTCTCTTCCATGGACTCTTCCTATCCCGCTGGCATCTCGTATATTCGGAGTCAAACCCATAAGTTCTTCGTTTCCTTGACTATCCTCACGAGATTTACAAGCACATCTATACAACCAATCGCAAACGTGGAGATTCAAGAGAGGGTTAATAGAGGTTTCTTCACCTCCAGAATCCTCGCTCCCCACTCCGTTGCATAACCTCCTCTGAAAACGACCTCCTCTGCCTTCCGGCACTTCCTCTTATCTCACTCACGGGGCGAAAACGTGCAACTACGCGAGCTACTGTATAACATCTTTTTGCACAATTTCAAGCCTCATTTACCCCATAATCACCTCATCCTTAGAATCGCCGCATATGGCTGGCATACTTACCGTCGTGGTGGTGGTCTTCATCGTGATGATGGGGTTCTCGCTCCTGTTCCCCATCCTGCCCTTCTGGGCCCTCAACTTAGGCGCCACACCCTTCCAGATAGGACTTATCTTCGCCGCTTACCCGGTGGCCCAGTTTATCTCCGCTCCACTCTGGGGAAGGTTTTCGGATAGGTTCGGATACAAGTGGGGAATAACCTTAGGGACGCTCGGCTTCGCTTTGACCTCCTTCCTCATACCCCTGGTACCGGCCGTGTGGTACCTGATACTCATAAGGTTTTTAGGCGGTCTCATATCGGCCGCCGCCTTACCGTCCTCCAGCGCTTACATAGGGGCGGTATCACCTCCCGGGAAGGTAACCCGGAACTTCGGTTTTTACGGCGCGGCTCTGGGAAGCGGTATGGTGTTCGGTCCCTTCATAGGGGGATTGGCCTCTAACTTCGGCCTCTTAGTGCCCTTCTTCGTCTCCGGAGCCATAGCGCTGGTCGCCTTCACGGTGGCCCTCTTCACCGTCAGGAACGTTAAGGCCCACCTACCCCGACGCCGGGGAGGTATCCTTTCTCTCTCTCCGGACAAGCGGGTACTCGTCCTCTTGGGGTTCGTTGGCATGCTCATAATGGTGAATTTTGAGGCGATATTGGCCCTCCTGATAAAGGACAGGTTCAGCTTAGGGGCGAGGGAGGTGGGGTACCTCATGGGTGTGGCCGGCCTCTTCGGAGCGATGGTCCAGGGGAACATGGGAAGAATAAGCAAGGTGATACACGAAAAAACGGCCATACTCTTAGGTTTCCTTATAGCGGCGATAGTGGCCGTCTTCGTTCCCTTCGCCCCGAACTTCTACCTTTTAGGTGCCCTCGTGGTGGTGCTGGTTATGGCCTCGGGTATAACCCAGCCCTCCGTCCTTAGTCTGCTCTCTCACGGCACAAAAGAGAGAGGGCTGGTTATGGGCACCTATCAGTCGGCCAACTCCCTCGGCAGGATAGTGGGTCCCCCCATCGCAGGCTACCTGTACGGCCTTCATTACTCCGCACCCTTCTTCTGGGCGGCCTTTCTATCGCTATCCACGGCCACCTTCTGGGCCTTCTACGGTAGGCACGTGGAATGAAGGTTCTGGCTGTAGAGACCTCCTGCGACGAGACCTCCGCCTCCGTCGTTGAGATGCGGAACGACAGGTTCAACGTCCTTTCTCTGGTCGTCAGGTCGCAGGTCATACATGAGGAGTTCGGTGGCATAGTTCCGGAGCTGGCGGCGAGGGCCCACGTTGAGGTGATATACGACGTCGTTAAGAAAGCGCTGGACGATTCGGGAGCACCTCCGGAGAGCGTGGATTTAGTGGCCGCGACGAAGGGGCCCGGTCTGGCCGCGTCCCTGATAGTGGGTGTTGAGTTTGCAAAGACGGTAGCCCTAACCCTTAACAGGCCCTTCGTAGGGGTGAATCACCTGATAGGCCACATATACTCCGCCTACTTGAGCGATCCGGACCTAAGGCCCCCCTTCCTGAGCCTCATCGTGTCCGGGGGACACACGGAGCTGGTCTGGGTTGAGGACTGGTACTCCTTTCGTCTCTTAGGCCACACTTTAGACGACGCGGCGGGGGAGGCCTTTGACAAGGGGGGAAGGACGCTGGGCTTAGGTTATCCTGCGGGCCCTAAGATAGATCGCCTCGCCCGTGAGGGCAGAAGGGACTTCCATACCTTCCCCAAGCCCCGCATAAAGAGGAGAGGATACTACTTCAGCTTCAGCGGTCTAAAAACCGCCCTCCTCCACTACGTCAGGGCCAAGGGGGAGGAGTTCGTCAGGGAGAACCTTCCGCACATCGCCGCCTCCTATCAGGAGGCCATAGTGCGGCACCTCTACGACGTTGTGAGCCGGGCTTACGAGGATATAAACCCACCGCGGTTGGCCGTAGTGGGTGGAGTGGCCCTCAACAGCCGCCTGCGGGAGGTCTTCAGGGAGAGGTTCGGGGATAAGGTGCTATTCGCCCGTCCGGAGTACTGCACCGACAACGCCACCATGATAGGGGCCGCCGCTCTGAAAAAGTACGAGATTTACGGGGAGGACGGTCAGGGGGTAGGGGTATACCCCTCCTTGGGGGTCGTTGAACCATGAAACCCGTTCAGAAGTCCCATCCGAAGGATATGACCCACCTGCCCCTATATACGTTCTTGAGGTCTGTGGGATAGGCGTAATCCAGACGGAGAGGGAAGTACCCCAGATTCAGCCTTAAACCTACCCCGAAGTCGGCGAATAGGTCCCATAGAACACCGTCCCTTATAGGCTGGAACTTGTTCAGGGGTACGTCCTCATCAAACCACGCGTTCCCTATGTCAAAGAAGAGCAGGGCCCTTATACCCCTGACCTCAAAGGGTAAAAAGCCGAACTTGAGACGGTCAAGGAAGGGAAAGCGCACCTCGGAGTTGAGGAGTACGAGGTTGTTCCCTATGAGGAAGCGAACGGGCTTACCGCTGTAATCGTAAAAGAAGTAGAAGAGGTCGTAAGCCCTTACACCGTAAGGACCCCCGGCCGTGAAGGCGTCCCTGTGTTTTCCTACGCTACGGGCGAGGACCAGCCTGTTAGCCCAGATGCTCCTGTGGGTGATACGCTTGAAGAACATCCCCTCAAAGAGGGCCGTCCTGAAATCCACCTGTGAGCCGGGCAGACTCGTGGCCCCCACCAGCCTCCACCTTAACCCGTCGGTTGAGCCGTAGTAAGTGAGGAGGACGTCGTCGTACACCAGCGAGGCCATAACCTCGTACCCTTTGGGATACACGAGTGTAGGGGATGTGCAGGGTAAGTTGTAGGACACGCAGTTCGGATAGTAGTAAGGCAGAGAGTCCTCGTTAAACCTGACCCACGTGTTGTAATGGAGGGAGAAGTACCCCTCTGCCCTGAAGTACCTCGTGAAAGGGTACTGCAGGCCTATATCGGCGGACAGGCGTTTCTCATATACGAAGTAAGGGGGGAAGTACTTGAAGTTCCACAGCTGGGAAACCCCGAGGACCTTATCCAGCCTTCCCTTGAAGTTGTACCACGTGATAACGAACTCGGAGTTGCCTATGTCCTGAGATTGGCCCAATATCTGGAGAAACAGCCAGTTATCTCCGGGTATGTCCGAGAAGAGCATATAGAGGGCCCCGACCGTGCCGTAAAAGGAGGAGTACCCGAGACTTCCGTAAGCCATGTCCATGCCCAGAGTAAAGCCCATGGGCTTCTTTACGGCCTCCGCTATGAGGGCGGAGTCGGGTAGGGGGTACCCCCCCTCGTCGCTCAGGGATACGGGATACTTCGGCTCCAGAGAGTACGGGGCCAGGAAGACGTCCCACCCCCCTTCCCACATCATGGAGAAGGCTACCCTCCCGTTCTCGGAGACGTCGGGGTGGGAGACTTCCGTAAAGTAGTCCGTCAGCAGGTATAAGCTGTCCCCGCGCAGGAGGAACATATTTACGGCCCCCCTGTAGTCCGTGAGGAAGGCTATGCCGTCCTTCCATCTGATCGGGGAGCGGAGTATTCTCCTCCTACCCCAGACGTATTCGGACTCCCCCGTATTGACGTCCATCCTGTATATGGCGTAAGAGCCTATCTCCCCCCTGTCGTTCCTGTCGCTCACGTATATGATAGTACTGTCGTCGTACCAGTAAGGGTCGTCCTCGCTCCACTCGTCCTCCGTCAGCCTCGCGAACACCCCACGACCGACGTCGTACATGTAGAGGTCAGTCTGACCGGCGGAGTATCCCACAAAGACGACCCTTTTCCCGTCGGGGGAGATCCTCGCACCGTGGGCCCCGTCCAAGAAGTTTAACGGCACCTTCTTCAGCCTCTTAAAGGTGTTGAGGTCGTATATGTGGAGTATGTCCGAGTACGTCCCCTGTGATATCGTAACCAGTTTGTTGTCTTTTGATATGCTTAAGGAAGGCTTAAGGATATGGAGGTTCTCAAAGTCCGGGGACCTACCCGCACCCAACAGCTTCCTTATCCGACGGGTGGCTAAGTCCACGACGTATATCCCTATCCTCCCGCCCCTGTCGGACATGAAGGCCACCTTGGAGCCGTCGGGCGATACGGCGGCCCCTAAGTTGAGGAAGGAGTTATCCCTACGGCGACTGGTGAGCTTCTTTATGTCGTCGGGGAAGTTGAAGGTGCCCATCGCCTTGAGTACTCTCTCCTTTATGTACATGGAGAACTCCTCGTCTATTTCGGCTAAGTCCTTGTGGGATATCCTCCTGAGGGCCGCATGTACCTTGCCCCCTAAACCGTACCTTATGAGGTCCCTCACGGCCTCCTCTCCGTAGACGTCCTTAATGTAGTTGAAGAAGGCCTCACCGTAACGATAGACTATGTACCCGCCGTAGTAGTCCATCTCCCTGAGGGGGGGGAGGGTGAGGTTTATGACCATGTCGCGCATGTAGGCCTCCGTGCGCACGCTCCAGCCCTCCGACAGGAACTCGGCCATACCCTCTATGAACCACAGGGGTGGTGGGGAGGAGAACATAGAGGAAAGACCCCGCGAGTATGAGTACTGGAAGGCATGTACCAGCTCGTGTCTTAGAACGTGCCGGAACTCGGAGTAGGATCCGGCGAAGGGTACGACTACCCTCCTCTTGAAGCCCTCCGTGAATCCACCGACACCCTCGGGGACGAGGTAGGGGGAGACGTTGGTCATCTGGAAGTCCTTAGGTGAAACGTATATGAGAACGGGTATCTTCTCCCCCTCGGCTATGGCACCCGGGAAGTAGGGGCTGTACTCTTTGAAGGCGTCTTCCAGCACCCCTAAGGCGAACTCGGCCAGTCTCTCTCCCCCCTGATAGTAATACACCTTGAAGTGTTTGCCGTCTAAGTACCCCCAGTGGAGGTCCTTATAATCCACCTTGTTGTACCCGTAGGACCACTGGGAGAGGAGAAGCGGAAGCATCAGAACTTCTTCTCTTTCTTCGCCTTCAACCTCTTAAGGCGGAACTTGTCCTCCCTTTCTCTGTCCTCAAGGACCTGTCTTATAAAACGCATCTCGGCCTGAAGCTGGGGTATGACCCTCTGCTCAAGGGTATTCACCCGTCGGGACGTCTTCCGTATCTCCTGCCCTATCTTTTTCATCTTGGCCTCAAGAGGTACGAGTTCAAATATCTTGGCCATGAGCCTCTCGTACGCCACGGCCGTCAGGTCCACCCGGGCGCTCACACTCAAAAGGGTGTATCCTCTCTCACTGCTCTTCCTAACCACGTTCTCGGCCCGGAGGTTGGGTATCCTTACGCCCCAGACCTTCTCCTCCTCCTTATAGACCCTGAGACGGCCGATGCTTGATAGAGCGGCGGACCTGACAGCCTCCGGGCCGTCCTTACCGAGAGCAACGGAGAGAAAAGCCACGGCCTCACGGGCCGTACGGTCAAGCTCCCTGTGAGCCTGAACTATGGGTTTCAGCATCTTCTGAAACTCTTTCATCAGGGCGTCCCTCTTCTTACGCAGGAGGTCCGCGCCCTGACGGGCTATCTTCATCTGGCGCTTTCGTATGAGAAGGTTCATTCGGGTGGGACTTACCCTCTGCATAGTCGGTATTCTACTGCAGAAAATCCTGTAGTCCGCAGGATGGTTTGTGTTGTCCCGTCCCTCCAGTTTGATATTCTCGTTTTCCTAAAGTTAGACGTTCTTACAGTATGGAGTTGTTGAATGGAACCGCTTTTCCGTTCTGCGCTATCCCAAATACCCGAAGTGAGCGTTGGAACGGAGAGGTATCACTGTGGGTGCAAACCCTGCGGAAGTGGTACCGACACCCTCGTATTCGGGCTGTTGGCAGTTAATCGTCCGTCTTAAAC
>CAYYQD010000045.1:10605-13452 GCA_964473735.1 uncultured bacterium
GATGGTATCACTTTGGGTATAAATCCAGCAGAAGTGATACCGCCGCTACCCCATCCTTAACAACGTGAGGGGGCCGTACGGCCCCCTTACATTACCCCTTTCTCCGGAAGGTGGAGGTGAAGAACCTTAAGAAGGGTGCCTCATACACGAACTCCAGCCCCTTTATGCTTTCCCTCCTGTTCCACACGCCCAGTATGGCCTCAACGACGTGATCCATGTGGTCGGTCGTATATACCCTGCGGGGTACGGTTATCCTTACCAGCTCCAGCTTGGGCTTCCGGTTTTCCCCCGTCTTCGGATCCCTGCCGGCCGACACCGTCCCCCTCTCCATGGTCCTCACTCCTCCCTCCACGTATATCTCGGCGGCCAGTATCTGGGCGGGGAACTCGTCCTGCGGTATGTGGGGGAGGAAGCGCCTCGCATCAAGATATACGGCGTGCCCCCCTATGGGCCTCACGACCGGTATTCCTAAGCTATGGAGCCTTTCACCCAAGTACTGAACCTGCCTTATACGACTCGCTATGTAGTCGTAGTCGGTCATCTCGTACAGTCCCTTGGCCAGTATGACCAGATCCCTGTCGGCGAGGCCGCCGTCGTAGGGGGAGCCGTCAAAGGCCGTTGCGAACTCGTATATCCGGGCGTATACGTCGGGATCCCTCACCAAAAGTAGCCCGCTTATGTTGGTCAGGGGGTCCTTCTTGGCCGATATGCTGGCGGCGTCCGCGTAGGAGAGGAGTTCCCTAACTATCCGGGCGATGCTCCAGTTCTCGTAGCCCCTCTCACGGGTCTTTATGAAGTAGGCGTTCTCGGTTATGCGGGTGGCGTCAAACACCACGGGTATGCCGTACCTGTCGGCTATCTCCCTTATGCGGCGCACGTTCTCAAGGGAGACCGGCTGGCCACCGGCCATATTTACGTTGGTCTCTATGCAGATGTAGGCGATGTTCTCCGCCCCCTTCTCCTTGATGAACTCCTCAACCCTCACGGCGTCAAGGTTGCCCTTGAAGGGATGCTCGGCCGCCGGGTCGTGAGCCTCCGGTATTATCAGATCCACGAAGATTCCACCGGCGTACTCCTGATGGAATCGTGTTGTGGTGAAGTACATGTTGTTTATGACGTACTGGCCGGGCTTTATGAGGGCCTGAGATATGAAGTGCTCCGCCTGTCTCCCCTGATGGGTGGGGATGAAGTAGGGGAAGCCGTAGACGTCCTCAACGGCCTGTGCCAGTAGGGAGTAGGGGTCCTTCCACTCGTTGTAGAAGGCCTCTCCCCACTGCTCGTCGCTCATGGCGGAGGTCCCGGAGTCCGTAAGCAGGTCTATATATACGTCCTCGCTCTTGAGGAGGAAGGTGTTGAATCCGGCCTCCTCTATGGCCTTCTCCCTGTACTCTCGGCCTCGCATCCGCAGGAGCTCAACGGACTTGAAGCGGTAGGGGTAGCCCTCGTAGGGTACGACCTCGTACTTAGGCACGGGGCCCTCCGGCTCGTAATCCATGACCTCCTCCTCGTGGAAGTCGGTCTCGTACGCCGCCATCAGCCGGGGTAGGCTCTTATCCTTCAGGTACGCCAGAGTTTTTACGAAGTGGTCGTAATGCTCGCGGGTGTAGGTGCGACGGGGTAGATGCAGGCACAGGCGACCTTTCCCGGGTTTGGCGTTCCCCCTCACCTGACCGGATAGGTAGAGGGCGAGGTTCAAAGAGACGGGGTCCTCGTGGAGGATGGGGAACCCGGTGGGGGAGAAGTGTGGCCCGACCTCGTACCCGGCTTCTTTGACCGCCTCGTAAAGGCGTTTCACCTCGTGATACCGCCAGATGTAGTAGTCCTCCCGCAGGGCCTCGTCCAGACCTACGGCGATAACCTCCATGTCCCTGCCGGCGAGCCCTCCGTAGGTATGGAGTCCCTCAAAGGAGACGACCCAGCTCTGGAACCTGCGGTAAATCTCCTCGCTCCCGGTTATTATCAGGGCCCCAACGTGGGAGAAGAGGTCGTGCGTGGCGTCTAAGAGTACGACGTCGGCATCCTTCAGGAGTTGGGCGACCCTGCCCTTCAGATCGTTGGGCTTGCGCCCTTCGTTTAGGTCCTTAAAGGCCAGGAGGGAGAAGATGCGGGAGGCGTTTACGACCACTAACATCCCTCTGGCTTTGGCCCCCCTTATCCATCTATCTATCTCGTGGGCGTTCTTAGGCGTGGTGTTGATGTAGGCCAGAGTGCCATCGCCGGGGGTGTCGTCGGGGGAGTCGTACTCCTTTACGGGAACGTTGAAGTACCCGGCCAGAACCTTGAAGGTGGGCGTAGGGTGATAGGCGACTATCTCGGCTTTCTCACCGTAGGTCTTAAAGAGCAAGTGCTCGGCTCCTCTGATGTTGTGGGCGGGGACTACCCACCCCTTACCGAATATCTCCCTGACTTTACGGAGGATCTTCAGGAAGTTCTTGCTTCCGGCGTAGGCCTCGTCTCCGCGGAATAGGGCTCCCATCTGCTCCTCGGAAAGGCCGTTGTGGGTTAGGTCGTAGAGGTCCACCAGGACGTATCCGGCGGGTATCTTATGCACGTTGTACCCGTAAGACTGGGCCACGTTCAACCTTTCGGCGTAGTCCAGAATAGGTACGTTTGAAACTATCTTACCCTTGTAGGTCTCCGAAAGCATAGGAGGAGATTGTAGGGGCGGTGGGGAAACGTCGGAGAAGGCATCCGGAGAAGGAAAACGTTTCTACTCAGACCGCAGATAGCCGTATCCCTGAGGCCGTTGCACAGTACCGCTCAGGTGCAGATTTACCCTTCCAGAAGGGAGGTCCAGCCCACATCCGCGATATCGCCATTTAAGGGATTCCGTGAATATCCCAACGA
>CAYYQD010000046.1:0-13199 GCA_964473735.1 uncultured bacterium
TGCCTCTCCTCGTCGGCCTTTTGGAGGTTCCGGATAGCGTGCTGTGGAGATTTCTGGCCGGAGAGCGTGAGTTCGTAGATTCTCTCCTGGAAACCTCCGAAGGGCTTCGGGGTATGGGAGGTAGGGCGAACGCCCGTCTCATGAAAGCGATAGCCATCTTCAGGATGTTCTCCATCGGCCCCTACACCCGTTGGTACTACAGGAACAATTCCCTACGGGGAAGGCAGTACTATCTTCCCCACCTTCTAAAACACTTAGGTAAGCCCATGGGGTACGACTGCGACGAAGTGTCGCAGGTACTTTTGAGGGCCTTTCGGGACAACGGCTACAGGGCTTTCCTATACGTACCCTTTGCGGCACACATGACCGTTGCGGTGAAGATAGACGGTGTGTGGGTGGAGTTTGATGGCACGTACATAAACTATCCCTCCGTTCGGCCGGTTCTAAAACCTATCTATTTCGTGGTTTTGGGGGATAGCGTGGGCTATTACGACAGAGAGACCTTCAAGGGTCAGAGGAGGGTTGATCCGAGGTACGTATCTGAAGTGATACCACTGCTGTACCGCCGTGCCACTGCCCCTTTAAGGGGGTTCAGGGAATACGTGGAGGATTATTTCAGAATGTTAAGGTAGAGCGCATCCGTTCTGGCTAAAGCACCTTCTACCCTTTGCGCTGCCGGACCTACGCTGGTATCACCCTTCCTATCCCTTCAGCTTCAACCTCAGAGCCTCGTTAAAGAGACGCAGGAGGTCCATGAACTCCAGCTCCTCCGGTGAAGACTCCTCCCTCTTCCATCGGAAGATCTCAAACCTCTCACCTAAGAGGGCTACAGGGCGGGTTCTGGATCCGCGGCGGGTGGGGATAAGGTCCTTAACCAGCTCCAGCATGTTTATACGGTCGTAGCCCAGACTCTTCCAGAGCCTTATCGCCGCCCTGTTCTGCGGCAGGACGTACAGGTAGAGCGAGATTTCGTGCTTCATACCTCCCTTTCCGCGGCCTCCACGAGCGCCCGACCTATCCCACTGCGACGGTACTCCGGTCTAACGTAAATCTCCTCCACCCAGAAGGAGCTCTCCCGGGAGGATACCCTGATAGAAACCCACCGCCTCCTCTTCCTCTATGGCCGGAAATATAACGTCTCCCATTCAACCGGGGGCCTCCGCGTCCGTTCTACAGAATGAGCGGTTAGCATAGGCACGGAGATTTAATGTCCGGATAGGGCGGCCCTCAAACGGGAGACGTTCCTCTTGAGGAACTCCGTGTATCTCTCCCCGTACTTCGGATGGATGTTCAGGACCACAATCTTTATTCCCTTTGGGGTCCGGGGAAGTACGTCGGCCGTGTCCCTTACCACTACCCCTACCTCTCTGGCATCTCGCAGGAACTTCTCAACCTCCGCGGGGGACGGCTCACGGAACTCCTCACTCTGAAGGACGCACGGGACCTCTAATCCGAGGCTACTCAAGAACCTGCTTACGGCAAAGGAGGAGGCGCATACCCTCCCCTTTAAGTCGGACGAAAAGAGAGAATCAACCCTATCCTTGAACCTGCCGAGGGCGGTGGTGTCGTACTTACCGGATTGACACCTCTCAAGGGCCGCGCTCAAGCTATCGGCTACGGTCTCCACCCCTTCCCTGTAGAGCCAGAAGTGAGGATCCGGCAGGGAGATCACCGTTCCGTTCCATCCCCGCGCCCACTCGTCCAGCCCCTTTACCCTCACGAAGGCGCAGGAGGATGTGGCCATGGCCTGATCTCGGGGAGTGGGCTCGTAGAAGTGCATGTGGCCCCCGCCTCTGACTACGACGTAGTAGGAACAGGAGTCGCACAGGTCAAGGGCAACGGAGTACGTGGGGACGTTAGAGAGAACGACCATCGCCTTCTCCCCGCTTCCACATCCCACCGCGAACAGTAGGGTGGCGAGGAGAAGCCGTCTCATGATAGGCCTCTAACGGCAGCCTTGAGGGTGTCCAACCCCAAGGTGGCACACTTGAACCTCCCCCTCATTATATCCGGCCCTACCCTCTCCTCAAGGAAGGTGTAGTCAAGGGATAGGATCTCCTCCGGGGTCTTTCCATCGGCCGCCTCGCACACTATGGAGGCACAGGCCTGACTTACCGTGCAACCTTCCCCCGTAAAGGACACCCGGAGCCTTCCGTCCTTCTCCCGTTTCAGGTATATGACGACCACGTCCCCACACCCGGGGTTACCACCCTTCAAAACGACGTCCGCCCCCTCCATCTCCCCCCGCTTCCGCGGACGCCGGTAATGGTCCAGGATGTAGTCCAGAAACTCCTGCATCAGCCCTGCGTACGGGCGAACTCCTTGAAGTAACGGGTGAATTTGGACTTCAGGCGGTCGGCCTTGTTAGGATGGAATATCCTCCTCCGGGCCATCTTATCAAGGGTAGAGTACAGCTCACGGAGGAGCTCCTCCTTCTCCTCAACCGTCGTAGCCTTCCTGAACCTCTTACGGAGAGTACGGTAAAGGTTCTTCCAGCGGAGGTTCCTTAAACGCCTGCGCTCCTGCCTTCTCTGGGTCCTCAACACGGAAAGCTTCTTCGCCATAGGCGGGTATTATACTGTCGTCGTACCGTGGGGTTTAAACCCGGGAGACGAGCTCCCTCAGGGCGGCTACGTATCTCTCAAAGGCCCTGCGTCCTTCGGGTGTCAATCGGCATACGGTTACGGGTCTCTTACCCAAGAACTTCTTTTCCACCTCAACGTATCCACCGTTGGCCAGCCTGTAGATGTGCGAGGAGAGATTCCCGCGCGTCAGCCCAGTTATACGGTGAAGGAAGGTAAAGTCAGCCTCCTCAAGGTCGTAGAGGGCGGCCATTATGGAGAGGCGTGCCGGCTCGTTTATGGTTCTGTCTAAATTGGCAAGGTTCCTATAGAGATCGTCCTTCACCCTTCAGAACCTCCTTCCTGAACCTCAGGAACTGCGCCGTACCTAAGAGCGTTTCCAACACGCCCAGAGCCACGAGGATGGAGTAGGTTGCCCTCTCCCCCTCAACACCGACTACCTGAAGTAGGACCCCCAAAAGGACGGAGATAAGGGCGAGTAGGTAGAAACGGCGCGTCCCGTAGCTAAGAGCTATTGACAGAAGGATGCATCCTCCTATCGCCCCGGATATAACGGGAAGGTAATGGGGAAATAGAAAGGCCCCTCCAAGGAGTACGAAGACGGATACGTAGGCCCAGACCATCCCTCTCATCTTCCGCCCTTTAACTACGGCGTATCCTGTATAGGGCCAGATCCACCTTCTCTTCGCCCATATTACCGCCTTTCTTACGGCGAAGGCTATAGCCACTATTACGACCACCATAAGGGCGTAGGTCCAGGGGGGAACCTTACCTTCCAACAGGTGCCCCAGGAGACCTATCCCCCCTATGAGTAGAATACCGAGACCGGCCACGGTCTCCACTATCCCGTCCTCCCACCAGGACTCCACGGCCCTTTTCCGTATGCGGTTGATACGTTCTCTGTTCATGCTCTTCCTCCTTTGTTTGTTGTGTAGATAAGTCTGTATTATAGACTTGTCTGTAGTAGCGGTGCAAAGGTGTGCTGCGAACGATTTTCCCATGGGGACGTGATGCCGTTATGCGGCACCGTGCGTGATATTACCACAGTATAATGCCCACCTATGGAGCTGGTAAAGGGTCTCTCTCTTATCGCCCCGGAACTGACGGTTTCGGCTGGGATAATCGTGGTGCTTTTATTGGACGTGGTAATAAGGAAAGAAAGGTGGATAGTAGGGTTACTCTCCCTGTTCTTTTTGCTCGGTGCGGGAGTACTGACATACCTTAACCTCAAGGTCTCCGGTGAGGCCTTCGGGATGCTCCTGGTATCCCCGGTATCCCGGGCCTTTGACCTGGTCATACTCTTGGGTGCTGCTATGACCACGCTCATAGCGTGGGAGAAGAAGGGGGAACACCATTTTCTGGTACTCTCAGCCGTTTTAGGCGCCATGGTGCTCGTGAAGTCCATACACTTCGTATCCTTCCTCTTGGCCTTAGAGCTCTTCTCCTTCGCCATAATCGGCCAGATAGCCCTAACCAGGGATACCTTAGGCGTTGAGGCTGCCATGAAGTTCTTCATCCTCTCCGTTCTGGCCTCCACCTTCATCGTCATGGGAGCGGCCCTGCTTTATTCCATATACGGTTCCTTCTACTTTCCCGTGGCCTACCTGAGCGACGTATTTGAGCTCAAGTCCCTTAGCCACTCCCTTCTGTTCCTCTTCGCCTTCGTGCTCATCATAGCGGGTATGGGGTTCAAGCTCTCCGCCGTTCCCTTCCACTTCTGGACCCCCGAGGTCTTCCGGGGTGCCCACTCCTCCGTCGCGGGCTTTATTGCGACCGTATCCAAAGCCTCGGCTTTCGGCTTCTTGGTGAATCTCCTCTTTATAGCCTTCGGGAGGCAGATAGCCCTCTGGGGGGACCTCCTCCTCTGGTTGGGGGCCATAACCATGATAGTGGGAAATCTGGCCGCCTTAGGGGAGAGGGATATAAAGCGCATGTTGGGGTACTCCACGATAGCCCATGCGGGATACGTCCTCCTGGCCTTCGGCGTGGGCACAAACGAGAGCGTGGGAGCGGCCATCTTCTACCTAATCATCTACACCTTTATGACCTTAGGGGCCTTCGCCGTGGTGCATTCCGTGGGTGAGGGACGAAGCGACCTCAACTACTACAGGGGTCTCCTGCGTACGAACCCGCTGCAGACGGCCCTCTTAGTCGTATTTCTGGTGTCCTTAGCCGGTATCCCTCCGACGGCCGGTTTTGCCGGTAAGTTCTATCTCTTTTCCTCCGTCCTCAACGCCGGAGAGGTGGGGTTCGTGGTATGGGCCCTGATAAACGGCGTTATATCCGCCTTCTACTATATGAGGCCCGTCTTCTACGCCTTGGGCTTTGAGCCCGAGCACGTATTTGAGGCCAAGCTCCGCCCCGCCCTGTTCTTAGTGATGCTGGTGGGCCTCGCGGGGGTTCTGTACTTCGGTCTCGCTCCGAGCGGTCTCCTTGACTTCACCCGTTCGGTGGTGTCTCCCTGATGTGGCCTTTTAAGGAGAAGGGGGTCTGGCTTCTCTACGACCCCGACCGCCTGTCCCCGGAGGGGTTTCTGGAGAGGTTCAGGAGCCTTAAGGGTAGTTTGGGCGTTAGGGCCGTTCTGGTAGGTACGAGCTTCCTTGAGGGGGATATATGCGGGGCCGTACGGAGGCTCAAGGAGGGGCTGGACGTCCCCCTCATCCTCTTCCCCGGATCCCACTACCAGCTGTGCGCGGAGTACGATTACGTCCTCTTCCTCTCCCTCCTCTCGGGCCGGAATCCGGAGTACCTCATAGGGGAGCACGTGAAGGCCGCCCCTATGATCAAGCGCCTCGGATTGAAGGTTATACCGACGGCCTACCTCCTGATAGACGGCGGCACCTACACGGCCACGGAGTTCGTCAGCGATACCAAGCCCATTCCACGGGACAAAACGGAGATCATATTGGCGCACTCCCTCGCGGCTAAGTACCTCGGCTTTTCGGCCGTGTATCTGGAGGCCGGCTCCGGGGCGGTTCTGAGCGTTCCGCTGGAGGCCGTGGAGGTGGTGAAGAGGGAGACGGGACTCCCCCTCATAGTAGGAGGAGGCATAAGGACGTCGGATGAGGTAAGGACTTACCTGTCCGGGGGTGCCGACGTGGTCGTCATTGGCACGGCCGTTGAGGACGGGGACCTGACCGTCTGATCATCCTAAGAGCACGTCTAAGAGTAGCATTACGACCGCCCCCACCATAACTCCCCACGTGGCCGCCCTTTCGTGCCCCTTCTTGTGGGTTTCGGGTATTATCTCGTCGCTGACGACGTACAACATGGCTCCGGCCGCGAACCCCATGGCGTAAGGAAGAATGGGTCTCATGTAATACACGGCCACGGCTCCCAGCAGGGCGAGGGGTATCTCAACCAAACCGGACCTTATTCCCGTGTAGGCGGCGTAGAAGGTGCTACCCAGACCGGCGGATATGGCGGCTAAGGAGACGGCTAAGCCCTCCGGTATGTTCTGAAAGCCTATGGCCAACATCACCTGCACGGCGTCCCTGTAATGTCCGGAGCCGAAGGCCACCCCCACGGCAAGGCCCTCCGGCATATTGTGTAGGGTTATCGCTATTATGAACAGCCATACTCCCTTTATACGTTTCACCCACTCCGCGTCCCCTCCCTCCCTTACGGGGCCGTTGTTCCCTATGGGAAGGTGCTCGTGAGGTATGTAATGGTCCGCCAGGTCCATCACCAGAGCCCCCAGGAGGATACCTACGACCACGGGGAACACTCCTCCGTACTCTATGCCCGGCATTATCAGGCTCGTGAAGCTTGCGGTTATCATCACACCGGCGGAGAACCCGAGGGCCCCGTCCATCGCCCTCTGCGAAGGGTTCCTCCACACCAGGACCAGAAGGGCACCGATTAGGTTCAGGAAGGACGTAAAAGTACCCCCCAATAGGGCCAACAGAACAGGGTTGTTCATAGAGTATTCTAAGGGCGGTCGTTCTCCACTCTCCTGCCGCACCCGAGGAGGGAGCGGGTGGTGTCATCGGGAGCAAGGTCGCACGGACTCCGTCCGAGGGCGTCAAGGGCGTCGGCTCTGGCACCGGCCTTCAGAAGTACCCCTATTACGCTTACCCTCCCCTTCAGAGCGGCCAGATGTAGGGGCGTGAGTCCTTCCCTATCGGGTACGTTCGGGTTGGCCCCTCTCCGGAGTAGGTACCTAACCACCCCAACGTGTCCCATCCCGGCGGCGAGGTGTAGGGCCGTCCTTCCATCGTCGTCTCTATCTCCGACGAAGGCCCCCTTCCGTATCAGGTACCTCACTATCCTCAGGTGTCCGTTTAACGCGGCGAAGTGAAGCGGTGTGCGTCCGTGTATATCCCGTGCCTCTATTTCGGCCCCTCTCCGTATCAGGTACCTTACACCGGCGAAGAACCCCTCCCTTGACGCGACGTGCAACAGCGTGAGTCCCTCGGCGAAGTCGCATATACCGTTGGCATCTTCCCGGTTTTTAACACTGCTACGCAGTTCTACGATGTTGTGCTCTATTATTGCATCACACGGGGATAGGGATAATAGCATAATTGCCACCATTTCCCGGAATTATAATATCGTACGGTCATGCAGAGCAACCGGGTAGCGGGACCGTCGTGC
The DNA here is from genome assembly GCA_964473735.1 of uncultured bacterium. Lineage (GTDB taxonomy): Bacteria > Hydrothermota > Hydrothermia > LBFQ01 > LBFQ01 > JAADCS01. The sequence goes on from CAYYQD010000046.1 coordinate 7,179, forward strand.
AAAATTTGTGGCATGGCCCCTCTCGCGGCTCCACATCCGATGGTTTAAACGGCTCACGATTACGGGGATCTGCCGGGATGATAGGGTATGGCCTCCACGCTTAGAATTGCCTCGTGGAAAGTGTAAATACCTGGACGGTTTTTCTTTACGCTCTCCTTACGGCTCTGGCCACCGGTTTGGGGGCCGTTCCCTTTGCCGTATTTAAGAGGTTCAGGCGGAAGTACTTAGGTATCTCCAACGCCGTAGCCGCGGGTCTCATGATTACGGCGAGCTTTAGCCTCATACACGAAGGGCTGACCTACGGCCTGATGAAGACGATGGCCGGCGTCCTTATCGGTTTAGGTATGATAATCCTCAGCCATAAGCTCCTCCACGGGCAGGAAGAGGACATGCACCTCGGTATCCTTAGTGGGGTAGATGCCCGGAAGGCCCTCATCATAGTCGGTGTGATGGTGGCCCACTCCTTCGCCGAGGGTGTGGGTGTAGGGGTGGCGTTCGGAGGTGGAGAGGGATTCGGTACCTTCATAAGTCTGGCCATAGCCGTCCACAACATCCCCGAAGGTCTGGCCGTGGCCCTGGTTATGGTTCCGAGGGGGGTATCCTGGCTGTGGGCCGGGATGTGGGCCATATTCACCTCCCTTCCCCAACCGCTGATGGCCGTGCCGTCCTATCTGTTCGTGGAAGTATTCAGACCTTTCCTTCCCGTCGGCTTGGGCTTCGCCGCTGGGGCTATGCTATGGATAGCCTTTTCCGAGCTGCTATCCGACGCCCTTGAGGACACCTCACCCCAGACCGTGGCCACCACGGTGACCCTTTCGGTGGTGGTTATGACCATCTTCCAAACCCTGATACACTGACGGATGCGGGCCTAAAATTACCGCTATGAGGATATTAAACCTTTCCGGGAGGGTGGATACCACCGGATATACTCCCGTCTATACCATCACCAGCTTCCCTGATATTGTCGTCGTGGATGAGAGCGTGCCTGCGGAGAACATCAGGGAGATCTCGGAGGGTTTTCCCACCGTTATGATCGGGACGCCAAAGGAGGGGATAAGGACGCTGGACTACACCTTTGGAACACCCGAGGAAACGAACGCCTTCTTGAGGGAGTGGGCTAAGAAGACACCGAGGGAAAGGCTCATAGAGCTCTACGACCGAACCTTCGGCGTTGGCTATCCGGAGAGGGTGGAGTACGTTGCATACTACGGGTACGGGCGCTACCTGTACAACATCCTGACCGTCCTACTGAACAGCCCCCTGAGGCCCTGGGTCGGGATATACGGTCCCGGCGGGTCGGGTAAGAGCAAGCTCCTGAAGTCCATCCTGAAAGAGCGGTACCGGGACGCCTTCCATATAACCGGTCCATCAATGGGTTTTAAGGTGGAGGGGGAGGAGCCTGACAGGGACGTGGTGATAAACGTATCCCAGATACAGGGGGAGACGGACCTCCGTAGCCTTATGATGGAGATACACCGCAGGAGGTACCAGGCCATCTTCGTGGTTGAGGGGAACGAGATCCCCGAGGTCCTATCCACCGTTCCCTTCTTCTACGTTCCCGCCCTCTCCGAGAGGTCCCCAAAGGAGAGGATGCTGGTGTTTGAGCATATGCTCAGGGGCATTGAGAGGGAAAAGGGGTGCGCGAAACGGGTGGAGGTTGATGAGGGGTTTCTGGATACGCTCTACGCTTATCCCTGGCCCAACAGCTTCAGCGAGCTGGACAACGTCCTCCGTTTCACCCTTAGCGTATCGCCGTGTACTTTGAGGGTGTCCGACCTCCCCTACCACATAAAGGCCAGAGTAGGTAGAGGGGACGAACCTCCCGGATGGGAGAGCTACAGTTGAAAAGGGCGAAGTTTCTAATCCTGACAACCTTACTGTACCTCCTTCCCCCTACCTTCCGGCTCATCAACGCTTTGAGACGGGGCATACCTCTGACGGCCCCACTTGACTCCCTTGAGAGCCTGCTGACGGCGAACTTCGTCGGAAAGTCCTCCGATACCTTCCTGTACTACCTCCCCCCGGCCTACTCCATACTCAAGTACGGCGAGCCTATACGGGTCGTGGGTGATAGGATCTACCACCTGTGCTACCGTGTGGTTCAGTCCTACGTCTTCTTACCCTTCATGGCGATGTTCGGAGGGTACTTCCCTATATACTACATCTTTACCTTTTCCCTCCTCTTCGGTCTCCTTCTCGGCCTTCTTCTGTTAGAGCTGAATCCGGATAGGTACGCCCTGAACTCGCTCCTCTCTGCTCTTATACTTCCTGTGGCCTTTTACTACCTTCCCTTTCTCATGCTTGAGGCTCCGACGTCCGTTCTACTGCTCGCCTACGCTATCTTTCTGGTCAGGTACGTTAAGAGGCGTTCCGTCGTGGACGCCCTCTTATCCCTCCCCTTCCTGATGGGAGCCGTCTTCCTCCGACCGGAGACGGTCCTCCTCGCCCTCCCCCTACTCTATCTGACCTTCAGGAGACGTCTCCTCTTCGTCCTATCGCTCCTATCCCTTTCCGTCCCCGTGGCCGTGCACGTTGGCCACGCCGTGAGGTGCGGGGACCAGTCCAACTTTTACCTGTGGGCTTACGCCCTCCACGTTGAGAGGGAGAGGGGGGAACCTTACACCGACGTCGCGGACCTTATCAGGGACGCGGGAGAGGACCTGCAAAGGTGCCTCAGGGAAAGGGGTGTGGAGGACCCATCCGTACTGGGGTTTGGGGACAGAAAGTTGAACCTATACTTTCAGATGTTCCAGACGAACGGTAGGGAGTACTCCGCCTGTTTCCGGCGGCTACTCTTCCAGAGTGTGGGGGTGGGGGACGTATGGACTACGGTGAAACGCGTACCGATGAACCTACTGTCCCTCCTGGTCCCCTCCTTCGCCTCCTCCCCCTTTTACCGTAAGGTCGGCCTTCTAAAGTGGCCTTTCAAGGCCCTATTTGGAGTTTATGGAGTCCTGATTATCTTCGCTATCATGTGTTCGTGGGCGTGCGGTGGAGCGGGATACAGATGGGTCGTGGCCTCCTACCTCCTGCTTCTGATAATATACGCCCTTTACAACCCCTTCGGAGGCTTTGACGCTCTACGTTTCAAGATGTACCTACTACCGTTTGAGGCCGTATTTCTGGGACTCACACTCCGCGCCTTTATCTCTCCGCACTCAACGGAATAGATACGGGAACTCCCGATAAAATACGTTAAAGTCAATACTTCTGGATGAGGCTCCACAGGTCGGGCTACAGAACGAACGTCCCCTCTATTGACCCGGGACTTTAAAAGGTAATAGCCTATCGGGGCACGTAGAAAACCCTTCGGACGACTATTCTCATTACCGGAAGAGGGCGAGATTACCACCTGATGCCCAGACCTACGCCCACCTCGTGCCAGCCGGAGGCCCTCTGGAGAAAGGACAGGGAGGTATCTACGGAGTAGGAGGACTTCAGGTCTACGGAGGTCTCAACCGAATATTCGGCGTAGAGGTAAAGTCGTTTCAGGTCCCACATGCCGTACAGACCTACGAAACCTGCAGGTTTGTACTGCCTCACAGAGGATACGTACAGGACACCCAAGGACATCTGGAAGCCGTACCCCCAAACCCCCGTGGTGTGGAGGACCCGCCCCCCTATCCCGGCGTACAGGATACCCTCGTATCCCGCGCCTTTCAACCTGCTGGAGGAGTAATACGCCTCGGCGAAGGGATAAACGTTCTGAAAGAGGGCGAGGGGAGGAAACCACGTCTTCGCCGTGGAGGGGATAGTGAATTTCCCGTCGTACCCCAGCCGCATACGCCCATGGAGGCCGGGGTCGTGGTCGCTCTTGTAAGATCCGAACATGGGGAGCCACGGACCGAGACCGACCTCTAACCACACTCCCCGGGCCGATAGGGGAGAGGCCAGTAAAAGCATAGATACAAACCACAGCTTTACTATCTTCATCTCGCCTATTATAAACGTGGGGGAAGGGCAAGCCTAACCTATCAGGTCCAGCGGCGATTACCCCTTTAAAATACCGTCCTATGAAGGTGACCCTTTCGGTAATAAAGGCCGACGTCGGTGGGTACGTTGGACACTCCAGCACCCATCCCGCTCTAATGGACGCCGCATCACAGGTACTGGAAGAGGCTAAGACTTCGGGTCTTCTCATAGACTACGCCGTCCTCAGGGTAGGGGACGATATAAACCTCATAATGACCCACACCAGAGGTGTGGATAACGAGGAGATACACCGGTTGGCGTGGGATGCCTTTCTGAAGGCCACGGAGAAGGCCAAAGAGCTGAAGCTCTACGGTGCGGGACAGGACCTCCTTTCGGACGCCTTTAGTGGGAACGTTAAGGGGATGGGGCCCGGCGTAGCCGAGATGGAGTTCGTGGAGAGGCCCTCCGAGCCGATCATCGTCTTCATGGCCGATAAGACCTCCCCCTCCGCCTGGAACCTCCCTCTATACGAGATGTTTGCCAACCCCCAGAACACGGCCGGTCTGGTGATAGACCCCTCCATGCACGAAGGGTTCCGCTTTATCGTTCTGGACGTCAAGACGGGGGAGGAGTACGCGGTGGATTGCCCGGAGGAGACCTACGACCTCCTTGCCCTCATCAGTGGCATAGAGAGATACACCGTAAAGGCCGTATATCGTCGTAAGGACGGCGAGATAGCCGCCGTCGCCTCCACCCAGAAGCTCTCCCTGATAGCCGGCAAGTACGTTGGTAAGGACGACCCCGTTTTGGTCGTCAGGGCCCAGAGCGGATTCCCCGCCGTAGGGGAGGTTCTTGAACCCTTCGCCCGTCCCTTCTTCGTTGAAGGCTGGATGAGGGGCAGCCACATGGGTCCGCTCATGCCCGTACCCTTCAGCCACGCCAACCCCTCGCGGTTTGACGGCCCTCCGAGGGTGATAGCCGCCGGGTTCCAGCTGGCCAACGGCAGACTTGTCGGACCGAGGGACCTGTTTGACGATCCCGCATTTGACTACGCCCGTGAGGAGGCCAACCACCTCGCGAACATAATGAGGAGGCACGGCATCTTTGAGCCTCACAGACTCCCCGAGGAGAGCATGGAATACACCAACCTGCCCAAGATATTAAAGAGACTGCGCCATAAGAAAGGTCTTGAGGAAGGGGAGTACGAGATTGAGCACAACCCTGAGGAGGAGCACGATTGATGCTGTTTAACGTCATAACGGGGGTCCTCGTAGCGGGGGGCCCCCACCTGTCCGGATTCTGGATGATGCCGGAGGCTACACCCTTGAGGGTGTCCTTTGATCCCGCCTCTAATCCGGAGGCCCTATCGGTCTCCGCAGCCTACAGCCAGTCCTTTGCGGTATTCAACGACATCTTCGTGGGCGTGGGCTTTCGGGGACTGTCCGTTGCCCTTGAAGGGCGTATAGCCAGACTTGAGGGGGAGTACGACGGAAGCGCCAGCGAGATCTCGGCCACCTTAGGATACGCCCACAACGTCTTCTCCGGATTCCGTCTGGGAGGTTCCTTCTCCTACTACCAGCTTAACACCCCACGGCCCGACGTACCGAGGCTTCAGGCCTTTGGACTTCATCTATCCTCCTCCTTCGTGGTTTATGATCGCTGGAACGTAGGCCTCTTCGCCCGAAACGTGAATGCACCCGAGATAGGTGGCACCCCCCTTCCTACCCTCTTGGGTGGGTACATCTCTTTCCTTCCCAAGGCGACCATAAGGACCTCCGTGGGCCTCTACAAGGACCAGTACTCCAACCTTAACTTCGGTCTCGGCGGCAGCTGGAGGTTGTACGACATACTGACCCTTAGGGGTAGCATGAGGTACGACGGGGAGTTTCCCACCTTTTACCTTGGGTTTACCCTTCAGGCTGCACGTGTCTCCTCGGACGTACTGATAACGGCCCATCCGGAGCTCCCCATGAGCACCTACATAGGGCTCAACTACGCACACTAACCCACCTTAGAATTTTCGGAATTCGGGGCGGTAGCTCAGGTGGGAGAGCACCTGGTTTGCAACCAGGGGGTCGGGGGTTCGACTCCCCTCCGCTCCACTTGGTG
>CAYYQD010000047.1:0-13174 GCA_964473735.1 uncultured bacterium
GGTATCACTTTGGGTACGAAATCTGCAGAAGTGGTACCGATAACGGTAGGGCCTTCTGCTTCCGTCACTTCTCCCGGCAGGGGCGATTTATACCGTGGCCTATATGGGGCGTCCCGTCGCTGGACTTCCTGTCCTCTTCCCGGCATGAGTTCGGACATCCCCGGGAGCATGAAGGTCAGACTTACGTTCGCTCCATAACTCCGTGAATTCCTGCTGTAGAATACGTTCCATGTTTGACCTCTCTCTCAGTGAGGAGCACAGAGCATTGAGGGATGCCGTGCGGGACTTCACCAGACGCCACGTAGCTCCCATAGCCTCGGAGATAGACGAGAGGGAGGAGTTCCCTTACGACACCGTGCGTGCGATGGGGGAGCTGGGTCTCTTGGGAGTGAAGGTCCCGGAGGAGTGGGGTGGTGCCGGGATGGACACGTTAGCCTACGTGCTGGTTATAGAGGAGCTGGCCAAGGAGTGCGCCTCCCATGCGGTGATCGCCTCCGTGAACAACTCCCTCTACGCCTACGGCGTTGAGAAGTTCGGAACCCCGGAGCAAAAGGAGAGGTTCCTCAGGCCCCTCGTATCGCCCGAGAGCGCGGGTAAGAGGGTAGGTAACTCCGTGATGATAGGGGCCTACGCCTTAACGGAGCCACACACAGGATCCGACGCCGCCGCCCTCAAGACGAGGGCCGAGAAGAGGGGAGACAGGTGGATAATCAACGGTCAGAAGGTATGGATAACCAACGCGCCGGTGGCCCGGTACGCCATACTGTTCGCCCAGAGCAACCCGGACCTCCGCCACAGAGGGGTGGTGGCCTTCTTAATAGACATGGAGAGGGAAGGGGTAATAAGGGGGCAGAGGGAGAAGAAACTCGGTATCCGGGCAGCGTGGAGCGGGGAGATAGTCCTTGAGAACTACGAGGCCACGGAGGACGAGGTGTTAGGGGAGCCGGGTCAGGGATTCAAGATAGCCATGGAGATCCTCAACGACGGCCGCATCGGTATAGGGGCGCAGGCTCTGGGTATAGCCGAAGGGGCCTACGAGGAGGCCCGCCTCTTCGCCAGAGATAGGGTAGCCTTCGGAAAGCCCATATACCAGCATCAGGCCGTAGGATTTACCCTGGCCGACATGTGGACCCGGATAGAGGCCTCCCGTCTCCTCCTGTACAGGGCGGCGTGGTTGAAAGATACCGGACAGGAGTACTACTGGGCCTCCTCAATGGCGAAGATGTACGCCAGCGAAACCGCCATGTGGGTGACCACGAAGGCCATACAGATAATGGGAAGCACGGGGTACTCCCGTGAGACCAAATCCCAGAGGCTCTTCAGGGACGCCAAAGTGACGGAGATATACGAGGGTACGAACGAGATCCAGCGTTTGATACTCAGCAGGAAGCTAATGAAGGAGGTACTGTGATGGATAAGATAAGGCTTACGCTTTACGGCCTTATGGCTTTGGCTTTAACCGTTCCCTTCTTCTTTAAGCCCAAGATCCACGTTGAGCCTTCCCCGGAGGTAAAGGACGCTTACAACTTCGTGGATCACTTACCCGACAACTGTCGGGTACTCTTCTCCGTGGACTACGGGCCCTCCTCCCAGCCGGAGACCCATCCTATGGTCATAGCCATGGCCCGCCACCTCTTCCGGAAGCACTGCAAGATAGCCGTTATGACACTGTGGAGGTTTGAGGGTATAATGATGGGGAACGACGCCATGAACTACATCACCCGGAAGGTGGGTGCGGAGTACGGGAAAGACTGGGTCATGTTAGGTTTCCGTCCGGGTATAACGGCGGTCCTGACCAACATCGGTACGGACTTCAAGAGCGTATTTGACACGGACGTAAAGGGAACTCCGGTGGACCAGATACCGTGGCTTAAGGACGTAAATACCGTTAAAGACTTTGACTTAGTGGTGGATTTCGCGGCCGGTTCCACCGGGGACGCGTGGGTTCAGATAACCGGGGCGAGGTACGGCGTCCCCATCATATTAGGCTCAACGGCCGTAATAGCCCCCTCCCTTTACCCCTACTATCAAGCCGGCCAGATAAAGGGGATACTCGGAGGGCTCAAAGGGGCGGCTGACTACGAGTATCTGGTGGGGCATCCGGATATGGCTACGACGGGGATGCTGGCCCAGACGGGCGGGCATCTGGTGGTACTCATATTCATCCTGATAGGAAACGTCCTCTACTTCTTCGGGAAGAGGGAGAGGAGAAGGATCTAACAGCTCAGTACCTCGTCTATACGGGTAGGTAAGTCCGGCCACATACGTTTTAACATGCACAGGTTGTAGAGGGCGTGTCCCTTCGTCGTGTTGTTAAAGATTATCCACAGCTCCTTCAATTCCTCCAGACTGCCCTTTATCGCGTTCAACCACAGGGCGAGCTCCTCGTAGGAGTACCTGTAGTCGTGTCTCTCTCTCTGATCCTTCCCGTGCCACCACTTTTCCCTGTTCCTACCGTGAAGACGAACGTATGCGAACCCATCCGAGACGTAAAGCCGTGGTCGTGGAAGACCCCGTAAGGGAGGGTAGTCCGTACTGACCCGGAATAGACCCGTACCCTTTAACCACCGGTTGGCCTCTTCCCTGTCCCACGACCAGTGTCTGAACTCCACGGCCAGTCTCCTGCCTTCAAATACCTCCGCTAACCCTTCAAGATAGGCCCTGTTCTCAGGGGTGTCGTGGAAGCGGTAGGGAAACTGGGCTAAAAATACCCCTATCTTCCCGCTCTTTTCCAGAGGTTCCAGCACGGCGAAGAAGGCCTCGTAGTCCTCCCGCGTGGCGGAGAGGTCGTGGCTCATACTCTGGTGAAGTTTCACCGCGAACTTCAGAGAGCCGGACCTCCGGGCTATCCCTTCAACGGCCTTCCGGCCCGGGATAACGTAGAAGGTCATGTTCAGCTCCACGGCGTTGAAGTACTTAGCGTATAGAGGTAAATACTGGGAAGGTTTAGCCCCCTCCGGATAGATTATACCCACCCAGTCTTCGTTAGCGTACCCACCCGTTCCCGCGAACACCTCCATCACTTGAGGAGCTCTGGGGACATGGTGCGCATGTTCAGGGTAAGTACCGGTACGTGGCTCCTGCTTATTACCCCCTCGGCCACGCTCCCGAATATGACCTTCTCTATTCCGCTCCTGCCGTGGCTCGTCTGGAGTATCAGGTCGTAATGGTGTCTCTCGGCGTAATCCACGATGGTCTGGGGGACGTCTAAGGCGCGGTTATACACCACATCCACCACGACCTCGGCTCCGGGATACTGGGGCATATCCTTCATTATCTTTTCCTTCAGCTCCTCTATCTCGTCCCTCTCCATGAAGAAATCCACCACCACGGCGTGGTAAAGGGTCACCTTACCGAGGCCCTCTATCTTGGGTAGGTACTTGAGGACGAAGTCCGTGGCCGGCGACAGGTCCACCGGTACGAGTATCCTCTCAAGCTTTACGTGCGGGAATCTAACCGTAAGTACGGGCACCGGGGATGTGCGGAGCAGGTCCTTCGCGAAGGATCCCACTATGAACCCCTTTATCCCGGATATCCCTCTGGTACCCACGGCTATGCAGCTCGCACCGAACCTGACGGCCTCCCTCTTGGTGTCCTCAACCGGCGACCCTACAACGAGCTTGGCGGTAAGATTCAGGCCCTTAGACTTCCACTCGTTCTCCCACCTCTTTAACGTGGCCTCTGCCCTCTCCCTTGCCCCCTCCCACGCGGATACTATGCTGGGGGTCTGGGGAACGAACGGGCCGTACATCTCCGGTATGTCCGGAAAGACGTGAAGCAGGAGCACCTCCACGTCGTCCTTCTTAGAAACGGCCTTCAGAAAGCTCCCCACGTACTTGCTGTTTTCCGAAAAGTCGGTCGCCCATACTATCTTACGGGCCATGCTCAACCTCCTATTTTCCTTTCAAGCTCCCGCACGACACCCTCAAGGGAGGATAGGGTATCCTTAAGTATCTGTAAGGTTTTACTCAAGGTCTCCGCTCTGGCCTTTTCGGCCTCCTCCTTTATACGGTCGGCCGTGGCCTTGGCTATCCGTAGAACCTCTGTGGGTGTCGTGGCCGAACCCTCCTGAAGTTTCCGCTTTAACTCTTCGTTCTCTTTACGGAGCCTCTCTACCTCCGCTTTCAGCTCCTCAACCTCGGAGGTGGCGGACAGGGACGCCTGCGTCCTCAACTTCTCGTTCTCCTCTTCCAGCTCCTTGACCCTCCTGTTAAGCGAGACGTACTCTTCCCTGAGGGCGTTGTACTCCTTGGATAGGCTCTCAAAGGCCACCTTGTACTCGTCGGCTCCACTACTCTTCTCCTCACATTCGCGGAGTTTCTTCTCCAAGATCTCGTTCTGCTGTTTTAAGAGCTCTACCTCGTCGTTCTTCTGCTCCAGCATCTCCTTTAACTCCTCAAGGTCAAGGAGCTGTATCTTGGCCTGGGCGAGCTCGTTCTCTAAGTCGTTCATCTGCCTGCGGAGCCTCTCCATCTCTCGGGCCACCATCTCCTTGAACTCCTCAACCTGGTTCTTGTTGTACCCTCCGAAGAGGGACCCCTTGAACGGGTAGTTCCTAACGTCGTTCGGCGTTAAACCCGATCTCTTAGGTTGTCCCTTAGGTTTAAACTTTGCCATACTTACCTCCTGTTTTTCTCTCTATCACGGCCTCTCTATCCTTGCCTACGCTCACAAAACGTACGGGTATCCCGGTTTTCCTCTCCACCTCGGATATGAGCTCATCCCCCGATGGGAACTCCTCGTATATCGGGCGAATCTCGTACCAGTCGGAGGAGTAGGCTGGAGGGTAGGGGGTGCGTTCCCCCCGTATATCGTACTCTACCGCCGCTCTGTACGTACCGAGGTCCTCCAGCACGTCCATCTTCGTCATGAACAGGTCCGTAACGCCGTTTATCGTAGAGGCGTAGAGTACGAGAGGTAGGTCTAACCACCCGCACCTCCGGGGTCTTCCCGTCGTAGCCCCGTACTCCCCACCTATGTCCCTCAACCTCCTTCCCACCTCTCCGCTCTCCTCGGTGGGGAAGGGGCCCTCGCCCACCCGTGTCGTATAGGCTTTAAAGACCCCGACGACCCTATCTATCTTCCACGGAGGTATCCCGGCCCCCACGGTCGCTCCCCCGCTTATGGGGTGGGACGAGGTCACGTAAGGGTAGGTTCCGAAGTTCACGTCAAGGTAGGTACCCTGGGCCCCCTCAAGGAGGATGCGCGCCCCCTTTCTCTCCATATCCTCAAGGAGCAGTACCGTGTCCCTGACGTAGGGGGCTACCCTCTCACCGAACTCGGTCAGGTAGGAGTAGAGGTCCTCAAAGGAGGGCATGTCTCCCCCGTAAGCCTCCACCACCCTGCGGTTGAAGTCGTAAGGTCTCTTCAGGTACTCCTTCAGGTAAGCCGGACGTAAGGTGTCTCCCACCCTTATACCCATGCGACCGTACCTGTCCCGGTTGGTGGGTCCTATCCCCCTTCTGGTCGTACCTATGGGTCTGTCGGCGGCGGCCTCAAACAGGGCGTCCTCTAAGCGGTGGTACGGCATCACTATGTGGGTGCGGGGGTCCAGAAAGAGCCTCCCCCTCAGGCTCCCCACCATCCTCTCAAGGGACTCCAGCTCCCGTATCAGGGCTTCTGGGTCCACCACCACTCCGGGCCCTATCACTCCCACCACGTCCTCGCGGAGCATCCCGGAAGGTATGAGGTGGAAGGTGAAGGACTTACCTTCGGCGTATACGGTATGTCCGGCGTTCGCTCCCCCCTGGTATCTGACCACGACGTCGTAATCGCTGGCCAGGTAGTCTATTACCTTGCCCTTCCCTTCGTCCCCCCACTGCAAACCTACGATCGCTGTATAGGGCATCTCACGGGAATTTTAAGGGTGTAATTCACTCTTCTAACACGTTTGCGAAGGTTCGTGCCCATCTATCCGGTGTGGCCAAATCCAACACCTTCCGTCTGACGTATTCAACGGTACGGTTCCTGACTCCCGGATCCCTCATCCTCTCAATCGCCCGCACCATCGCCCGCACGTTCCCCGGTGGGAACACGGCGTATCCGGGGAGGAAGTCTCTGGCTCCAACCCCTTCGGACACCACGGCAGGTACGGAGGACATGGCCGCCTCCAGCACGACGAAGCCGAAGACCTCCCACCGGGATGGCAGCACGAGTAGGTCGTACCTCCTGTAAACACCGGGCATCCTGCTGTAAGGTAGGGCCCCTACGAACTTAAGGCGCCCCATCAGGCCGAGGTCGGATCCTAAGGCTTTTAGATGGGTACGTAGGGGGCCGTCTCCCACGATGTCAAGGGTGGCTCCGGGGAGGTATTTCAGGGCGCGGAGGAGGTCCTCCACCCTCTTAACCTTTATCAGACGGCCTACGAAGAGGAGGGAGAGACATCTCCCACGGTGGGTTTTGTCGTACATAAACCGGGAGGTGTCAAAGGTCGTGTAGGCGACCACGACCCTTCTGGCCCCTAAGGAGCGGGCGTGGGCCTTGGCTAAAGACGTAGCGGCTACCACGGTCTCAGCGTTGGAGAAAAGGAAAAAGCGTATTGGGATGCGGTACGGTACCCCCCACCACCCACCGAAGGTCAGGGAGGGTGCCCCGCTCCAGAGTACGTAGGGTATCCCTTCGCCTAAGGATTTCAGTGCCAGCGCCAGCTCCGTCGGAGTAAGTCCTCCGCTTATGACCACCTTCCTGAAGGGGCGCAGAGACGGGAAAGATACGGGTAAAAAGGTGTAAGCCTCGTCGGATGCGGGGCCTATGGAGGTCCTGAACCTACGGGCTCCCATTATTTCGTACCGAAAATCGGCACCGTTTAACGACCTCTCCCATCCCTTACGTTTTGGAACGGATTGAGCGTAAAAGAAGAACACCACCCTGCCAGACAGGGCATGGTTCAAACGGTTAAAAAGGTCCACCTTCTGAGGGGTGGGGAAGTTGGTGAAAAAAGCGTACTCCCTCACTTACCCGGCTCTGAAGGACCTCCGGCCGGAGGTTTTACGGGCGTAGCGGGTGCTACCGCCCCACCCTGCCCCGCTTGAGGGGGAGCCTGACGTTGAATTTCCTGTAGGACCTTATATACAGTTCCCTTCCCCGCCTCCTTCGCCACCACGGAGTTGGTACCGGTCCTCGCTCCGGACATCAGCGATAGGAGAAAGGCTAAGAGACCGAAGGCGGCACCCAGACCTATAGTCAGATTGGTGAAGAAGGTGGGTGCGGTCTTGACGCCGATCACGTTCTCAACCCCACCTCCGAAGGCTATGCCGAGTCCCCCTCCGGTTCGGGGCTCCTGTACGAGCACCACCACTATCATTACCAGTACGAGGAGGATGTACAGAATCAGAAGAGCGACGTACATGGCCGTTATTCTAAGGTCGTTCGGACGGGCGTATAGATGCCCCTCCATCGTGGGATGGATAGGGCTTTCGGGTGTCCGATATACAGGGAATCTCTACGTGTAGGCGGATTTGGAAATTTTTCATCGCACTGGGATTTTTCAAAGATTCTCCTCTTTAAGTATCACTCTGGGCATGAAACCTGAAGAAGTGGTACGGCTTAAGGCCGGAGTTTTCCTACAGTGAATATACCGGTGCCTGTGACGATTATGGGGAGGGAAATAATGGCAGGGGATCCGTTGATCGCATACCCTTCAACAGGACGGATTTTGGTGCCACAGCGAGCCGGAGGACGCCGATACCCCCTACTTAGGCAACGGCTTGTTGTTTTTACGTTAATTCTTGGTAATTAATCAAAAGAAGGCAATATTGTTGCAATGTATGAAGATAATCGCACGATTAACCGAATTTGTGTGTAAAAATTTGACTAATTTCTAAAATATGACCCCATCGGTACCTCCACGCTCTTTCGGAAGGGGTTAGAAGCCCATAAACCCGTATAATATCTGCACTTCAAATAAAGGTCCCCAAAAGCCCGTTAATCACCAATATAATAGATGGGTTAAATGAACCCTGTAGTGGCACTCTACCTCGCAATAAAACGGAAGGAGAGCGGAAAGCTCAAGTTCGTCCCCGTTGGAGATAAAAGCTCCGGGGTAATAATGGTCTCGTTGGTTGAGGGCAACGTGATCGGGTTTGATAGCATGTGGGGGACCTCCTTTGATAACATCAGAGAGATGTTCAAGTGGAGGAAGGCTATAATAAAGAAGTCGGCGATAGAATCCGGTGACTCCTTAGCGAAGATATACATCCCACGGCAGGAAGCTCTGGCCCGGATAATGGCCCTTGAGATTGAGGGTATAGGTTCGGATATACGGGAGCTGCAACCCGAAGAGGCCCGCTCCCTTATGAGGATACGTATAGGGAAGCGCACTTACCTATCCCCCGACGAGGTCAGAGACATCAAGGACGGAAGGTTCAACCTCAAGAGCTTCTTCCTACAGCACGACATGGACCATGCGGCCATCTTTGTGGCTGGACGGGAGATTTACACCTTCAGGCTGACGGAGGGAGGTGTGGGCCGTATACCCCTTGAATCCTTCCCGGAGGAAGGAACCTTCAAGGTGAGCGTGGATCATCTCGTTGCCCTGACGGTTGCTACCCCACTCTTCGCGGAGGGGAGGTATATAGGGAAGGAGGACGTCCTCGCGGAGGTTGAGAGACTCAAGGGAGACCCTACGAAGCTCTGGCATATCATACTCTCGGGTATAGGGGAGATTTACGTCTCTATCCTCGGGTACCGGGGGATGCTCATCGGGGTATTCGTACTCCGTGGGGACGAGATGAAGGTTAAGGGTGAGAAATCCCTCAAGAGCATACTGGAAACGATAGACTTAGAAGGGAGGTTATATGAGTATGGCACAGATATGCGTAGCGCTTAACACGGACTCATGGAAGGAGACGCACAGACTCATAGAGCGGCTCAAGGATGAGGCAGACCTCTTCAAGGTAGGTTTGCCCCTCTATCTGAACGACGGCCGCAAACACGTGGAGGACCTCGTACGGAACGGTGTAAGGGTCTTCCTTGACCTGAAACTCCACGATATACCCTCGGTCGTGGCTGCGACCGTCAGAGAGCTCCCAAAGGTGGAGTACGTCACCGTCCACGCTACCGGCGGAAAGGCCCTTATGGAGACCGTCGTTGAGGCCCGTCCGGATATAAAGGTGGTGGCCGTAACGCTTCTGACGAGCGTATCCGAAACCGAAGCCCGCGACATCTTCAAGAGGACACCGCGGAAGCTGGTCATACACCTCAGCCGCATGGCCTCAGACGCTCGCGCTTGGGGGGTGGTGGTCAGCGGTCAAGAGGCCAGAGCCGTCCGGAAGTACTTCAACCTCCTGAACATCGTCGTCCCCGGGGTCAGACTTCGGAGACGTGAAGACGACCACGCCCGAGTCGTATCGCCCGAGAAGCTGAAGTGGCTCAAGGAGGACGACATAGTGGTCGTGGGTAGGGAGGTAACCGAGGCCAAAGACCCTCTATCCGCCCTGAAGAGGATCCGGGCTGCCCTTACTAAGTGAAGGTAGCGTTCCTGTCGGAGTACGTCGCGGAGGATGGGGCCCCCTTTACGGGGTCCCACCTCCAATCTCACCTCCTCGCTAAGCTAGTATCGGAGAGATGGGAGAGTATCCTCATAGCCTTCTCCCATAGGGGAAGGAGGGAAGAGTACTCCGAAAACGACCTCAGGGTCCTCCTTCTGCCTCCATCAAGGTGGGAGATCGTACGCGCCTACCGTATGCTCCGTACTGTACTTCGCGAAAGGCCGGACGTCCTTTACGTACGTGGGCGGAGCTATCATCTCGTGGTGGGGGCGATAGCGAGTCTCTTCCTGAAGACCTCCCTCGTATGGGGCGTGAACGCTCAGGAAGGTGCCCGGGACTTCAAGTACCTGCGAACCCTCGTCAGGTCCAGACGCTCCCCGCTAAGGAAAGTGCTTCTCTTCGCCCCCTTTTTCGTGCTGGACCTTGGGGTAGCCGTAGGGATGCGTCTGGCGAACGTTATAACCGTACAGAACGAAGTCCAGATGTCCGAGGTCAAGCGGAGGTTCCCGAATAAAAGGGTGGCCCTTCTGCCCAACCTCCAGCCCCCGCCCCGGATCCCGAACTGGGAGCCGGATATTCCAAAGCCCTACTTCGTGTGGGCCGCCGCCCGACCTACTCCGACCAAACGTCCCCGGCTGTTCCTTGAGATAGCACGCAAATTACCGGACCTGCGTTTCGTTATGGTCGGATACCACCCCGATTCCCTTCCGTCCAACCTGACCGTTTTTCCACGCTTAACGAGGGATAGGCTCCACGCCCTTCTTTACCACAGCCGGGCCCTGATCATAACGAGTTCCCCGGGCAGCGAAGGGGTGCCCAACGTTGCAATTGAGGCCATGCTTATGGGTGTCCCCGTCGTATCCGTGGGGGACGACTTCGGCCTCCTTAACGATGGGGGTGGAATAGTGGTTAAGGACGTTGAGGGTGCCGTTGATGTGCTCAGAAGGTTGGCCTACGATGAGGGGCTCCACGCACGGCTATCCAAAGAGGCAAAGGGTCTCGCTCACGAAAGGTTCGTTGAAGGGGCGCGGGAAGCGTGGATCAAATTCTGGGATTCGCTCTTAAGATAAAGGGAATGCTGGATCTGAGGGTCTTCGGAGAAGCGGTGGTAGGTGGCCGGGCGGTTAGTATCCGCGGGTTCTCCGGCATAGAAACGAAACGCTTCGCCTTCTTAAGGACCTTCCTATCCTACCCCTATACCATAGCTACCTCTCAACCCCTCACGGGTCCCGTCCTTGATGAGATAAAGGGAGGATTTCGCAGGGGAGAGATAGCCCTGACCTACCCCCACCCGCTCTCCGTCCTCTCTCTACCCTCCCCCGTGGTAAGGCGTGATCGTAAGTATCACAAAGAGAGGAGAAGACTCATAAGGCGCGCGGAAGAGAGGAGTGAGGTGGTACGTAAGGTACCCTTTGAAGGGTTCTATACCCTTTACTCACGCACAGCTAAAGGACACGGGCGCAGGCCCATTCCCCGGGAACGTATGGAGAGGATATACCCCATGGAGGGGGTGGATGTCGTGGGCGTTGAGGTGGACGGTGTTCTATCCGGTGCCATAATGAGCCTCGCCCTTCCGGACAGGTACCTGCTCTGGCAGATGGGATGGAGAGGGCCCTCCTTTCTACCCACCTACCTCCTCCACTTGGCCCTGGAGATGGGCTTTGATAGGGGGTACGACCTCGTGGACCTCGGGATAAGCCCATCCCCGGCCAGCCTTAAGCTCAAGTACGAAATGGGGGGAGACCCGGAGAGGCGGGTGTTCGTAATCAGGTGGTAGGGCTTAGAATCCTCCCCTCATGAACAGGCTCCTCCTGGTGGCCCTCGGTGGATCCGTCGGGGCTGCACTTCGGTACCTGACATCCGGAGCGATCCATCGCTATATGGACGGCGCCTTTCCCTACGGCACCCTTACGGTGAACGTGCTCGGCTCCTTACTCCTCGGTTTCCTGTGGTCCCTATCCGAGGAGCTCTTCATCCCTTCCAGCTTCCGCACCTCCGTTATGGTAGGCGGGATCGGGGCCTTCACGACCTTCTCCACCTACTCCCTTGAGACCTTCAACCTGATGCGATACGGGGACACGGCTTACGCCCTTCTGAACCTGCTCCTCAACAACGGCTTAGGTATCGCCGGCGTCATCGTAGGTTTCACCCTGGGTAAGACGGGTATCAGCCTTATAAGGAGGGGGTTATGAAGCTGCCGTCGGAAGGTGTCCTTCTTAGGATATTCGTAGGTGAGGACGACACCTACAGGGGGAGGCCCCTGTACGAGCAGATAGTACTCAAGGCGAGGGAGCTCAACCTGGCCGGAGCCACCGTCGTACGCGGGATAATGGGCTTCGGGGCGAGCAGCCGAATCCATACGGCCAGGATCCTGCGCCTGTCGGAGGACCTACCCGTGGTGATAGAGATAGTGGATACGCAGGAGAAAATTCAGAGACTGCTTCCCTTCCTTGACGAGGCCGTGAAGGAGGGGCTGATAACCATGGAGAAGGTGCGGATTATCAGGTACGTGGCCGGGGATCATAGGGAGTAGAAGTCCCTCTCAAGCGCCCTTATCTGGGCCTTGAGGTTGGCCAGGAAGGCGTACTCCGGCTGATCAAGGGAGTTCTTCCTGTAAATCTCCTCCATCACCCTCTCCTTTATACACTCCCACTCCCCACCGCACCCCTCGTATATCCTCTTCAGGTCTTCAACGTACCTCCTGGTGGCGGCTTCGCTCAGGCTCAGGTACCTCCTAACCTCTCTCTTTCCCTCTATCAACATAACGTGTGGAAGGCCCAGGAGCTCCACGTCGTACTCCCTCAACCTCCGCAAACTGTTCAGGTAATCTATTACGCTGGTCAGAAACTGCGGCAGTATATAGGTGCCTGCGGAATTCGGGACGCCGGCCGCCTCCCCGACCACCATGATCCTCTCCGGGAGAACGTAGTAGGACACGGAGTCCCGGGTGTGTCCCGGCGTGTGTATAACCTCTATTTCTCCTTTCTCCCACCCCAACCTGACCCCGTCCTCCAAGACCTCCCCTTCGGCAGGGGGCAGGAACCTGTAATTCTCCGCCTCGCCATCCTTTAGAAGGAGCATCTCCTTACGGTTCATCTCCTCAATGAACCTGATTACCCTCTC
This sequence comes from uncultured bacterium, assembly GCA_964473735.1. Lineage (GTDB taxonomy): Bacteria > Hydrothermota > Hydrothermia > LBFQ01 > LBFQ01 > JAADCS01. The sequence goes on from CAYYQD010000047.1 coordinate 12,612, forward strand.
CTTACTCATAACCTCGTAGAAGCGGGGATGGGCGCCCGTCGTATGCTCCCCTATCTCCCTGACGTAGGTGTACCCTCCCACGTGGTCGTAGTGGGAGTGCGTAAAGAGGACCCTCCGTACGGATATACCCTCTTCCCTGAGAAAGCGCAGAATCCTCTTACCCCAGTACCCGGTCCCGGTATCTATAAGGGTACTCCCCAGTAGATAGACGTAGGAGTAAGGCGCCCCTAAGACGAGTACGTTGCCGTACCTCCGATGTCCGAACTTAAAGGACCGCACGTCCTATTCTAAGCGGGAACCGTCGCCCCCTTTATCCTGTCCCGCGGTCCTACAAAGGCGTTGATGTCCTTCGCACCTTACGACCTTCACGGGACAGCCTCCTCTTTGCCCTCTCCACTCCCGCCTTCTACCCTTAAATCTCCACTGTCCCATTTTAACCCCGAACACTGTAGCATATCTTTCCGGGGGTATAATCTCCACGCGTGCTATCCATACACCTTCTTACCTCACAACCTCGCGACAGCACATTCCATTAACCTCCGTCCCTTGACCTCCAGAAGTTT
>CAYYQD010000048.1:0-13139 GCA_964473735.1 uncultured bacterium
CACCTTTTACTTCGGTATCTTTCCCCAGTATAATACCCGCCTATGTTCACGCTTTCCAATTTGAGACCGAATCCGGGAGCCAAGAAGAGAAGGAAGAGAGTAGGAAGGGGCCCCGGTTCCGGCCACGGTAAGACCGCCGGCCGAGGGCACAAGGGTCAGAAGTCCCGCTCGGGTGGGACCAAACCCATCTGGTTTGAGGGTGGTCAGACCCCAATATACAGGAGGATTCCTAAGAGAGGCTTTATAAATCCCTTTTCCAAAGTGTACGACGTCGTGAATCTCTCTCAGATAGACGCCAAGTTCAGCGAGGGGGAGGAGGTCACTCCGGAGACGCTCAAAGATAGGGGACTCGTAAAGGGAAGGCTTGAAGGTAAGCTGATCAAGGTTCTCGCCAGAGGTGAGATAAAGAAGGCCCTCGTTTTCAAGGGTATCCACGCCTTCTCCAAAGCCGCCCGTGAGAAGATAGAAAAGGCGGGTGGGAGGATAGAGTAAATGGAGAGGCTGTGGCGGTCCTTAAGCGGCCTGTGGGAGATAAAGGAGCTAAGGGATAGGATCCTCTTCACCCTGATAGTTATATTCTTCTACCGGGTAGGCACCCACATACCCGTCCCCGGCGTGAACTCCCACGCCCTGGTGGAGTACTTCAGACAGGCTCTGGCAAATACGGCTTTCGGCATGTTTGACATATTCGCCGGTGGAGCGCTATCCCGAGCCGCCATCTTCGGGTTAGGTATAATGCCCTATATCTCCGCCTCCATCGTGATCCAGCTTCTGGCCGCCACAGTCCCGTACTTTGAGAGGCTTCAGAGGGAGGGTGAGGCCGGACAGAGGGTCCTCAACCGTTATACCCGCTGGCTCACCGTGGCAATATCGGCTATTCAGGCCATAGGTATAACCACCTTCCTGACCAACCTACCCCCGAGCCCATCCGGTCAGCTCATAGTCCCCAACCCCGGCCCCCTCTTCGTCATATCCACGGTGGTATCCTTGGTGGGCGGTGCCATACTCCTCATGTGGATGGGTGAGCAGATAACGGACAGGGGGATAGGGAACGGTGCCTCCGTCCTCATATTCGCTGGCTCCCTTGACTCCGTACCTAACGAGATAGTATCAACCTACACCCTATGGAAGAACGGGGCCATCTCTACGCCCTCTCTGGTATTCGTCCTTCTCTTTATCTTAGTACTCACGGGGGCGGTGGTGGCCGTCACGGAGGTTCAGAGGAGAGTCCCCATAAGCTACGCTAAGAGAACGGTGGGGCTCTCTCCGACGACCCAGACGGGGTACCTTCCTTTAACTGTCAATACGGCGGGCGTGATGCCTATAATCTTCGCCCAGAGCATACTGCTCTTTCCCCAGACCATGCTTACGGGTGGGGGCGGTAAGATGGAGTTCCTCTCCGGTATAGCCGCCATGTTCCAGCCCGGCACGTGGGTGTACGACCTCACCTACGGCGTACTCATAATCTTCTTCGCCTACCTATACACCTCCATAATGTTCAACCCGAAGGACGTGGCGGACAACCTGCAGCGCAGTGGGGCCTTCATACCCGGCGTCAGGGCCGGAGAGGAGACGGCCGAATACATAGACCGCATCCTGACCCGCATAATATTCCCCGCCGCCGTCTTCTTCGCGATTGTGGCCATAGTACCCTACCACATATCCAAGGCCATGAACGTACCCCTCTACTTCGGAGGAACGAGGCTCCTCATCATAGTGGGTGTCGCCCTTGACCTACTGCAGAAGATAAACTCCTATCTGGTGATGTACAGGTACGACAGCCTTTTGGGTAAAGCGAAGGTAAGATCATGGCGAACGACGGGTATAGGATAGTCTTTTTGGGTCCCCCCGGCGCCGGTAAGGGGACGCAGGCCTCTCTGTTGGCCGACAGGCACGGCATAAAGAAGATCTCAACGGGGGACATCCTGCGGGAGGCCGTCAGGAAGGGTACCGAGTTGGGGATGAAGGCCAAAAAGTACATGGACGCCGGCGATCTGGTGCCAGACGACATCATAATAGGGCTCATAGAGGAGCAGATAGAGGGTGTAGATTCCTTCATCCTTGACGGTTTTCCCCGTACTATGAAACAGGCCGAGGCCTTAGACGACCTCTTATCCGCGAGGGGCAAGCCCCTGACCCACGTTATCTTCGTGGGCGTCCCCGACGATGAGATAGTGAAGCGTCTTACCGCCCGGAGGGTGTGTCCCAAGTGTGGGGCCGTCTATAACCTCATATACAACCCGCCTAAGAGGGACGAGGTCTGCGACGTATGTGGCACCCCCCTGGTGCAGAGGTCGGACGACCGCGAAGACGTGATAAGGAACCGTCTTAAGGTCTATAGGGAGAACACGGCTCCGCTCATAGACTACTACAGACGGAAGGGTATCTTCCACGAGATAAACGGCGTGGGAAAGGTGGAAGAGGTCTTCGGACGGATAGAGAGCGTTCTAAAAGGGTGAGGGGATACCATCGGCGGGCGTATAATACCGGTGATGTTATGGTTGTTGGGTTTAAGTTTGCATCTTGAGGGGAAGGCGAAGGAGGTCCTGACTTACGACGACGTTAAGAGGGGCTTCGTCGTCAGGTTAGGCGGTGGCACGGGTAGGCTCAAGGTGATAGCCCTCAAGAGGAGGTCGGACGGCCTCTACCTGATGGCGAGGACCACGGTACTCCTCAAAGGCAGAGAGGTTGAGATGTACCTGAAGCCCACGAGACCCATATACTCCTCCAACTACCCCTACTCCCTTACTGGAGGAAAGGCCCCGAAAGGCATAGTGATAATTCAGAACTTAGGGGATGAACCCGTGGATATAGACGAAGTGGAGGTTGAAGTCAGATGATCCTGCTCCTACTCGGCGACTACCCCTTTTCACCGAACGTTCGTATATCCTCCGACCCCGAAGGGACCCTGAACCAGGGAGAGTCCTCCTTCGCCGTGTCGCCCTCAGGGGACAGCATATACGCCGCCTGTAATACCAACGAGAGGGGATCCTACGCCGCTCTTCCCTTCTCCGCATCTTACGACGGTGGCTCCTCCTTCGCTACGGATTACAACTTCAGGGATAACAGCGTAGGTATAACGTGGCACACGGACCCTGTGGTGGGCGTGGATGACTCCGGCTACGTCCATCTCCTCGTCCAGTTCTCCACCTACGTGATCCGGCACTACCTCTCAAAGGACGGGGGACGAACGTGGTCCGACACCTCCAACGTAAGCGACCTCTCCACCGGTGGGGACGTGGATAAGCCCTGGATGGTGGTCAGGGGAGACACCGTATACGTGGCGTGGCAGGAGTTCGGTGGATCGGAGGAAGGTATAAGGTTCGCCCGCTCCTACGACAGGGGCAGGACCTGGCAGAGATTTACCGTGGACCCTACCACGACGGGTCTGGTGGCTCTGGCCGTCTCCCGCAGTGGAATAATCCACTTAGCCGTCGTAGAGTGGTCCTCCGGAGATATAACGTACAGGCGATCCTACGACCACGGCTCATCATGGACCACACCCGTATCCGTAAGCTACGTCTCCTACTCCGGGGGCTACGGAGACCGGGCCCCGATAAACTCCATAGCCGTCTTCGGGGACGACACCCTCTTCATCACGTGGGTGGATGATCGGAGCGGCACGTGGGACGTCTTAGGCTCCTACTCCTACGACGGAGGAAACACGTGGAGTACCCCCACACCCGTTAACGCGAGCGTATCCGGAGGGCAGTGTAAAGGGTGGGCTACCTACGACCCATACGGTGGCCTCCACGTCTTCTACTACAACACACCGTCCTGGCCCACGGACAGCACCAGTCTGTGGTCCGTTATGTACAGGTACTCCCCGGACTTCGGACGTACGTGGTACCCCGAAATAAGGATAACCGACACCACCTTCCGCTCCCCGGTGTCCTTCATGGGGGACTACCACACCATAGTGGCCGACAGCAACTACGTGTATGCCGTATGGTCCGACGGCAGGGAGGGGGACTTAGACCTGTTCTTCAGCAAGGCCCCTCTGAACGCTCTAAGGGTATCGGAGTACCGTACCCCCATGGGCGATGCGGTGTCGGGTAAGATATACGACGTCTCTGGCAGGCTGGTGGATAAGGGTAGGCCTGACAAAGCTCGCCTTAGTCCGGGCGTCTATTTCCTGAAGTACGGCAAAGAGGTAAAGCGTTTCATCGTCAGATAATAAAAAAAGGGGGGCAGAGGCCCCCCTTTAAAGGCGAGCCCTCCCCTTAGAAGTCAAGGTCGGAGGGCGCGCCAGTTCCTTCCTTCTTCTGCTCCTTTATCTCAACCACGACGGCCTCGGTAGTCAGAAGCAGCCCGGAGACGGAAGCGGCGTTCTGGATGGCGGAGCGCACCACCTTCGTGGGGTCTATGATACCGGCCTCGTACATATCTACGAACTCGCCCGTCAGGGCGTTGAAGCCGATGTTGGGGTTCTCCCCGTGCCTCTCCTTGACCTTCTCAACGATGAGGTTCCCCTCGTACCCGGCGTTGTTGGCTATCATGCGGGCGGGCTCGTGAATGGCCTGCTTGACGATTCGGATACCGAGCTTCCTGTCGTCGTTCTTCTCCTCCTTTTCCATCTCCTCAAGGGCGGGTATGGCACGGAGCAGGGCGACCCCACCTCCGGGGACGATACCCTCCTCAACGGCCGCCTTCGTGGCGTTTACGGCGTCCTCTATCCTCATCTTCTTCTCCTTCATCTCGGCCTCGGTGGCCGCCCCGACGTAGATTATGGCCACACCGCCGGAGAGCTTCGCCAGCCTCTCCTGGAGCTTCTCCCTGTCGTAGTCGCTCTTGGTCTCCTCTATCTGCTTCTTGATCTGCTCTATGCGGGCCTTTATCTCCTCGGGCTTGCCGTAGCCCTCCACGATGGTAGTGTCGTCCTTCGTTACGATGACCTTCTTGGCGCGGCCGAGGTCCTCAATGCGGGTGTTCTCCAGCTTGAACCCCAGCTCCTCGGATATGACCTTTCCACCGGTCAGGATGGCGATGTCCCTGAGCATCTCCTTACGCCTCTCACCGTATCCGGGAGCCTTCACGGCCGCAGCCTGTATGACACCCCGCAGCTTGTTCACCACCAGGGTTGCAAGAGCCTCACCCTCAACGTCCTCGGCTATGAGGAGCAGGGGCTTACCGGTCTGCACGACCCTTTCAAGGACGGGAAGCAGGTCGCGGATGGAGGAGACCTTCCTATCGGTTATGAGGATGTAGGGCTCCTCAAGGACGGCCTCCATCTTGTCGGGGTTGGTGACGAAGTAGGGGGAGAGGTAGCCCCGGTCAAACTGATAACCGTTCACGACCTCCACGTACGTCTCTGTGGACCTGCCCTCCTCTATCGTGATAACGCCGTCGTGCCCTACCTTCTCCATCGCCTCGGCGATCTTCTTACCGATCTCGGGGTCGTTGTTGGCGGATATGGTGGCGACCTGCTCTATCTCCTTGTTATCCTTGACCTCCTTGGAGATCTTCTTCAGCTCCTCAACCACCCTCTCAACGGCCTCGTCTATCCCCCTCTTCACCTCCGTGGGGTTGGCTCCGGTGGCGAGCATCTTCAAGCCGTCCCTGTATATGGCCTCGGCCAGGACGATGGCCGTGGTGGTACCGTCTCCCGCCACGTCGTTGGTCTTGGAGGCCACCTCCCGAACGAGCTGGGCGCCGACGTTCTCGTAGGAGTCCTTAAGCTCTATCTCACGGGCCACCGTCACCCCGTCCTTAGTTATGACGGGAATACCGAACTTCTTCTCAAGGATTACGTTCCTGCCGGCGGGACCTAAGGTGACCTTTACGGCCTTAGCCAGCTTCTCAACACCCCTAAGGACGGCCTTACGGGCATCGTCGTTGTACCTGATGTCTTTCGCAGCCATGTTCTACCTCCTTTTTATGACTCCTCTATCACGGCCAAGATGTCGTCCTCCCGCATGATGAGGTACTCTTCGCCCTCTATCTTGACCTCGCTCCCGGCGTACTTGGAGAATAGGACCTTGTCCCCCACCTTCACCTCAAGGGGGATCCTCTTCTCGCCTTTCTCGTCCAGACGGCCGGGCCCTACGGCCACGACCTCGCCCTTCTGGGGCTTCTCCTTAGCCGTGTCGGGTATGATTATGCCGCTCGGCGTCTTGACCTCGTCCTCCTCTAAGCGCTTCACTACAACGCGATCTGCGAGGGGTCTGATCTTCACTGCCATGGTTCTACCTCCTTTTAAACTTATGTTAACGGAGTGAAGGATAGAATAATGTCCCGCACCCGTACTTATGTCAAGTACTGACCTTTCTATAGAACGCCACGGCGGTGTCCCCTCCCTTCACGAACTTGAAGAGTCTGAGCCCTTCCGTCTCGGGCGGTCTCTCACGGGAGGGCATCTCAAGGACGAAGATGCCTCCCTCCCGCAACACCCTCTCAACCGCCCTGAGTAGTTCCCCTCTCCTCTCCCACGCGTAGGGAGGGTCGGCCAGCACTAAGTCAAACTCACCGGAGAAGGTCCTTAAAAAGGCCATCACGTCCGCCCTCACCACCTTTACGTTATCCGAAAGGCCGAGCTTCTGTAGGTTGTCCCTTATCGTCCTCACGCTCGCCGGATTACTATCAACGAAAACACAGCTCCTCGCACCACGGGATAGGGCCTCTATTCCCAGCGCCCCGCTGCCACTGAAGAGGTCAAGGACATCGTATCCCTCAACTGAAGGTATGATGTCGTATATTCTTTTCCGTGTGAAGGAGCTCGTGGGCCTGACGTGGCGGGCCGTTTTGAGCTTCGTACCCCGGTACTTACCGCCGGATACCTGCACTCCGGTGCGTTTCATTTGCGGGCGAGCACCTCGTTCCTGTCGTTGAATATCAGGACCTTCGGCCTATGCTCTCTCGCCTCCTCCGGACTCATCCACGCGAAGGTCATGATTATGAGCCTATCCCCGACCTCGGCGAGGCGGGCCGTTCCGCCGTTCACCTTTATCTCCCCCTTTCCACCGGGTATGGCGTAGGTCTCAAACCTGTCTCCCGTTTCCACATTCACTACGAGTACGCTCTCGTACGGGAGTATGCCGGCCTCCTCCATCATATCACGGTCTATCACTATGCTACCCTCATAGTTCAGGTCTTTGGAGGAGACCCTAACCCAGTGGAGCTTCGCCTTAAGGACCTTATACAGCATGGGGCACCTCCTCGTGGAGCACCATCATGACGTCGTTAAGGAGGTTCCGCCTGACGGCCACCCCTAAGACACCGGAGGTGAGGGCTATGAACTCAAGGTTTATCCCCATGTTGGCCAGGGTCTCCAAAACTGCCCCGAGGTCAAGGACGTCTAAGAACTCTATGAAGGCCAGTCCCGGGTCCACCACAACCTCCCTCGCTCCGGTCCTCTCGGCTATCTCCTCCCTGCGACGGCGTATATCCACCCCCTCGCTCTCGTAGACTATGACCGAGAAGTCTGCCCTCCCTCCCACGGAGCTATCAAAGCTGGCGGCGAGGACGGTAAAACCCTTCTCCTTCAGGGTCTGTATCACGTAGGCGGCCACACCCGGTCTGTCCTTCAACGCCCTAAACGTTACCTTGGCCACTCGCTCCTTGTAATGTACGCTCAAGGGGTTTTTATTTTAAGGCCGATACGCCTGTCAGAATATGCGGAACTCTACCACGCGATCCGAGGCCGACCTTCCCCTCGCCCTGCTGTCCCCGTAGGACAGTGCTACCATCCTGTCCGGAGGCAGACCTTTGCTTACCAAATAGCGCACTATTGACGTGGCCCTTACGGCCGCCAGCTCCCAGTTTGTGGGGTACCTGTCCCTGTTCGTTTTAACCGGAGACCTGTCGGTGTATACGGCAACGCGCAGCTCGTTAAAACCGCTCTTTTTGAGGTCTTTCGCTATATCGTTCAACATCCGTTTCCCTTTGGGGGATAGCTCCGTACTCCCCGGCATGAATATGCTGTCCGAGGGAATACGCAGTACGGTACGGTCCTCCTTTATCTCAGTCTGGCTCCCCCCTCCGGACGGTATCTGCTTTATCAGACGGGTGTTCTCCTCGTACAGGTCCTGCACGACCTTCTCAAGCGGCACGACCTTGCCGTAGTAAAGGTAGAGTATCCCTCCGCCGAGCAAGATAACGGCAAGGCCCAGTACGAACCTCATGGAGAGTATTTTACCCCCGCAACGGGGCGGCGTTAGAATCGCGGCGGTGGATTACAACGGGGTCCTTAAGAGGCTGTACCGTCTCGCGAACTACGAGAGGGTTAGAGGTTTCGTGAAGGACATAGGTCGCTTCCGGGAGCTGCTTTCCGCCATGGGGAACCCTCACACCTCCCTCTCCAACCCCGTACTGGTGGCGGGGACGAAGGGCAAGGGTTCTGTGGTGCATGCGGTAGCACGGGCCCTCACCAACGCCGGGAAGAGGACGGGCATGAACATCTCCCCACACCTTACGAGCCTGCACGAGAGGATACAGGTTGACGGTGAGCCTATATCAGAGGGGGACCTTACGGAGGTCTTAGACGAAGTCTTCAACGTGGTGGATAGGAGGTACAGTACCACCTTCTTTGAGGCCATAACGGCGGCGGCCTTCCTTCACTTCCTGCGGAAGGGAACGGACTACGAGGTGTTTGAGGTGGGGCTCGGTGGCAGGTTGGACGCCACGAACGTAGTCAGCCAGAGGGTCGGAGTGATAACCCGCATAGACTACGACCACACCTCCATCCTGGGGGAGACCTTAGAAGAGATAGCCCGCGAGAAGGCGGGCATCGTAAAGGGTGGTAGCGTAGTACTGACACCCACTTCCAACGCTCCGGTCCTGCCAGTCATAGAGGAGAGGGCCCGGAGGGAGGGGGCGGAGCTGATCGTAGTGAAGCACAGAACCCTACACGTGGGGGAGGATGGGACGGTCTTTGAGACCGACGGCAGGGTCGTCAGGGTACCGGTGTTAGGGGAGTTTCAGGCGGAGAACGGAGCTCTGGCTTACCACGTGCTTAAGGTGCTGGGCCTACCCTTTGACCCTTCGGGTCTCTTCGTCCCCGGAAGGATGCATGTACTCCGGAGGGAACCCCTGCTGCTTTTAGACGGCGCCCACAATAGGGTGTCGGCCGAAAGCCTCGTCTCTTCGCTCAAGAGGATCTTCCCCGGACGCAGGTTCAACTTCGTCTTAGCCTTCAGCAGGGGAAAGGACTACAGGTCCTTCATAAGCACAGTCAGAGAGGTGGCCAACTGGATATTCATAACCCACTACCCGTGGAGGAGGAGCCTCGTACCGGAGGAGCCTTACAGGGTGTGCCTGACCCTACACCCGAAGTGCGATACTCTGGACACCTTCGCCCTGCACAACGTCCTCCACGAGGACACGGTTATAACGGGATCCCTTTACCTCTTAGGACACTTCCTGAGAGGTTATCTTCACCCACCCTTCAGGGTGTGATCACACCTTCCCGAAGACTAACACCGCGTTGTGGCCGCCGAAACCGAAGGAGTTGGATAGGGCGTAGCGCACCTCCATCTCCCTCGCCTCGTTCGGGACGTAGTCCAGATCGCACTCCGGGTCCGGATGCTCGTAGTTTATGGTCGGTGGCACCACCCCGGTCTCTATGGCCTTGGCGGTGGCCACAGCCTCAAGGGCTCCGGCTCCCCCTAACAGGTGTCCGGTCATGGACTTCGTAGATGAGACGGCCAACCTGTAAGCGTGCTCTCCGAATACGGCCTTTATGGCCTTGGTCTCGGCGACGTCGTTCAGCTTCGTGGAGGTTCCGTGGGCGTTGATGTAATCCACGTCCTCGGGGTTTATGCGGGCGTCCTCAAGGGCCCGTCGCATGGCCTTTATGGCCCCCTCACCGTCTACGCAGGGCGCCGTTATATGGTAGGCGTCGGCCGTGGCACCGTATCCCATGAGCTCGGCGTATATCTTTGCCCCCCGCTTTCTGGCGTGGTCGTACTCCTCCAGTATCAGGACGGCGGCACCCTCCGCCATCACGAAGCCGTCCCTCTCCGCGTCAAAAGGTCTGGAGGCCTTCTCCGGCTCATCGTTCCGGGTGGATAGGGCCCGCATGGAGGAGAAGCCGGCCAATGCGGTCTTTATGATGGGGGCCTCCGCTCCACCGACCACCATGACGTCGGCGTCCCCGTACCTTATTAGCCTTAGGGCGTCCCCTATGGCGTTGGACGATGAGGCACAGGCGGAGACCACGGTGTAGTTCGGCCCCTTAAAGCCGTACTCTATGGCGACCAGTCCGGAGGCCATATCGGGTATCATCATAGGCACGAGGTACGGGGTTATGCGGTTGTACCCACGGGTGTATCCGGTTATGACCTCCCTCTCAAGGGTCTCAACCCCCCCTATCCCGGAGGATATGAGGACCCCCACCCTGTCGGGGTCCGCCGAGTCCAGAATTCCGCTGTCCTTTACGGCCTCATCCGTCGCCCACAGGGAGTACAGGAGGAAGCGATCCATCTTCTTTACGGGGACGCCCCCTATCTTCCCGGAAAAACGCTCCTTAGGGTCAAAGTCCTTTATCTCGGCGGCTATCTGGGTCCTGAACTCCGAGGGGTCAAAGCGCTCTATGCGAGATACCCCGCTCCTCCCGGCCACCAAGTTCTTCCACAGGGTGGGTACGTCCTTACCCAACGACGTTATGGCACCGAGGCCGGTTATTACGACCCTTCTCACGACTGGACTTTCTCTAAGATGTAGTTTATGACGTCGCCTACGGTACGGAGCTTCTCTATGTCCTCGTCGGGTATCTTGAGGTCAAACTCCTCCTCCATCTTCATGACCAGCTCCATCACGCCTATGGAGTCCGCCCCCAGGTCCTCTATGAAACGGGCGTCTTCCGTGACCTTCTCGGGTGCTACTCCGAGCTCCTCAACGACTATGTCCTTGATCTTGGCGAGTATCTCGTTCCTGTCCATCTTCTACCTCCTTTTGATGCCGGGTATTTTAAGGGGGGATTGGGGAGGGTAAAAGGACGGATTGTAGGCGATAGGGAAAAGGCTTAACAGCACCTCCCTACTTTTGGGATACGTTTTCTTTTCTTTCACGATACGATCTTAATGCCGCTCACACAGTCTGAACGGTACGAATCTCGGGGCGTCTTAACGGTAGTATCATCGTCTAATTATCGGAAGGCCTCCCGACGTCTTACCTTACGATGTACGGGAATCCCCACGCCACGGAGAGATAGGTCGTGGAGGCGGGGTCAAGGCTCTCCTTCTGAAGGAAATCGGCCACGGCGTTGTACCTTCCGGGGGTAGTGGTCAGGGTGTAGGTGCGCACTAAGTACCCTGACGTGCTATCGTGGTCCATGGCGTCCCTGTGGTGGCGTCCCCTCCAGTGGTGGATGTAGCCGAAGAGCGTATCGGGGAGGCTAACGTAGGCCCTGACCTCAACGCTCTCTCCGGGGGAGTAGAAGATGTCGGACGTATCAAGGAAGGTCAGCGGATCTCTAAAGACCTTGGTCCCGGAGGAAGAGCCTATCACCACCAGAGAATCCACCGTAAAAGCGGGGGTCCCACTTTGAGGGTAGAGCTTCAGGCCCGTTATCTTGCTCAAGCGCCACCTCCTGCGAACCTTCCGGAATATGGCGTGCCGCTCTGCTACGTCGTGTAGGGGCTTGGAGACGTAGGTCAATGTGTCCCCGACCGTATCGTACCCCGTTATCACCCTGAGCTCGCCGGTAAGGTACCACTTCGCTATCACGTAGGCGGAGTCCCCCACTACGTTGATGGTGTAGGTTTTAACTACGGAGTCCCGGTATATCTTCCGATACCAGTTCTGGGGGCCAGCGAGCAGGATAGAGGTGGTCTCCGGTTGGCCGTCTATGACTCCCAAGATGTTGAAGAGGGGGTCGGACTCCATCAGGGACCTTATAGCCTCATCGTCCCCTATCCGCCCACGGCACCCCATCAGGATGCCCGTTAGCGCGAGTGCCGAGAGTAGCCTTTTCATACCGTGTATTAGACCCGACACTGTTCCCACGCTTCTGCGACCGTAAATTTTACGGTTATGGTAGTAGTCTGCGGAGGGGGAATAGTGGGGCTTACGGTGGCCCGGAGGTTGGCTAAAGAGGGGTACGACGTTACGCTGGTGGAGAAGGAGGAGGACTTCGGCCTGCACGCGTCGGGTAGGAACAGCGGCGTACTCCACGCCGGAATATACTACACTCCCGATAGCCTTAAGGCCCGCTTCGCCATAGAGGGAAACAGGAGGATGAGGGAGTTCGTGAAGGAGAGGGGCCTACCCATCAACGAGAGCGGTAAGGTTATCGTGGCTAAGGACGAGGAGGACTACGGGAGGCTTCTAAAGCTATACGAGAGGGCGAAACGGAACGGAGCGAAGGTCTATCTGATAGACGAGAGGGAGCTAAAAGAGATTGAGCCCCATGCCCGGACTTTCCGGAAAGCGATATACTCGCCGAATACGGCGGTCGTAAATCCGAAGGAGGTGGTCAGGGCGATGGCGGAGGACACCCTTAAGAGCGGTCGTGTCAGGGCCCTGCTGGGGGTGAGGTGCCTGGGGAGAGCCGGCAAAGGAAAGGTAAGGACCACGGCCGGGACGTTGGAGTACTCCCTACTCATAAACGCGGCGGGAGCTTACGCCGACCGCCTCGCCCACACCTACGGGGTAGGGCTTCACTACCGCATAGTGCCGTTCAAAGGGACCTACAGGAGGCTCCTCCGCCCGGAGCTGGTGCGGGGGAACGTCTATCCGGTGCCCCATCCAAAGAGTCCATTCTTGGGCGTGCATTTTACAAAGGACCCCTACGGGAACGTCTCCGTTGGTCCGACGGCCATACCGGCCTTCGGCCGGGAGAACTACGGGGTGTTCGGGGGTATAGACTCCGAAGCCCCGGCCATCCTGTTAAGGGATGCGGTGATGTTCCTTAAGAACCCCCTATTCAGGTACGTCGCCCTCAGGGAGCCAAGGAAGTACTTTAAACCCTCCTTCTTCAGGGGGTGCAGTTGGATGCTGGAGGGCTTGAGGTACGGGGATATAGCCCCCGCCCGTAAGGTGGGTATAAGGGCGCAGCTGGTGGATTGGAGGAGCAAGGAGATGATCATGGACTTCGTGATTGAGAGGGGGGAGGACAGCATACACGTACTTAACGCCGTCTCCCCGGCCTTCACCGCATCCCTACCCTTCGCCGATTACGTGGTGGAAAACTTCGTTTTAGG
>CAYYQD010000049.1:0-13002 GCA_964473735.1 uncultured bacterium
AATGGACAATGGGCCTGACATTCATCTGGAAGTTCCCCTTTCACGATGGAGGTACCACTTTGGGTACAAAATTCGCGTAAGTGATACTGCCATATCTTCCGAATACTGTCGGAACCTATGTGGCGATTACAAAACGGACGAAGACTACGATCTTAAACCGTGCGATAAAAACGTCCAGATGACGCACGTTTCCCCCACGTTTCCCGACGATTCCCCTATGCGATGGAGGAGAGTATCACTCTGAGCTTCCGCACCTCCTATCTCCCGACCCTTTCAATCACGCTGGAGTCCTCGCTCTCAGCTCCTCCTCCACCCTCCCGAGGAACCCTTCGGGGTCGTCGTAGTTCTCCACACCCTCTACGGAGTGCGTTCTAAAGCCTATAACCGTCTTCCCCAGAACGAGGGCGTAGCCTATCTCCGTAAGGGTACCGTACCTACCCCCCACCGCAACCACGAACTCCCCGGAGGCCACGACTATGGGATTCCTGTTCCAGGACATCCCCGTGTTTACCCGAACCTTCACGTAGGGGTTAGCATCCTCCCCGGTGTAGGTGGTCAGGATACCTACGGTCAGACCTCCTTCCTCGGCGGCCCCTTTACTTACGGCCTCCATAACGCCCGTTCTACCTCCGGACACCACCACCCAGCCGTGGAGGGCTATGATCCTCCCGAGGCGGTAGGCCACCTCGTACTCCATCTCCGTCGCCTGCGACGACCCTATGACCGCAACCTGCCTCATCATCCAACCTCCTGAAGCTTGTAAAGCTCGTAGTACCTTCCTCCCATCTCCATGAGCTCCTCGTGGCTCCCCTCCTCAACCACCCTTCCGTCGTCAAGGACGATTATCCTGTCGGCCAGACGGGCCGTGGCCAGCCTGTGTGCCACGATTATGAGGGTCTTATCCCTGAACCTCTCCAGCAGTATTCTCTGGAGCTTGAGCTCCGTCAGAGGGTCAAGGTTGCTGGTGGCCTCATCAAAGACGATTATCGGCCTGTTAAAGGCCAGAGCCCGGGCTATGGAGATGAGCTGCCTCTCTCCGGCCGAGAGCTCGTGGTACTCCTTTTTGAGCAGGTAGGCTATCCCTAAGTCCTTAAGGATCCCCTCGTAGTCAAGGTCGTAGCCCAGGGTTATGTTCATCGGTATGCTGTCAGCGAAGACCGTCAGGTCCTGCATTACGGGTGCGAAGAGGGAGCGGAGGGCGACCGTATCCCAATCTCGGGACGGTATCCCGTATATGAGGACCTCCCCTTCGGTAGGCACGTAGAAGCCTAAGAGGAGGTTCAGAACGGTGGTCTTGCCCGCCCCGGTCCTTCCCACCAACGCTACCTTCTCACCCCTGCGCACTTTGAAGGACACCCCCTTAAGGGCCCACCTTTTGCCATCGTAGGAGTGTTTGACATCGGAAAAGACTACGACGTCCTTTCCCTCTTCCCCCTTTAACGTTCCATGTCTCTCCTCGTACTCCGTGGGATTACTTAGGAAAGCCTTCACCTTCTCGTACCCGGCTACGGAGGACTGGATGGTCTGGATCCTCTGGGCGAACTCCTGAACCGGTTTGAAGAGTATGTCTATGTAGCTCAGAAAGGCTACCAGACCACCGAAGGTTATGTCCCCGCTCATTATCCCCCCCGCCGAGTACCAGACGACGACGGCTATCGCCACGTAGTTCATGAAACTTATAGCAGGTCGGAAGATCCCTGCGATATACACCACACCCATGTAGGCGGAGTAGAGGTAGGAGTTTATCTCCTCAAACCTACGTTTTACGAGGGAATAGGCCCTCAGGTTCTGTATAGTCTTGAGCCCCCAGATACTCTCCTGTACGAAGGCGTTAAGGCGGGCTATACCCGTGCGCACCTTCCTCCAGGCTCTGGCGAAGAAGCCGGCAAAAACGTAGGAGAGGGCTAAGATTACCGGTATGAGAAGGAGCACCAGGAGGGTTAGCCTGACGCTAAGGGCGAGCATGAGGCCCAGGGCGGCGAAGAACATAACGGTATTCTGCAGGACGTTGAGGAAGCCTCCCGTAAAGGTATTTACCACGGCGTTGATGTCGTTGGTCAGACGGGTGATTACGACCCCCAAGGGGGTACGGTCGTAGAAGGAGACGGGAAGACGCAGGGCGTGGTTGAAGGTACGTATCCGCAGGTCGTTGGCCACCTTCTGCCCCACCCAGCTGCTGAGAAATACGAAGGCGAAGTTAAACGCGAACCGCAGTACCAACAGCAGGAGGAATAGGAGGAACATACGGTTTATGGCCTTCAGGTCCTCCTCCCGCAGCTTCAGGATTTCCTCGTAGGGACGCTTGAACAGGTCCTCCGGCTTGAGGTATCCTATGGGTGTTTTGTAGTACCGTTCTGGCTTTACCCTCCTCTCCACCTCCCACTTCGGTATCTCCGTAATGTCTATCATCCGACCCGTTTCCCTGTCCGGGGCGTACCTCGGTACCACGTACCTGTCTATGGTGTGTCTCACCACCTGCGGAACCGCGACCTCAACGGCGGCGGCCCCTATGAGACTCAAAAAGGCTACGGAGAAAGGTAACCAGTACGCTCTGGCTAAGCCAAAGAGCTCAAGGACAGACCTGAGGTACTCCCTGCCCATCTACGCCCCGTACTTCTTTAGCCATCCGGCCGTGGCCAGGAGCAGACCCATGAGCTCCGTGGAACGGCGAAGGCCCAGGCTCCCCTTCAGGCTCTCCCTCTCCGTGAAGTGCCACGCCGTCGGTACTCCTGCCCTCTTGCTCGCCACTAAGAGTGGAACGTAGTGCCACGAGTGTCCCCCGATGAGGCAGGGGGTGTCGTGATCCCCCGTTATGGCCAGCACCCCACCTAACTTCATAAGGCGCGGGACGTAGGAGTCAAAGGTCTGAAGGGCTCTGACCTTCTTACGCCAGTTCCCGTCCTCCCCCGCCTTGTCCGCGTCCTTGAAGTGTATGTAGAAGAAGTCGTAGTCCTCCCAGCTCGCCTCAAGGGCCTTTACCTCACTCTCAAAGTCCGGCGTGTCATCGGGGACGTCCATACCCACCAGTTTGGCCAGACCCCTGTACATCGGATATGCGGCCGTTCCGAAGGCCCTGAGGCCCCACCTCTCCTGAAAGGTGGGTATATCGGGATGGGTTGCGTACCCTCTTAGGAGGAAGTAGTTGGCCCTATCTTCCCCCTTCAGGACCTCCAGCGCTCTGCGGTATATCTCCTTTAGAACTTCCGCCGTCTTCTCCCCATCGGGGGCAGTCGGCTCCGGCTCCACCGGTGGCATCCCTTCCTTTCCCGGGTCCGTCTCCCTGACGTTCTCGGACAGTCCCTCACCCCGAAGGAGAAGGACGAACCTGTGCTCCTTACCGCTCTTCCATATCACGCGCACGTCCCCCACCCTATCTATGGCCTTGAGTCTCTCAATCAGGCGACGGTTCTCCTCCGTGGGGAGCCTCCCGGCCCTCCTATCCACCACCACGCCGTCTTTTACCGTGGCGAAGTTCCCCCGTATGGCCAGATCCCCCCTGCGCACCTCCAACCCCACACCAAGGGCCTCAAGGATGCCGCGGCCGATGCGGTAGGTGAGGGGGTCGTAGCCGAAGAGGGATAGGTGAGCGGGGCCGCTTCCGGGGGTTATACCGGGAGCCACGGGCTCCAGAGCCCCGACCGGGTACCTGCGGGCGAGAGAGTCCAGATTGGGCAGTCTGGCCAGCTCCATCTCCGTGAAACCTCCGAGGATGGGAAGACCGCCCAGCCCATCCACGACGGCTAAGATTATCTTCTGGCCCTTCTGAAGCAGTTCTTTATAAACCATAGACGGGATTCTACCGCCGCAGCGGGGTTGTGGCAAGCCCACCGCAGGTGGGACGAGAGGAAGCGGTTCCGGTAAAAGGCTGCAACGAAACCCGACAGGTGGAATATGGCACGAGGGGAGCCGCCAACGGGTCGGATGATTTACCCCTTATTGCATCTCACGTCATCTCCTTCCGTTTCCTTTTTACAATCCCGCACTATGCTCCCTCTTCTCATCGCGGGGACGTGCGTACTGGAGGTCAAGACCCTACCCAACACCTACGTTCTTGGTCCCTCCGCCTCCACCTACACGGACGAGAGCGGTATGGCACTGCTCAAGGTGTCCGACGGGGATACCCTGCGCTTCCATCACGTGGGTTTCAGAGACACCTCCTTAGTCGTCTCCTGCTCCGTGGCGAAGGTGGAGGTCATCCTCTCGCCGTCGGCCTACATGTTCCCGGAGGTGGTAGTTGAAAAGAGCATAGGTGAGAACGTATCCACCCGCCCCGTCAGGGCCGTTAGGAGGGAGGAGCTCCTCTATCCGGCGACCCCCACCCTGCGTCCGGACGACGCCCTTGAGAGCGTACCCGGGGTGGTGTTCGTGGGGAAGGACCCGACGGCCTCCGTCCCGGCCGTCAGAGGGCTGGCCTTCTTCCGCACCTTAGTCGTCCTTGACATGATGAGGTTGAGTACGGAGAGGGAGATAGGTCCCTCCCTCTTCTACGCCCCCGTCGGCGTGGTGAGGTCGCTTGAGGTCTCGGAGGGTGGGGCCGTCCCGTTCGGCTCAGACGCCGTAGGAGGGGCCGTCATGTACCTGCTGAAGGGGGTAGGGGACCCCGACGAGGTCAGCATGTACCTCCGGAGTAATCCCGGGAGCTTCGCCCTGTACGGTGGGCACTCCCCCTTTGACTCCGCGTACGTCGGTGTGGCCTCCTCCGTCTCCGGGGATTACACCTACCCCGACACCTCCATCTCCAACGGGTTCTTCGGCAGGGGGAGTCTTAGAGCCCCCTCTTCCAACAGGAAGTTCGCCTCCATACTGGAGGTCAGAAGGTGGGGCGTGAGTCTCAAAGGGGCCCTGTTCTCCACCCGGGACTTTCACAGGGCCTACAGGGGTAGCACCTATTACCCGGAGATAGATCACGCCTTCCTGCTTTTAGGGACCAGGTACGTTTCGCTGGGGTACCACGGATACACGACCGTTGCCCGTAAGATAAAGGGGGACAACGTTAAGGAGAACGTCAGGACGGGGAGGGACTTGAGCGCGAGGTTTCAGACCGAATTACGGGGTATCCACGTCGGGATCTCCTACTTCGGACGTCTGGGGGTAACCTCCACGGTGTATTCCAACGGGAAGAGGTTATACGACGACATCGCCAACGCTGGCACCCACGACGTCGGCCTCTTCCTGTTCGGGGACCTGAAGTTCGGGCGTACGCTCCTTTCGTACGGCGGAAGGGTGGGGCTCTACTCGGCGAGCAACACGAACGGCTGGAAGTGGGCGCCGGCCTTTCACGTAGGGGGAAGGTTCTCCTTAGGGAGGTTGGACGTAAGGACCAACTTAGAGACTTCCTACCGCTTCCCTACTCTGACCGAGAGCGCCTCCCACTCCCCCCATCCGAGGGGCTTTATATTGGGAAATCCGGACCTACGACCGGAGAGGGGCATAGGAGGGGACCTCTCGGTATCCCTGGAGGGGAAGTGGTGGAGGGTTGAAGCGTTAGGATTCGGCACTTTAATACGGGACTACATAGACCTATTCAGAGCCGACACCCTCACATCGGAAGGGGACACGATATTCTACTACTCCAACCTCGTCGGTACGGCGGCCGTATCGGGAGCGGAGGTGGTAGTGTCCGGGAAAGTCGGAAGGGCACACCTACACCTCTCCTATACCGGACTGAACGGCAAGGCGGGGGATAGGGTCCTTTCCGGGATACCCCCCTCAACCCTGCGGATCAAACTTGAGTACTCCGCCCGTATTCACCCTTACCTGTTCGCGGAGTACAGGCCTCCCGTTCGGGACGTAGCGATCGTGGAGGTGCCGAGGCCGGGGTTCCTAACCGTCCGAACCGGGATCCGGGGTAAGGTCCGGGGTCTGGAGATTGACGGTGGCGTATCCAACGTCGGCAACGCCGTAGCGCACCGAACCCTCAACCCCCGCTCCCTGCCCCTGCCGGGCAGGGGAATTTACCTGAACCTGCGATGGACCCTTTAGAAGAGGCCGTGTATCCTACCTTCTTCGTCTAAGTCCATGTGTATGGCCGCCGGCTCCTTGGGCAGGCCGGGCATGGTCATTATATCCCCGGTTATGGGAACCACGAACCCCGCGCCGGAGAGCAACCTGACCTCCCTGACGGTTATCTCAAACCCTTCCGGTCGCCCCAGCTTTTTAGGGTCGTCGGAGAGGGAGTACTGGGTCTTGGCTACGCATACGGGCAGGCGGCCGTAGCCTAACCTCTCGTACTTCCTTATGGACCTCTCCGCCTCCGGATAGTACATCACCCCGTCCGCCCCGTATATCTCCCTCGCCACCCTCTCAATCTTCTCCTTTATGGACATCTCGGGCGTGTATATGGGGCGGTATTGGGACCCCTCACGGACGGCGTCCATAACCAGATCGGCCAGCTCCAGACCGCCTTCCGACCCCTTAGACCAAACCTCAACCGTCGTGTGTGGTACTCCCTCCCCCTCTAACAGGGAGGATAGGGTGTCCAGCTCCTCCCGGGTGTCGGTCGGGAAACGGTTGATGGCCACGACTACCGGTAGTCCGTACTTCCGCATGTTCTCCACGTGCTTCTGGAGGTTGGGATAACCCTTTACCACGGCCTCCACGTTCGGTCGGGACACCTCCTTTCTGGGCACCCCTCCGTGATACTTCAGGGCCCTAACCGTCGCCACTATCACGACGGCCGAAGGGGAGAATCCGCCCGTAGGAGCCACGAGGTCTAAGAACTTCTCCGCCCCTAAGTCGGCGCCGAAGCCGGCCTCAACGACGGCCACGTCGGAGTAGGCCATAGCCATCCGTGTGCTCACTATGGAGTTGGTGCCGTGGGCTATGTTGGCGAAGGGACCGGTATGGACTAAGGCCGGGGTGTTCTCCAGGGTCTGAACGAGGTTGGGCTTCAGGGCGTCCCTGAGGAGTACGGCCATGGCCCCCTCCGCCTTCAGGTCCCGGGCGTAGACTGGCTCCCTATCCCGCGTAAAGCCCACCAGGATGTTCCCGAGACGGCGCTTTAGGTCGGTGTAATCCGTCGCCAGCCCTAATATGGCCATTATCTCCGAAGCCGGGACTATCACGAAGGAGTCCTCGCGGGGAAACCCGTTCTTCCTCCCGCCCAGGGCCACTACAATACGGCGCAGAGCTCTGTCGTTCATATCTACGGTGCGGGGCCACACTACCGTACGGGAGTCTATACCGAGGGCGTTGCCGTGGTGTATGTGGTTGTCTATCATGGCGGACAGGAGGTTGTGGGCGGAGGCTACGGCGTGAAAGTCCCCGGTGAAGTGCAGGTTTATATCCTCCATGGGTACCACCTGCGAGTACCCTCCACCGGTCGCCCCACCTTTGACTCCGAACACGGGACCCAAGGATGGCTCCCTTAGGGCCACGACGGACTTTACCCCCCTGCGGTTGAGGGCCATGGACAGGCCTATGGAGACGGTGGTCTTACCCTCACCTAAAGGGGTGGGGTTTATGGCCGTGATCAGGACCAGCTTTCCTCCGCCCTTTCCCTCCTCTAACAGGGATAGGGGAAGCTTGGCCTTGTAGTTCCCGTACTTCTCTATCCGTGAAGGGTCTATCCCCATCCTCTCCGCCACCCTCTCTATGGGAAGGAGGTCGGTGTTCTGTGCTATCTCAAGGTCGGAAGGTACGCTCATGGGCGGTATTCTACCCCCGCCTCTCTACTCTAAACCCTCCTCTCTTAGGAGCCTATACAGGTCCCTCAGGTCGGTGGCGAATCCCCTGCTGTCCATACTACCTTTGACCCCTACGGCGGCCGTGTATCCGGTACCGCCCCTAAGTAGTACGACCCATATGTCCCTCCCATCGTATACGGATTTAACGAGGTCGTCCTCCTGTACGGAGATCCACTCCACCTTCCCTCTGGGAAGCAGGGCGTATATGGACAAGGCGAGGTTCTCGGTCGTGGGTTCCGGGTACAGGAGACCCTTCCAGTCGTTTAATAGGCTCCCATCCAGCTCCGCCTTTAGGCCTTCTACGCTCAGGCCTACCTCATCGCACTCCGCACAGGCCACCTCAACCGTGTAGGTGTGGGTATGGGGACAGGCCTCGGTTCCACCGAGGATCCGGTAGTAATGGGTCGCCCGGAATACTACCTTAACCCTCTTCAACCTCTCCCACCAGCTCCCTCAGGGCCTCGGCGTAGGCGTTGAAGCTCTCCTCCCCCCAGAGAACCATCCGCACGACCCCGACGCTCTTCAGGGTGGGGAGTACCCTTACGATGGTGGATAGGGCGACCCGGGCCGCCTCCCCGAGGGGATACCCGAATATCCCCGTTGATATGGAGGGGAAGGCCACGCTCCCGATTCCCCTGCTGTCGGCGAGGCGCAGGGCGTTCTCGTAGGTCCTGGCTAACAGGACGTCGGAGGGCTCGTCCCGGCCGTATACGGGGCCGAGGCAGTGTATGACGTAGGAGTTGGGGAGGTCGTAGGCTCCGGTTATCACGCACTCGGATACCTTTATCGGAGCGTACCGACGGGCCTCCTCGTAGAGGTGCGGCCCGGCCGCCCTGTGTATGGCCCCGGATACGCCTCCGCCGGGTTTGAGTAGGGCGTTGGCCGAATTCACTATGGCTTCAACGTCCCTCTGCTTGGTTATATCGCCGCGAACGAGCTCCAGAACCTTTCCGCCTTTTAACTCCACCCTCACCTTCATACTCCCTCCGGAGGGAACCCTACCCCTTCGTCTCCTCTAAGGCCAATCTGATGCGTTTCAGGAGCTCCGCGGGGGACTTCACGGGGTAGGTTAGCCTCTCCAAGATCTCCTCGGCCGGCACGTCCTTTACCTTCAGACCGGCGAGTCTCTGAAGTAGATCCTCCTTGCCGACGGGGAAATCAAGGCCCTTTATCCGCAGGAGGACCTCAACCGGCCACACTATGCCGAGGACCTCGGAGGCGACGGAGAAGGCGAAGTTGAAGATGGCCAGATGGTCTCTGCCCTCCTTTATCTCCCTGTAGGCTATCTTCGCCAGACCTCCGGCCGTATGGGCCCGCGGTGTCTTCTCCTCCAGCTCCCCCTGCAGTTTCCTCATGACGAGTTCGGGGTCGGCGCGGAGGATGTTCCGAACTGTCTGGCGGGTGAGTCCCAAGAACTCGGCTATTTCGCTCTCGGTCTTCATCTCCATGTCCTGCAGGACGATGGCGTAAGCGGCCTCCATGAGGCTGGGGAGCCACGTGAGGTTGCGGTACTCTATGAGCTTCCTCGGCCCTCCGATTATCTCAAGGGCCTTCAGGAATACCCGTATGGCCACCGTGTCTATATCGTAGCGCTTTATCTCCTCCTGTGTCAGTATCGGCATGCTCTACCTCCTTTTTACTCTTCCTTATCGCGCGGCAGGAAGGGTATAACTACCCGTGCGAGGCCGTCCACCGTCCGTGTCTGTATGAGCACACGCCCCGGTCCCTCCAGGTCCACGACTATCCCCTCCCCTCCGAAGAGGGCGCTCTTCAGCCCACCGAGCTTCTTCACTTTATACCTGACCCGAGAGTCCATCATCACCAGGTGGAAGTT
Organism: uncultured bacterium; assembly: GCA_964473735.1. Classification (GTDB taxonomy): domain Bacteria; phylum Hydrothermota; class Hydrothermia; order LBFQ01; family LBFQ01; genus JAADCS01. Next base: position 9,520 of record CAYYQD010000049.1, read on the forward strand.
ATCCACCGTAATCCTCTCCCCTTCCGACAGCTCAACGTCCTCTAAGGCTCCGAAGGAGGTCACCCAAACGCCCCCTTCACCTTCAGCCTTCAACCACACGAAGTTTCCTTCGGATAGGAAACCCCCGAGTCCCCTGAACTCCACCCCTACGCTCACGTCCCCGTGGTGGGCCAGATACCCGTTATCCTGTATCAGGACCTTTTCACCCCGCAGGGGTACGTAGGCTATATCGCCGGGGACGTTGGGGGCCAACCACACCTCCCCCTCCCCTCTGGCTACGAAGGTATTCACGAAGAGGCTCTCACCCCCGAGGGCGGCCCTCATTACGGACTTGAAAAAACCGCCCGGCATAGTGGTCTTCATATCCACGTTCCGCATCGTTACCATAGATCCCGGCTCCGCCACCACGCTCTCCCCGTCCTCAAGGAATACCTTGAGGAGGGCGTAGGACGGCCCGTGCGTTATCTCGTACTTCATCTATCCTCCTTTTTTCGTACTTCCTTTAGACTCGGACCTATCTTCACCAGTCCTAAGTCCGTTATCTCCATAAGGTGGGTATCGGTGTCGTGTCCGCACATGCGACACCCGTCTATCCTGAAGAGCCTCACCATCTCCCCTATGGGCCTTCCGTACAGGCTCTCGTCGTAGCGGGTTATTATGAGCTTCTTGGACATCACCATCGTGCAATCCACGATGTGGGAGACGGCGTATCCACCGGCAGCCTCCGCGGATAGTTCTTCGTGGCCAGAGCGTTTCTGGGAGACGAAGAGGGCCGTCTGGTACCACTTCTTTATGAAGTTGAAGATCTGGCGCACCACGGACCGGGCCATCATCTCCCTGGCCTCGTACAGGCCGGTTATTGAGTCTATTACGGTGTAATCGGCCCTGTAGGTCTTTATGGCGTAGGCTACGGTGTCAAGCAGAGTCTGGAGGCTTTCCCGCAGTACGGTGTAGGATGCGGCGTCTATGAGTACGATGTTCTCGTCTATAACGGAGATGTCTTCTATGCCCATCGCCCTGGCCCTCTCCTTCAGCGCCATAGCCACGAAGGGGGCGGGGGACTCAACGGTTATAAACACCACCCTCTCCCCCTCGCTCGCCCTCTTCACGGCGAACTGTTCAACCAGAAGGGACTTACCCGTATCCGATACACCCGTTATGTTTATAACGGCGTACTTCGGTATCCCTCCCAACGGTACCCTCTTAGCCTTCCCACTCTCAACGACGCTCGTGAAGAACAGGTCGTCCAGACCCTCAACCCCCGTGGGGACCCCTTCAAGCTTCGGAGCCTCCTTTCCTGCCTCCCTCAAGGTCTTTACCCCTTTAAGGAACGGGTGAGACTCGTAACGGTTATCCTTCCCTTCCGTATCGGCCATAGAACGTATTTTAAGGCCGTTGTACGGCTTTTTTGGGGTTTAGTGGTGATAGGCTATGGATGTGCAATTACCCCTTGCTCTCATACCCGAACGGGTGTATAATTTAGTCTTATGCTAATGTGGATCTTATCTCAGGTGGCGGTGCCTCACGCTACCGTCAAGCCTACGAACTGGTGGGCTGTGGTTATACACGATACGAATTTCGCGTCGTGCTCCAAGTGCGTTTATGAACTCACCCGCGACATATACCGAACCTTCAACGGCACGGTTGAGAGGGTAACCTACTCCGAGATGAAGCGTTCCCTCTACATCTGGACCGTTCCGGGCAGCACCCTGGACACCGAACGCCTGAAGGAGGTCTTAAACAAGGAGGGGGTGAGGAGCTATGAGATACTTCATTAGCGGCTTACTTATAGCATCACTTATGGGAGTTTCCACCCTTGAGGCGCAGATAACGTGGGCAGGACTATCCACTTACGGCGGCTCCAGCTACGATCAGATGTGGGGTATAGACTTCCGTGGGGACTCGGTGCCCGTTCTCCTTCTGTTCACGATCAGCTTCTCAATAAGCGGGAGCGACGAGGACTACATTCTGATGACTCCCACGTGGAAGAAGGTAATAGGGAACAGCGGTGGCAGGGACGACTGGGCCTACAAAGTAGTCTGGCAAACAAGCGGGAACATCGTCGTAGGTGGTACGTGGTGTAATGATGGCGGGGCCGGGCCGGGTAGCTGTTATGCACCGCTGTACGGTTTCCTAACCCGGCTCAACTCCTCCGGGGATTACGTCGGGGGCAGGCACCTTGATCCAGCGGCCTCTTGGAGCTGCGCGGCGTCCGACCGTCAAACCCGCATCTTAGGGGTGTGGCCCACCAACGACGGCGGGGTCGTGGCCGCTGGCTACATGACCTACAGCGAGACGGACTCGTGGGGAGACTGTTCCGTCAGCGAAGAGGACGCCTTCATAGCGAAGTTTGACGCCTCTCTGAACCTCCAGTGGATGAGACCCGTCGGTACAACCAGCTGGGAGTTCGCCACGACGGCCATCCAGACGACGGACGGAAACTACGTCCTGATAGCACCTTCCTTCAACGAGATATGGATAGGGAAGTTCAACGGCAGCGGGGGTTTGATGTGGCAGCGCAGGTACCCGAGGACCTATTACGACGACGGAAACGGCAAGTACTTCACGTGGGCCAAACCCACCTCGGACGGAGGTTTCATACTGGCCGACGAGATAGACGGCCCCGGCGGGGGTAGGGACGCCCTTTTCGCCAAGTTCAACGCTCACGGGAATTTGGTGTGCGGGAGGATCCTATATACCGGTGGGAACGACGTGGGTATAGACGTGGTTGAAGGGCCTAACTACTACTGGATGACGGGCTTCTTCAGGAACAGCGACCTCTTCATCGCCGCCTTTGATAAAAGCACCTGCAACTTAGTTAAGTTCAGATACCTCCTCTCCGGCGGGACCGAGAGCGGAAGGGCGATAGATATAAGCCCCCACAGTATCCCTTACGTCGCCGGATATACCAACAACGGCGCTTGGTCCGCAGGGGGGTACGACGGCTTAGTAGCCGCAGATACCGGTGGTCTTGACACGTGCTACTGGAGGTCCTACCCCATATCCCACACTCCCCTCAGCCTCAGTCAGTCAGGATCCTGGAGCGTGTATAGCTTCTCCTACACCCCGTCCTCCTACTCCGTTTCCGTGCAGCACGCATCCATCGGTAGCAACGTTATATGCGGTCTGGCCCTCGGTAACGGAGATACAGAACTCTCCGTCGGAGAGAGGTACGTGGACTGCACCCTCAACTACGCGGTGATCGGAAACGAACTGCGCATCAGGGTAAAGGGTAAGACGGACCTGAAGATCTCCCTCTACTCCGTGGATGGCAGGCGTATCTTCTCAACACGACTTAACGGTTTTACGGGAGTCTATCGCGTCCCCGTCCGTCTAAAAAAGGGTATATACCTGCTTAGATTGGAGCACGGAGGAGGTACGACGGAGTCCCGGGTGGTAGTGCGCTGATACGTTTTGCCCGGTTATAACTTCGCCCTAAGGGTAATACCGCACCGATGGAGTGCCCGTTATTGATACGGACGG
>CAYYQD010000050.1:0-12981 GCA_964473735.1 uncultured bacterium
TTGAAGACAAAGGACGGAGACCTGACCTATTACTCCGTTCCGGACTTTCTATCCTCCGTGGGAGTGAATCCCGACCGCATCCCCTACTCTATAAGGGTCCTCGTAGAGAACGTACTCCACAGTCTGGACGGCTTTTTAGTCACCGACGAGCACCTGAACATCGTCTCTTCGTGGAAGCCGGAGACTGAACGCAGGGAGATAGCATACATGCCCGCCCGCATAGTGCTGCAGGACTTCACCGGAGTCCCGGTGGTCGTTGATATAGCCGCCATGCGCGACGCCATGAAATCCCTTGGCGGAGATCCCAAACGCATAAACCCCATAAGACAGTCCGACCTCATAATAGACCACAGCGTACAGGTGGATTACTTCGGTACCCTCTACGCGTACATCTACAACGTGCGTCTTGAGATGGAGCGCAACCGGGAGAGGTACCAGCTCCTCAAGTGGGGCCAGCAGGCCTTCTCCAACTTCAGGGTCGTACCACCGGGTAAAGGCATAATCCACCAGGTGAACCTTGAGTACCTGGGCCGGGTGGTGATGGTTCAGGACGGGGTGGCCATATACGACACCCTCATAGGGACGGACAGCCACACTACCATGATAAACGGCTTAGGTATTTTAGGATGGGGTGTGGGTGGGATAGAGGCGGAGGCCGTAATGTTAGGGCAACCCTACTACATGCTCCTTCCGGAGGTGATAGGGGTACGTCTTGTAGGTGAGCTGCCGGAAGGTGCCACGGCCACGGACCTGGTCCTGACCGTAACGGAAGCCCTACGTAGGAGGGGGGTCGTGGGCAAGTTCGTTGAGTACTTCGGCCCCGGTCTGGCCAACCTATCCCTGCCCGACAGGGCCACCCTGGCCAACATGTCCCCGGAGTACGGCTCCACCGTGGGGTACTTCCCCATAGACGAGAACACCTTAGCCTACCTAAGGGGTACGGGTAGAGAGTCCGTAGTTCCTCTGGTGGAGGCTTACGTCAAGGAGCAGGGGATGTTCTGGAGCCCGGACGCCCCGGAGCCGGAGTACACGGACGTGGTAGAGATAGACCTGACGAAGATAGAGCCGAGCATAGCCGGGCCCAAGCGCCCACAGGACCGCATACCCTTGAGGGAGGCCAAGGAGAGGTTCCACGTCATACTCAAGGAGGAGTTCCATAAAGAGGACGTACCCACGGCCGACGAGGTGATACGGGAGATGGAGAAGTACGAGGACGAAGGGGCCGGACACGTACTGACGGAGAAGGACGTGGCCGTGATCGTTTATGAGGGCGAGGAGTTCGTCCTCAGCCACGGCTCCGTAGTTATCGCCGCCATAACGAGTTGCACCAACACCTCCAACCCATCCGTGATGATAGGGGCTGGGCTTCTGGCCAAGAACGCCGTGGAGTACGGCCTTCAGACCAAACCCTACGTGAAGACGAGCCTTGCCCCCGGCTCTTCAGTCGTAACGGACTACCTAACCCAGTCCGGACTCATGCCCTACCTTGAGGCCTTACGCTTCCATTTAGTGGGGTACGGATGTACCACGTGCATAGGGAACGCCGGACCTCTGCCGGAGCCCATAGAGAGGGCCATCAAAGAGCACGATTTAGTGGTCGCCTCCGTACTCTCCGGAAACCGCAACTTTGAGGCCCGCATACACCCCCTGGTAAAGGCCAACTTCTTGGCATCCCCCATGCTGGTGGTGGCCTACGCCATAGCCGGCCGCATAGACATAGACTTTGAGAGCGAACCCTTAGGGTACGACCCCAACGGGCGTCCCGTCTACCTGCGCGACATCTGGCCATCGCAGGCCGAGATTCGCGACTACATAAATCGGTACGCCCTCAGGCCCGAGAACTTCAAGAGGAAGTACGCTGACATCTTCAAAGGAACGAAGGAGTGGGAGGAATTAGACGCTCCCACCGGTACCCTCTACCACTGGGACCCCGACTCCACCTACATCCAGCGGCCCCCCTACTTTGACGACTTCAAACTGGAGCCGGAGCCTCCCAGGGATATAGTCGGAGCCTACGTACTGGTCCGAGGAGGGGACACCGTTACCACGGACCACATCTCCCCCGCAGGTCCCATAGCCCCCGACAGCCCGGCCGGTCAGTACCTCCTGTCCAAGGGAGTTCCTCCCGAGAGACTCCACACCTACGGAGCGAGGCGAGGAAACCACGAGGTGATGGTCAGGGGTACCTTCGCCAACGTGCGCTTCAGAAACTACCTGTTTGAGGAGGAGGTGCGCGGCTGGTGGACCGTTTACGTTCCCACCGGCGAAAAGATGAGCACCTACGACGCCGCTATGAGGTACAGGGAGGAGGGCCACCCGGTCATCGTCTTGGCGGGGAAGGAGTACGGGACCGGCTCCTCAAGGGACTGGGCAGCAAAAGGTCAGGCCCTCTTAGGTGTGAAGGCCGTCCTGGCCGAGTCCTTTGAACGCATCCACAAGAGCAACTTAGTGGGCATGGGGGTCCTGCCTCTTCAGTTCAAGCCCGGCGAGGGTGCGGCCACCTACGGTCTTACCGGACACGAGAGGTACGACATCTTAGGGATAGAGGACATCTACCCCAACAAGGTTCTCAAGGTGGTGGCCTACAAGAAGGACGGGAGTAAGGTGGAGTTTGAGGCCATAGCCCGTCTGGACTCGCCGGTTGAGGTGGAGTACTACAAACACGGCGGCATCCTGCCGTACGTTTTAAGGAAGATCTACAAGGGGGAGCTGTAAGTGAAGGGGGCCTTCGGGCCCCCTTTCATCCCCCTTTAAAATACACCCGTGTATGCTAAGACCTATTCGGCCATACATTGGGGAATAGAGGGGATAAAGGTTGAAGTTGAGGTTGATTATGCCAAGGGTATACCCAAGTTCGTCATAGTAGGTCTGCCCGACGCCGAGGTCAAAGAGAGTAAAGAGAGGATACATTCGGCCATAAAGAACTCGGGCTTCCCCTTCCCTCCGGGGAGGGTGAGGGTGAATTTAGCCCCCGCGGACGTTAAGAAGGAGGGGGCCCTATTAGACCTGCCCATAGCCCTGAGCGTTCTGGCCGCCTTCGGGTACGTTCCCGGGGAGGAGCTGCTAAAGTACATGTTCTTAGGTGAGCTGGCCCTGGACGGTACCCTGCGGAGGGTGTCGGGCGTACTCCCGGCGGCCATACTCTCCGCTAAGGAGGGGTTAAAACTGGTAGTTCCCTCCGAGAACGCCTACGAAGGGGCGGTGATCAAAGGAGCGGAGGTGTACGGTGTAGCCTCCCTGAAAGAGGCCGTGGAGTTCGTAACGGGGAAGCTCCCACTGCGTAGGGCAACTTACTCGCCCGAGGATACTCCCGTCCTCTACGACGTTGATATGGCAGACATAAAGGGTATGGACTACGCCAAGAGGGCCGCGGAGGTGGCGGCGGCCGGTTCTCACAACATGCTCATGGTGGGCCCACCCGGATCCGGTAAGACCATGTTAGCCCGTCGCATCCCCACTATCCTGCCCCCGATGAGCGAGGAGGAGGCCGTTGAGACCACCAAGATATACTCCGTAGCCGGGCTCCTACCCTCCGGTGTGGGTCTGATCCGTACGCGTCCCTTCCGTTCCCCCCATCACACCGTTTCGGACGTGGCCCTGATAGGGGGTGGGAGCGTTCCAAGGCCGGGGGAGGTGTCTCTGGCCCACAACGGAGTACTCTTTTTAGACGAGCTCCCTGAGTTCAACAGGCAGGCACTTGAGGCTTTAAGGCAACCCATGGAGGACGGGCGCGTGGTTATTAGCCGTGCGCGAGGTTCGGCCACCTTCCCGGCGCGGTTTATGTTGGTGGCCGCGATGAACCCCTGTCCCTGCGGTCATTACGGGGACAAGAAGCACGCGTGTACCTGTACCCTCTCGGCTATAAAGAGGTATCAGGGCAAGGTGTCCGGCCCCCTTCTGGATCGCATAGACATCTTCGTCAGCGTTCAGCCGCTGGAGTACGAGGAGTTCAGGGGAGCATCCTCCGAGCCCTCCTCCAAGATAAGGGAGAGGGTTCAGGAGGCGAGGGAGCGCCAGCTCCACAGGTTCAGGGAACACGAGGGCATATTCACCAACAGTCAGATGACCCCCTCCCTACTTGAGAGGTACTGCAGGTTAGACGATGGCGCCGAGGCCCTGCTCAAACAGGCGGCCACCCAGATGGGTATATCCGCCCGAGGCATAACCCGGATCCTCAAGCTCTCCAGAACCGTGGCCGACCTTGAGGGAACGGACAGGATAGAGGTCCATCACGTGGCCGAGGCGATCCAGTACAGACAGAACGTGGGTGAGTACTGGGTAGTATCTCTGACATGATCTCGGCCGTAGTACCCATGCGAAACGAGGAGGAGAACGCGGAAGGTTGCCTTTTAAGCCTGAAGGAGGCCCTTGAGAGGACGGGCGAGGAGTGGGAGATAGTGGTGGTGGATGACTCCTCCTACGACTCCACCCCCTCCATCGTTGGCAGGTTAGGTTTTGCAAGATTGATCCGGATAGAGGAGGAGGAGAGGCCAAAAGGGGCGGTAGGTAAGAACTACGCCCTCGTTAGGGGCTACGAAGAGAGTCGGGGGGATGTACTGCTATTTTTGGATGCGGACGTCAGACTCTCCCCCTACAGCCTTAAGAGGCTACTGCGGAGGTTCAGGGAGGTGGATATGCTGTCCGTAAGCCCGGAGCAGGTGTACGGCTCTCCGTGGGAGGCCTCCCTTCAACCCATGATATTCAAGCTCCTTGGGACCCTTTACCCCCTTGAGAGTGTGAGCGACCCCGACTCACCCGTGGCGGCCGCCAACGGTCAGTTCATCATGATAAGGAGGGAGGTATATGAGGCTGTGGGGACGCACAGGGCGGTCATGGGTGAGGTGTTGGAGGACGTAAGACTGGCGGAGAGGGTCAAGAGGACGGGATACAGGCTGCTCTTTCTCCACGGAAGGAGGTACGGTGTAAGGGCCCGGATGTACTCCTCGCTGGAGGGGATGGTGATGGGATGGGCTAAAAACTTAGTCCCCCTTTTGAAAGGACGGGTGCGCTTAGGGTTATGGTACGGCCTTATGAACCTCTTTGAGAGTCTGGCCGGTTGGTCCTTTACCTTCGGAACCGCCGCTTACGGGGAGTACGGTCTGGCGATGGGCCTCTTCCTGCTGTTTAACCTGTACTTCGCGCACCGTTTCCGCACGCACTCGCGCCTATACACGTTGGTGCATTCCACCGTGGGCTCCATCCTGTTTTTGATAACCCTCTACGTCTCGTGGAGGTGGTACAGTAGGGGAAAGGTACTCTGGAGGGGTAGGGAGTACGCCGTATGACGGGGCGACCTTAAAATGGACGATGTTCCTGATCCTGCTCTTCGGCCTACCTCACGGCTCCTATATCCTTAAGGGGAGTCTCAAGGTATCAGTGCCAACGTCCGACGGGTCGGTCTATATGCTTCTGGTAAGGGGGGACACGTCCTTTGAAATGGGCTCCGTCTCCACCGCCGTTATAGACGGCCCGAGGCGTGTAGGGGAGAAGTACGTCGGCTCTATCATCCTACCCGGCACCGGGGACACCGTCTCCGTTCTCCTCCGTGGAAAGGGTCGGGTGGAGATAACCACGGCCGAGGACAGTACGCCATGGCTTGGGGCCGTTGTCGGTGAGGACACCGTCCTTAGGGATTTGGACACGTCGGGTGTGGTGTGGGTGTCCGTAATAGGGGGTAGGAACGTCTCCGTACGGGCACTCTCCCCGTCGGGGGATACGGTGGCCGTGGGGGAGGGTAGCGTGGTCTTCAGGCCCAAAGAACCCGGAAGGTACTCCTACGTCTTAGGAAGCCATGATGAGCGGAGGGTGGTGGTGGCCACCTTCGTATTCAGACCGAACTGACGGCACCCGCCGGAGGTAGAATAGGGGGCATGAGAGTCTTCAAAGGAAAGAGGATAACCGTCTATCAGCTGAACTCCGGGAAGTTCGCCTTAGACGGTGGGGCGATGTTCGGCGTGGTACCTAAGGTGCTGTGGAGCCGCCTTATCCCCCCCGACGACCACAACCGCATACCCATGGCCACCCACCCTCTTTTAGTGAAGACGGAAAGGGGATGGGTCCTCATAGAGGCCGGCCTCGGAACGGGGTGGGACGAGAAGTTCAGGAGGATATACGACGCGGTTGAGGAGGACCCCTTCGCCGATGCCCCCATAGGGAGGGAGGAGGTGTCCTTAGTGATACAGACCCACCTGCACTTTGACCACGCCGGCGAGCTGGCCACGGCGGAAGGGAAGTTCAAGTACGGGTGCGAGGTCGTCGTACAGGCTATGGAGTGGGCGGACGCCCTCTACCCCCACGAGAGGAGCAGGGCGAGCTATCCGCAGGAGAGGATAAGGGCACTTGAGGGCCACCTGAGGCTGGTGTCGGGAAGCGCGGAGGTGTGGCCGGGGATATACGTCCATCGTACCGGGGGGCACACCCGCGGACATCAGATAGTGGTTATAATGGACTCCGATAGGCCGTTCATCTTTACAGGGGACCTGCTCCCCACGAGGCACCACTCCCCCCTCCCCTACGTTATGGCCTACGACCTCTACCCGGAAGAGATGCTCTTCGCCCGTAAGTACTGGTACGACCTCTTTATGAGGGAAAGGGCCCTCCTCTTTACCCCACACGACAGGGAGCCCTTCGCCGGGGAGATGTACGTGGATGAGAGAGGAAAGCACCGACTTAGAGAGGTCCCGCCGGATGGAGATTGAGGCCAAGTTCCTGATAGGGGGGAGGGAGGACTTCCTGAAGGCCCTGAGGGTTTTGGAGGAGCACGGGTACAGACCCCTACCGTACGGGAAGGTGCGGTACTCCGACACCTACTACGACCCCGGGGACGGAGGGGCCCTCCGCTTCCGGGAGTACGAGGATGGGAGGGTCGTGCGCACCTACAAGAGGGACAGGAAGACGGAGGAAGGTGTGATATACAGGGAGGAGAGCGAGAGGGAGGTATCGCGGGAGGAGATGCGTGGTGAGGTGGAAGGTACAAAACCCATCCTTCAGACCCTTACGGTCAGAGAGAGGTACGTATCCGGGGAGGTTCAGATAACCTACGACGTAGTCTGGTACGACGATGCCACGCAGATGGCCTTCCTTGAGGTGGAAGGGCCGGAGGAGGACGTAAAACGTGTAGCCCGTATCCTCAAGGACGCCGGCTTCAAGCCCGAAAGCAAGTCCAAACTCGCCATAGGTTTGAGTCTCAAAGGGCGCGGAGCCTAAGAGACCTCTCCCTTACCCACTATCCAGACCCTCCAGCCTTTGGGGGGAGATTTTCGGAGGACTCCAACGCTATCAACGATGTAGGCCTTCCTTACCCTCTCCCTTATCCTCTCCCAGTCCAGATCCGCGAACTCCTTCCAGCCCGTGAGTATGAGGACTGCGTCAGCCCCCTCAAGGGCCGTGTAAGGGTCACCGTAGATCTCCACCCCCATCCCGAACACCTTACGGGCGCTCTCCGAACCCATAGGATCGTAGGCCTTGACCTTAGCCCCCTGCTTCCTTATTCGGTTGAGTATGGGGATAGACACGGAGTTTCTCACGTCGTCCGTGTTGGGCTTGAAGGTCAGGCCCAGCACACCCACCGTCTTACCGGTGAATACACCCCCCAGGGCCTCCTTTACCTTCCAGACTATCCTCCTCTTCTGGGCCTCGTTCCGCAGGTGCACGGCCTCAAGGAAGTGGGGAAAGTGGCCGTACTCCTCGGACATCCTTATCAGGGCCATCAGGTCCTTTGGCAGGCAGGGGCCCCCGTACCCGGGACCCGGCCTAAGGTACTGCCTGCCTATCCGGGGGTCAAGCCCTACCCCCTCGGCCACGTCCCAAACGTCCCCACCTAAGGCCTCGCACACGGCGGCTATCTCGTTTATGAAGGAGACCCGGGCCGCCAGAAAGGCGTTGGAGGCGTACTTTATTATCTGGGCGTTCTTTATGGTTGTCTTCAACTTCGGGGCGTCTATGCCGTCGTACAGCGCCATCACTTCCTCGGCTATATCGGGGTTGTCCGCCCCCACGACCACACGGGAGGGGTTCAGGAAGTCCAGAATACCGGTCCCCTCCCTCAGGAACTCCGGGTTGTAGGCTAAGTCGTAGTCCCTTCCCCTCTCCTTTCCCTCCTCCCGCAGAACCTCAACCATGGCGTCCAGACTCCCCACCGGGGCCGTACTCCTCACTATAAGAACGGTAAAGCCATCCATGGCTCTCGCTATGCTCCTTGTAGCAGACAGTAGCTGGCTCAGGTCAGCGCTTCCGTCTTCGTCCATGGGCGTGTTGACAGCTATGAAGACGTACCTCGCCCCTCTCACCGCCTCCTCCGTACTCAGGGTAAATTTCAACCTCCCCTCCTCCATCGCCCTCCGCAGGTACTCCTCCAGCCCTTCCTCGTAGAAGGGGGGCTCCCCTCTCTTAAGCTTTTCTATCTTCCCCTCGTCCTTGTCCATACCCACCACGTGATGCCCGAGCGTGGCCATACCCACGGCACTGACCAACCCCACGTATCCCGTGCCTATTACCCCTATCCTTGCCATGAAGCGACTATTCTACCCTTGAAGGTATTTGGGGTCTTGAGGGCGACAGGTTATACGGTCGGTCGTCTGGTAGATTAAGCCGCACAGGACCCTTCCGGGACCCACCTCCCAGACCTCGCTTACCCCCACGGCGACGGCCTCGGCTATCATGTCCGTAAAGCGTACGGAGGAGCGAAGCTGTACCCTCAGGGCCTCCTTCACCTCTTCGGACGTTTTAGCCACCTTTCCCGTAGCGTTCATTATCACTGGCACCTTAGGATCCCTGAAAGGGACCTCGTCCAACAGCCTCGCGAATTCCTTAGCCGCCGTATCCATCAGGGGGGAATGAAAGGCCGCTCCCACTTTCAGAGGGACCAGACGGAGCCTCTTCCCTCTATCCACCATAAGTTTTTTCAGAAGCTCCCCCGCTTTACTTACCTCCTCTTCACTTCCGGACAGGACTACCTGCTTGGGGGAGTTGTAGTTGGCGATGACCAGGGTGGAGAAGCCTCCCTTCAGGACCTCTTCGGCCAGATCTCTGGCGCCGCTCCCTACGACGGCCAGCATGGTACCGCCACCGGACCTCCCCATCAGTCTTCCCCTCTCTATCACTAAGTTCAGGGCCGTGGCGAAGTCAAACACACCGGCAGCGTATAGTGCCGAGAACTCACCTAAACTGTGGCCGAAGACCACCTCCGGGGGCCTGCTCTTTTCAAGGATGTGGTACAGGGCCGCGGAGTACAGGAAGATGGCGGGTTGGGTGTTTATGGTGTCCCGGAGCTCCTCTTCGGAGGCCTCCGTAAGCAAGGCGCTTAGGTTTAGACCCGTTATGCTGTCGGCGAGTCTGAAGGTATCTTCGGCCTCCGGATACCTCTCAAGTAGGACCTTACCCATTCCAGCGTACTGACTCCCCTGTCCGGGAAAGGCGTAGGCCAACATAGAGAGGATTCTAAGGTACTCCATAAACCGTATAGGTGCTGCCTTTCGGTCGCGTCTGCACCTCTGAACCTCATTTCACTTCAGAAAATCCGCAATTTTACACACCCCCCGTGCTCACAGTTTTGATGCAGAATTTCAAAAAATTATTGGATATACATCATAAATTTGACAAACGGTTGCGAACACCTTTATAATTACGGGACGATGATTCTGGTAATCCTAAATCAATGCGCTCCCATACCGGCGGGTACTATAGTTATGTTTGATAGCACACCCCCTCCGGGATGGCAGGTTCTAACGGACTTCACCGGGCGCTTTCCCCTCGGAACGACCACGTACGGAGGAACCTTGGGTGGAACCTCCACGCATACGCACACCATATCTGGAACCACGACGTCTGGCTCCACCATTCCCAACTGCGGCGGGGTATCCTGGAGCATATACCCTATGGATCCCCACACCCACACCTTCTCCGTCACTACGGACCCCTCCTCCCACATACCCCCTTACCGCACCTTCATATTCGCCAAGGCCCTGTCCGACTTCAACGCCCTACCAAGGAACGCCGTAGTTATGTCCTACTACGCCCCCACCCGTCCGGAGTGGGACGACATCACCACCACGATGATGGACAGGTTCCCCAGAGGGGATCCCACACCGGGCCTAATAGGTGGAGCGGCCACGCACACCCACACCTACGCCGGCAGGACGGACTCCAGCTGGTCCTACAGCTCCGACATAGCGGATCATGGGTCAACCTACCATACACCCTACAGGTCCCTCCACGACCACACCTTCTCCGGGACCACAGGGGCGGCCAGCAACATCCCTCCGTACCGCACGGTGAGGTTCTGGAGGGCGAACAGGTGGCCCGCCTTCATAGACTCCTGCAGGATAATCCTGATGTTTGACACTCTCCCCTCCTGTACCTACTTCAACCTCCTCCCGGAGTTCAACGGTCGCATTCCGAGGGCCAACACCTCCACGGGAAGTAACGGTGGCAGCACGTCCCACAGCCACACCTTCTCCTTCACCACGAGCACCTACTACGGGCCCTCCGTATGGACGGGAGGTGCCGTATCCTACCACCTCCCCCACGGCCACAGCCACAGCGCCAGCGGAACGACCTCCTCGGCCAGCCACATGCCACCGTACCGTACGGTTATTTTTGCGACCTACTGCGGTCCGTTCGGGAGTGGAAACGACCTTCAGGTAAGTGAAAGCTCCATAAGGTGGAAGGGCACCTTTACCTACGTCCTCTACTCTCCCGATGGCAAGGTGATACGGAGGGGGAAGGCTAAGGGTAGTCTGGACGTTTCGGGGCTTCCTTCGGGGGTCTATATAGCAGTCCTCCGTATGGGGGACACCTTTAAAACCGTAAAACTGGTAAGAAGGAGGTAAGAGTATGCTTTTACTGTTAGGCGCAGTTGAGGTATGTGGAGACATAGGAACGGTGGCACCCCTATCGGCGCGCAGGGGATGCTGCGACGTAATAACCCCACTTTTGGACTCCTCAAACGTCATATCGCTCGGTAAGTATCCCTTCGGTTCCAACCTGACGGCCGACCTGAACCTCGGCGATGGAACAGTGTTCATGGGAGTGGGAGGCGGTATAAGGATATACTCCCTGTCCTCCTCCTCAATGCTCGGGGAGGTCAAGACCGACGGTGTCGTGATGGATGTGAAGTATCACAGCGGAATCCTCTACGTGGCGGACGGTCTGGAGGGGCTTATAGCGTACGACGTCTCCGACCCCTCCTCCCCAACGGTGGTATATCACTACGACTCTCCGGGTTTCGCCAAGAGGATAAACCTCTTCGGCAATTTGCTCTTCCTGTCCGACGGTGAGTTCGGTGTTAAGATCTTTGACGTTTCTTCCCCACCCTCTCCGGTTCTCATCGGTGCCATAAACACCTTAGGGGACGCCTCGGGTGTGGCCCTCAAGGGGAACGTCCTCTACGTCGCCGAGGTATCCGAGGGGTTATCCCTTTACGATATAAGCGACCCTTCCTCCCCCACCCTCATAACCCGCAAATCCTCCATCGGTAGCGTCCTGAACGTCAGCGTGTCCGGGAACAGGCTGTTCGCCGCCGTCGGTACCGGGGGGGTCAGGGTATACGACATTTCGGATCCGACGGCACCGGCCCCCATATCCTCCGTGGGCACGTCGGCCCGGAGTACGGACGCCAAGGAGGTGGGTGCGTACCTGTACGTTGCGGACATGCCCGCCGGTATAAACGTATACGACGCCTCTACCTTCTCCCACGTTGGGAACGTACCGACCTACGGTGTGGCCTACGCCACCCGGGTGGTAGGGAACTACCTGTTGGTGGCCGAGGACATAGCGGGTCTGGAGATCTACGACATAACGGACCCCTCCTCCCCCGTGAGGGTCTCCTACATTGAGGCGGAAGGGTGCTTCTACGACGTCAAATCCGTTGGCAACTCCATGTACGCCGCTGCAGGCTCCAAAGGGGTTAAGTTCTTCACTTACGGAATATACGGCCCCGTCAAGGTGGGCGAGGTTCGGGGCGGGTACGCCTTTGAGGTCTTTCCGTACGGTGGCAGGCTGTACGTGGCAGCCGGAAGGTCCGGAGGCTTGATGATATACGATACGGCCACCCACTCCCTCCTTGGATCTTACGACACCCCCGGGAGTGCCGAGGGCGTCTTCGTGGCCGGGAGCTACGCGTACGTCGCGGACGGGCTCTACGGTGTCAGGATAATAGACGTCTCCGACCCCTCCTCCCCAACGGAGGTGGGACATTACGACTCCCCCGGTGAGGCCCACAAGGTATTCGTGGATGGGACCCTCATGTACGTCGCCGACGGGACGGCCGGGTTGCGCGTAGTGTCGGTGGCGGATCCCACCTCCCCGTACGAGGTCGGGTACTACGACACCCCCGGCACGGCTATGGGCGTCTTCGTGTCCTATCCCTACGTCTTCGTGGCCGACGGTGGGAGCAGCGGGCTACGGGTCATAGACGCCTCCGACCCAACCTCCCCGTACGAGGTGGCCCACTACATCACCCCCGGCGAGGGCAAGGACGTTGAGGTCCGTGGTACCAGAGCCTACGTGGCCGACGGGGTGGGGGGAATGCGGATATACGACCTCTCCTCCCTTCCGACCATAACGGAGTTCGGCTACTACGATACCCCGTGGTCGGCGCAGTCCGTTTTCCTGGACCCTACGGGCAGGATATACGTGGCCGACCTGTCCGCGGGTTTCTTCGTCCTCTCTATACCTCAATTCACGTCCGTGTCAGAGAACGTACCCCTTGAAGGGGTATCTATCGTACCCTACGGCAAGTACGCCGAGATAACCTTCTCCACGTCCGTACCCGGCAGGGCCCACCTCATCCTGTACGCCAAAGACGGGAGGACGGTTCTACGTAAGGTCTTCCGTCTAAGGAGGGGAACGGAGAGTAAGACCCTTGACCTGTCAGGGCTGGGCAGGGGCATTTACTACGCCAAAGTCCGTATGCCCGGAGGCCTAATCAGAACAGGGGTGATCGTCGTAAGGTGAGCCTTCCTCTTCCCGCGCCGGGCCCCC
>CAYYQD010000051.1:0-12426 GCA_964473735.1 uncultured bacterium
AAAACCCGGGAAAGTAGTACCGGGTATGCACGGGCAGATAGGCCTACGAAGGAATTATCGTAGCGGTGCCGGAGCTTTAGAAGCCCAATTCATCCGAAGCGTGAAAATCTGAAATGAAGTGTCGGAAGACCTCATTCCTGAAGGGGGGAGTAATTCGGGGGAGGACCGGTGGTATCACTTTGGGTATGGATCTCATAGAAGTGATACCGGTTATCGTTTTATGAAAACAGTATCCCAAAACACTATCCCATGAAGTGCGCTCCGTACAGGGCAAAGGGGCGGATTCTCCGCCCCCTATAGCCTCACTCGTACTTATAGAATCCCTCGCCCGTCTTCCTTCCTAACTTGCCGGCCTCCACCATCTTTACCAAGAGGGGACAGGGGCGGTACTTGGGGTCCTTGAAGTCGTTGTAGAGTACCAGAAGTATGTTGAGGACAACGTCCAGACCTATGAAGTCGGCCAGAGTTAGGGGTCCCATGGGGTGGTTCATGCCGAGCTTCATGACGGTGTCTATGTCCTCCTTCGTGGCCACCCCCTCGTAAAGGGCCCATATCGCCTCGTTTATCATGGGCATGAGGACCCTGTTGGAGACGAAACCGGGGTAGTCCTTAACCTCAACGGGGGTCTTACCCAGCCTCTTTGCCAGCTCTATCACCAGGGTGGCCGTATCGTCGCTGGTAGAGTACCCCCTAACCACCTCCACTAACTTCATCACGGGTACGGGGTTGAAGAAGTGCATGCCGGCGAAGAGTTCCGGCCTGCCGGAGTAGGAGGCTAAGCGGGTTATGGATATGGAGGAGGTGTTGGACGTGAGGACCACCTCCGGCCGGGTTATCTCACCTAACCTGTTGAATATGTCCCTCTTGACACCCTCGTCCTCAAACACGGCCTCAACGACGAAATCTACGTCGGCGAAGTCCTCAAGGTTGGTCGTGGTGGTTATGCGGGAGAGGACCTTGGGTATGTCCTCCTCGGAGATTATCCCTTTCTTGGCCTGACGGCCTAAGTTCTTCTCTATGGTCTTTAAGGCCCTCTCCAGATAACCTTCGGAGACGTCCGCCAGTTTGACGTCGTACCCGGATAGGGCGAAGACGTGGGCTATGCCGTTCCCCATCGTACCTGCACCGACTACACCGACGGTCTTTATGTCTTCCAGCCTCATAGGAGGAGGATTCTACGGTCGCGCGCACCCCCGGAGGTCCCGGGGAAAGGGATTACGCTTCACCCCGAAAGGCCTCTGCTATCCTGTCGTAATCCTCCTGCTCTATCCTGAAACGGACGGACTTCAGGTTCTCCAACAGGTGCTCCTCGCTCTCCGTCTTGAAGATCACGATTATCTTACGGTGTCTGGTCAGGAAGTTGAGTATCACCTGCGGTACGCTCATACCGTACTTATCGGCCACCTCCTTGAGCACCTCCATCCTCCTGCCGGAAGGCCACCTACCTCTCCACAGGGGCAGGTACCCGCTCAAGGTTATATCACGGCTCTCGGCGTAGGGGAGGAGCTCCTCCTCAACGTGTCGGAAGTTCCCGAGGTTGTACTCCACCTGATTGTTCACGACCTTCAGGTACTTCAGGGCCTCCTCCATCTCCCCTATGGAGAAGTTGCTCACGCCGGCGTAGGCTATCTTCCCCTGCTCCATCAGATAGGCGAAGGCCTCCATGGTCTCGCCAAGGGGATGGGAGCCGTCGTACCAGTGCAGAAGGTAAAGGTCCACGTAATCCGTACGTAGCTTTCTAAGGCTCCTCTCAAGGGCCGCTATGGTCCCCCTGAAGGAGGCGTTCTGGGGTAGCACCTTCGTGGTTATGAAGACCTCGTCCCTCCTCCCGCGGACGGCCCTACCCACCACCTCCTCTGCACCCTCGTACATCTCGGCCGTGTCTATGTGCCACAGTCCCTCGTCTATTGCCCTCCTTATGGTGCGCTCCATGGCCCTGGGGTCCCTTATGGCCCAAGTACCCAGGGCGAAGATGGGCAGGAACTCCTCCGTGCTATCCAGCTCCAGATCCGGAAGCATAGGTGGTGAATTCTAAGAGGGTACCCCGGGATATCTTCGGAATTGTACCACCGAGACGCCATCCCGTGGGGGCAAGTCGTCACGGGGGCGACGACTACGCTCCATCGTGGGAGAGCTTCGTCCATATACTGCCTGTACCATGGTAAGGCGGGAGCACGCGTTAGAGACCATCCTGAACATAGGAAGCAATCGTACGAAGTGGATGGTATACGAGATATTGGACTCCTATCCTAACGTCAATTTGAAGGACTTAGCAAAACACCTCTTCGTTCCGTTAAAAGAACTGCGGGACGTGGCCAGATTGATGGAGAGCTGGGGATGGCTCCGTCCCTACGGAAAGGACAAGTACTACGTAGTCCTTGATTTTGGATCCGTTGAGGAGGTAAAGTCCTCCCTTCAGACGCAGGTCATGAGGCCGTGGAAACCCGAAGACTACGAGGACTTCTACCACGACCTGACCCGCGAGGAGAGGAAACTCCTGAACAGGATCATATACTCCTCCGGTAGGGTAAACGTACGTACCCTGATGGGTATGATGAGGGGAGAGGGGTTCTTCAAGGTGGCCTCTCTGGAGAGGAAGCTACGGAACTTCTGCTACGACCGCGGCCTCGCCCTCCCACTTAAGAGGGGTAAGAAGTTCGTGAGCCTGGGCGCGGGGAGGACGCAGGCGGAGTACGTGGTGGACCCGGGCTTCCAGTCCAGCATGAGGCAGATAGTGGGGAGGTAGGCCGTAGAATCGCCCCTTGCGGATAGGGGAGGTCTTAAGATGGTTCCGTAGGTGGAGGGAGAGGTTCCCCATCTTTCTGGTGGGTGGTGTCGTGAGGGACTGGCTCCTGTACGGTGAGGGTAAGGCCATAGAGGACTGCGACGTCGTACTGCTGGGGGACCTGAGAGGGTTGAGGGAGATGGTGGGGCACCTTGAGAGGGAGGGGGCAAAGTTAAAGAAGTTCAGCCGCTTCGGTACGGCCGAGATGACCTTTAGAGGGCTAAACCTTGACGTCGCCCTATCCCGACGGGAGAGGTACGCCTACCCGGGGGCGCTACCCGAGGTTGAATTTACCGACAGCCTGTTGGAGGACTCAAGGCGCAGGGACTTCACGGTGAATGCCCTTTACTACGACGGAAAGGAGGTGATAGACTTCCACGGCGGACTCAAGGACCTGAAGGACAGGGTGCTTCGGCCCATAGCCTCCTTCGGGGACGACCCCACCCGCGGCATCAGGGGAGTAAGGTACAGGTACAAGCTGGGGTTTTCCTACCACCCCTCCTTCTTCGTCGCCGTGAGAGAGGCCGCACGGTACATAGAGAACGTATCCTACCAGAGGGTCATAAACGAGCTTAGACTGACCGCCGTACTGCCCCGGAGGGTGCTCTTAGGTGCGCTTAGGGACGCCGTACGGTTTAAACTACTGCGGACCATCCTCAAGGGGGAGCCCGCATTACCCCGCAGGGTGTATTTAGGGAGGCCGTCGCCCTCCCGATGGGTGATACCTCTTGGCCCCTTCCTCAAGGAGAGCCTGCCCCTCAACAGGGAGGAGAGGAGGGCCTTAAAGGTGAAGGGCTCCTTAGAGGTTAAGGGTATGCTCACGGCCCACCTGAACATGAGCCGATGGAGGGATATAGAGGTCCTGACCTACATGACGTGGTGGGCCGACGAAGACGAGAGGGACATCCTCCGCACCTACCTGAAGGTCAGAAACAAGGTGAAGGTGAAGATGTACCCCATCGGAGAGAGGAAGAGGACGGCGGAGGAGTCCATGCGGGCCCTCGGGCTGGAGGGGAAGCCTCCGGAGGAGTGCCTGAAGGAGCCACCTACCCCGAAGGATAGGCAGACCTACCGACTCATGTGCGAGGGCAGAATAATGGAGATGTTCTACGAGAGGATTCGCCGGTAGAATAGGGCGAAGGTGGGAAAGAGCCTATCCCTTGAGACGGACGTGAAGTACCTGAAGGGTGTGGGACCCAGAAGGGCGAAGCTCCTTGAGCGTTTGAACGTGCGCACCGTGGAGGACCTCCTATACCTACTGCCCCGAAGGTACGTTGATAGGAGCGAAGTACAGGCCATAGCCCGTCTGGTCGCCGGCAAGGAGGCCGTGGTCAGGGGGAGGGTGGTGGATAAGTTTAAGAGAACAACGTACGGAAAGAGGGAGAGCGTGATACGCATAAGCGACGGAACGGGGTACCTTGACTTAGTATGGAGGAACATGGACTTCGTCTTAGGACGCTTCCACGTTGGCCAGACCGTATATGCCGCCGGGCGGGTGTATATCTACGGTGGGAACCGCCGGATGTACTTCCCGGAGGTGGAGGAGGAGGGGAGGGACGTCGTAGGAATAATACCCATCTACCCCCAGACGGAGGGTATATCCTCAAAGGTTCTCCGCAGTCTCATAAGGAGGGCGCTTGAGAGCGTTGAGATACCCGAGACCTTACCGGAGTACGTACTGAAGTCCCGGGGCCTTCCACGGAGGAGAGATGCCCTACGCTACCTTCATTTTCCCAAAAGCGGCGACGAGATACTTCTGGGCCGGAAGAGGGTGGTATATGAGGAGCTCCTGAAGTTCTACCTGCGCCTAAACTTGGGGGCGAAGCTGGGAAGGAGGAGGGCCGTACCCCTCAAGCGTACGGGGGAGCTCACGGACAGGTTCGTAAGTAGCCTGCCTTTTGAACTTACGGGGGACCAGATTAGGGCCATCAGGGAGATAGAGGAGGACATGGCTAAGGAGGAGGCCATGCACAGGCTCCTGCAGGGGGACGTGGGCTCCGGAAAGACGGTAGTACTGCTGTACGCCTCCCTCATAGCCATAGAGAACGGTTATCAGGTGGCCCTTATGGCCCCCACCGAGATACTGGCGGAGCAGCTCTTCATGGTGGCCGAGAGTTACCTCAAACCCTTAGGCGTGAGCGTCGTACTCCTCACGAGCTCCCTACGGAACAGAACCAAGAGAAGCATAAGGTACCAGATAGCCTTAGGTATGGCCAACCTGATCATAGGGACCCACGCCCTCATAACAGAAGATACGGAGTTTAAGAACTTAGCCTTAGCCATAGTGGATGAGCAGCACAGGTTCGGAGTAGCGCAGAGGGCCAGACTCTTAGAAAAGGGGAAGGGGAACTACTACCCCCACTTTCTGGTATCAACGGCCACCCCCATCCCTCGCACTCTGGCCCTTACGGTGTACGGGGACCTTGAGGTCTCACGCATAAGGGAGAGGCCCTTCAAGGCCAGGGTTATAAACCGCATAGTGTATAAGGAGCAGAGGGCACAGGTGTATAAGTTCCTCTTTGACAAGGTTAAAAGCACCGGGAAGCAGGCCTACGTGATAGCCCCCCTGATAGAGGAGTCCGAGAAGCTGGAGGACGTCACCTCCGTGCTGGAGCTCTACGACGACCTCAGGGCGTCGGCACCTCCGGACCTGACTTTGGGTCTCGTGCACGGCAGGATGTCCTTTGAGGAGAGGAAGGCCGTGATGGAGAGGTTTCGTCGGGGGGAGATTCAGGTTCTGGTCGCCACGACCGTTATAGAGGTGGGGGTGGATGTACCCAACGCCAAGTACATGGTGGTGGAGGACGCCAACCGCTTCGGTATAGCCCAGCTCCACCAGCTGCGGGGCAGGATAATGAGGAGCGAAGATACGGCCTTCTTCATAATGATAGCACCCAGAAAGATGAGCTACGAGGCCCGTATGAGGTTGAGGGCCATAGCCAGCATAACGGACGGTTTCGCCCTGGCCGAGGAGGACCTGAAGATAAGGGGACCGGGCGAGCTCTTAGGTACCCGGCAGCACGGGGAGCTCTCCTTCAGGGGGATAAGTCTGGCCGACATCAGTGCCGACAACCGCCTCCTCCGTATGGCGGAGATATGCAGGAAGGACGCCCGCCGGATCCTCCAGAGCGACCCCGACCTCAAAAAGCCGGAAAACGCCCTCCTACGCAGGAGCCTTGAGAGACTCCTGTCCGAGAGCGAAGATATAGTGGATGTGGGCTAATCCACACCCTCCTCAACCCTGAAGCCCACCTGAAGCACCACCTGATACTCCGACACCTTCCCGTCCTTTATGGCTCCCCTTATCTCCTTTACCTCAAACCACGACAGGTGCTTCAGGGTCTTAGCCGCCCTCTCAACGGCCACCTGTATGGCCTCTTCCAGACTCTTATCGCTGGTGCCCACCAGCTCTATCTTCTTATAGACCTTTCCCATCTCCGGGATTTTACGGCCGCGGCTACACTACGGGAGTAGAATAATCGCTATGACCGAAGAGTACAGGGACATTCTCAACCTCTACGAGGAGTTCGCCACTAAGGAGCTCAAACCCAGAGTTCTGGACCTGGACTCACCCGAAGAGGCCGACAGGGTTATGGGGAAGCTGGAGGATATGGGAGCCGTCTCGGAGGAGATGAACTCCCTACCCCTGCCCGTTAGGGTGGCGGCCGTCGTGCTTCTGGCCCGCGGTGAGGGGAGCGTAGCCGTCAGGGTCGGGACGGCGCTGGCCATGTTGGAGTACGGAATGGGGGGAACCGTCCCCGTTCACGGTGGTAGTCTTGCCCGCGGTGGCGATGGGAGGTCGTACTACGGGGGAAAGGTGGGTACCTTCCGTGGGGAGGAGGTGCGGACTGTTGGGCTTCGGGGTATAAGGTGGTTCAGGGGAGAGTTCTTACCGGAAGGCGACGCCCCGGGCAGCCCGGAGGACAGGCTCCTGCTCTACGACTTAGCCGCCACCGTGGGAGTGGCCATGGCGTCCTACGACGAGGCTCTAACCTACGCCAAAGAGAGAAGGGCTTTCGGCAAACCCATATACGACTACGAGGAGGTAAGGCGTTTCCTGAACGAGGGTCTATCCCGTTTAAAGGCGGCCGAGAGCCTTTTGCTCTCCGAGGGGGTATCTCCACAGGTGGCCGTATGGCAGGTGGTAGAGGCCGCCACCTTCATGACCGAGAAGGCTACCCAGATATTCGGGGGGTACGGTTTTATAAACGAGTACCCCGTATCAAAGTACATGCGGGACGTACGTATGCTTAGGTCTATAGTCATAGGGGCCGCCTACGTCTGACCTTGAGGTTTAACCGTAAGGTCCTGCTCCTGCTCCTCGCCCTTTTTCTCGCCGTTCTGTTGGAGATACTGGGTGGGAGGGTCTTTTCCCGGTATATACTCCTGCTCCGGGGCATAAGGGCGCTCTTAGGTCTGGTAGCCGGTATCGTCCTTGGAAGTACCGGTGCGTCCCTCCAGCGGGTGTATAACAACCCCTTAGCCGACGGGTACATCTTAGGCATATCCGGTGGAGCCGTCTTCGGCGTAGCTCTGGCCGAGATAACCCGCATGCCCTCTCTGGACTTCCTGTGGGCCCTGATGGGGTCGGCCGTCGTGGGGGTACTCCTCCTTACCACCGTACGCAGTGTGGATAGGCTCCTGATACCCGTCATGGGGATAGGTCTGGGCATGTTCTTCTCCTCCATAGCCGTCCTCCTCTTCATGATGGCCGGGGTGGAGGCCTCCCGTACCTTCTACGCCCTCTGGGGAACCCTGGGCAGGTTCTACGAGTACGGGGATCTACCCGTTATACTGGGCGTGTCCCTCCTCTCCTCCGTCGGTCTATTCTACCTCTCCCTGTACGACAGGGACATGGACGCGGTCTCCTTAGGCGAGGAGGAGGCTCTGGCCCTCGGCTACGACCCCCACGCCACGGTGGTCCGTATCACCGTAGTTAGTGCCGTACTGGTAGCCGTAATCACGTCCTTCGTCGGGGTAATAGGTTTTGTCGGTATAATGTCCGCCCACATCCTCAGAGGTATCGGGATAAGGGAGGGAAAGGCCTTCTATCTCCTCTCGGGGGTCGTGGGGGGAGTACTGGTACTGCTCTCGGACGCCGTGGGACGTATTGTCCTCGGCATAGACCCACCTATCGGGGTGATAATGAGCGTGGTGGGGGCACCGTTTCTGGTGTACCTTACGGCACGAAGGTAGCCCATAGACTCCCTTATACTAACGGCCTATGCGTAGATTCTTTGGAGTAGGGATTCTATCCGTACTGATAACTGGAGGGGCCATACTGTTAGCCCAGAACGAGCCTCAACCCCAGTCCGCCAGCGAATCCATGGAGTCGGAGATGCCGCAGCCCCAACCACAGGAGGCCCCACCGGAGGGCACCGCTATGCCGGAGGGCACCGCACAGGCCGAGGGACAGCCCACCGAGGAGGGGAAAACGGAAGGGGGAGGACTACCCGAATTCAAAGAGGGACCGTACTCTTACGAGTTGCCACCGAAGAGTCTGGACAACTACTATCCACCTATAGGTAAGAAGGCTAAGGTCTATCCGGCTTACATGGACACCCTCGGAAGGAGATTTTACGACCTGGTCGTGGACCTTGGCAGCATACATCTGAACAGGGACGACGCCGAGGTATCCTACTTCCTCTTTAAGGATTACTACGAGTTCGTTGCCAACCTGGTGCCGGAGTGGAAGGACCGCTTCCTGCTGGAGGAGGTCAAAGATCTCGGGAAGGAGCTCGGGTTCATAAAGGACTCCACGGACACGACGAAGAGCAAAGAGGAGGCCGAGAAGAAGGGGCCAAAGCCTATAGGGGCGACGGAGAAGGTTAGCGATAGGGCTATGGCCCTCATAAAGAAGATAGAGTACTCCTGCAGGGCCTGCCATCTAACCGAAATCCCTCGCGTCTACGCCAGATACTACTGGCACACCCGCGACCACAAGATGAACATGGCCACCTTCATGGTCCGGGACCCCATCACCCGGAAGAAGGTAAGGTACAGGGTGTTCAAGAGGGCTCTCCAGAAGGACTATTACACCATCCTGCGGAGTATAGACAAAGGCTCAAGGAAGCAGCTCCGTGAGAGTGTAAGACGTTTCGTAAAGCGCTTTAACTACAATCAGAGCCTGTGTGTGAAGTGTCACGATACGGACCCGTACCTCTTTACCACCCCCACGGTCGGGGAGCTGGTCAGCGACCTGGACAAAGAGGCCAACAAGAGGGTGCCGAGCAAAAAGGTACTTAGGAAGACCTTAGCCTCCCTCTACGTGCAGAACTGTAAGGGGTGCCACAGGGTGCATATACCGACGACCTACGTCCAGAGGTGGTGGTACGGCGAGTTTGACAAGGCCCCGGAGGTGCCCACGGCCAAGGCGGAGGAGCCCAAACCCGTTGTTAGTGAGACCCCGGACGAAGGCGCACCTGCCCAGCCAGATACCACCGAGGCCCAACCCCAGCCCGAAGGGCAGGAGGGCGGTCAGACCAAGTGATATAACCTCATACGGATATGCTGGGAATCCTCGTAGTTGAGGTGCATCTGCCTTTTGTTAGGTCCCTGAAGGAGAAGAGGAAGTACATACACCGCCTTAGGGCCATATCCCGGGAGTTCAACGCCGCTTTCTCGGAGATAGACAACCACGACAAGTGGCAGCTGGCGACCGTAGCCTACGTCTTAGTTGCGAACGGCTCCCAGTACCTTGACTCCACCCTTGAGAGGATACTGGACAGGATTGACGAGAGGTACGAGATCCTGGGCATAAAGAAGAGCATAGAGCCTATAAACTTTGACATACTGTGAGATACAGAGAGGTACTGGAGGAGATAGGGAAACTGCCCACGGAGAGGAAGGAGTACGACCTCTCATCCCTATCTCCGGACGAGGTCTTTGACCTGTCCGTGGAGGAGAACGTTCTGGCCCTTCTAAAGGCCAGGGAGGTACGACGGGAGGTGATACGGCTGGCCGAATGGTGGGCGGAGACCCTATCCGGTGGCGGCAAGGTGGTCATGGTCGGAGCCGGGACCTCGGGCAGGCTGGCCATCATGGAGGCCGCGGAGATGTACCCCACCTTCGGGATACCGAGGGACAGGGTCGTAGGCGTGATAGCCGGAGGGAGGGGATCCGTCTTCGCCTCCAGAGAGGGCGCGGAGGACGTTGAATCCGAAGGTAAGAGAGCGATTAGCCGGGTCCGTGTGGGCCGGGGGGATCTGGCGATAGGCCTATCGGCGTCGGGCAGGACCCCGTACGTCAGGGGAGCGTTGAAGAGGGCCCGGGAGAGGGGTAGCAGGACCGCCCTGATAACCACGAACCCCTGCGAGGCCGTGAGCATAGAGGCTGACATAAGGGTGTGCGTACCGGTGGGCGCGGAGATACTCCCCGGCTCCACCCGGATGAAGTCCGCGACCGTACAGAAGGTGCTCCTGAACACCGTCTCCCTGATAGGGGCCGTACTCATGGGGAAGGTGGAGAGGGGGAGGATGGTGGATATGGTTCCCACGTCCGAAAAACTGAAAGCGAGGGCGATCCTGACCCTTATGGAGGAGTTCGGAATAGGGGAGAGGGAGGCTGAGGCCGTACTTGAGAGCGTGGGCTGGAGCCTGAAGGAGGCCTTCAGGAGGCTGACGAACCCGTAGGGGTTCCGGGCGTAAAATCTCACCTATGGCCGTTCCCAGGGAGGTCAGGGAGGAGGTTGAGCGTCTCCGCGAGCTCATACGGAAGTACGATTACTACTACTACGTGCTGAACAACCCACTGGTCTCCGACGCCGAGTACGACGATCTGAAGCGACGGTTGATGGAGCTGGAGCGGAGGTACCCGGAGCTGATAACACCGGACTCCCCCACCCAGAGGGTGGGAGCACCGCCGAGGAGGGAGTTCCCCCAGGCCAGACATAACGTGCCGATGCTCTCTCTGGACGACGCCCGGAACGAGCAGGAGATAAGGGAGAGGCTCCGCCGAATAAGAGAGCTGGCAGGTGGGGAGGTGGAGTTCTGCGTTGAGCCCAAGTACGACGGGACGTCGCTGGAGCTGGTCTATGAGAAGGGGGTACTGGTCAGGGCTATAACCCGCGGGGACGGGTACGTGGGGGAGGACGTCACCCCCAACGCCCGGACCATCAGGACGGTTCCCCTGAGGCTCTTTGAGGAGGTGTCCATAGAGGTACGTGGGGAGGTGGTGATGCCCAAGAGGGCGTTTCAGGAGCTGAACAGGAGGCTGATAGAGGAGGGACAGAGGCCCTTCGCCAACCCGCGGAACGCCGCCGCCGGTTCCCTGATGCAGCTGGACCCGAGGATAACGGCCCAGAGGCCCCTTGACTTCGTGGTGTGGGGGTTCGGAAAGAGCGAGATAGGGTTCAAAAGGCAGTCGGATTTCCTTAAGAAGGCGAAGGAGTTAGGCTTCAAGGCCCCAGACCCCTTCGTATCCGGGGACGACGACGAGATAATACGGTACTACAGGGAATGGGAGGAGAGGAGGGACTCCTACGACTACGAGATGGACGGGCTGGTGATAAAGGTGAACGACATCTCCCTGTGGGATAAGCTCGGATACACGGCGAGGGCGCCTAAGTGGGCCTTTGCGGCCAAGTTCAAACCGAGGGAGAGGACCACCAGGCTCCTGAACGTAGTGTGGCAGGTCGGGAGGACGGGGATAATCACACCGGTGGCCGAGCTGGAGCCCGTTGAGATCGGCGGGGTGGTGGTCTCAAGGGCCACCCTCCACAACGTTGAGATCCTGAAGAAGCTGGGGGTTATGATAGGGGACTGGGTGGTGGTCTCAAGGGCCGGAGACGTGATTCCCCAGATAGTAAAGCCCATACCGGAGAGGAGGACGGGAAAGGAGAGGCCGGTACCCGTACCCGACAGGTGTCCGGTGTGCGGCGGTGAGGTGGTGCGGGAGGGCCCCTACCTCAAGTGCGTGAACGCATCCTGTCCCGCCAAGCTGGTGGCCAGTATAAAGCACCTCGCCAGCAGGGACGCCTTTGACATAGAGGGACTTGGGGATAAGACCGCCCGCCTCTTAGTTGAGAGGGGTTTGGTCAGGGACCTCGCCGACCTCTTCCGCCTCACGAAGGAGGACCTCCTGAAGCTCCCCGGGTTCGCGGAGGTCTCGGCCGAGCAGCTCTATCTGGCCATACAGAGGGCAAAGAAGGTACCGTACCACCGCTTCATCTACGCCTTAGGAATACCGTCGGTGGGACAGGCTACGGCCAAACTTCTGGCCCAACACTTCCCCCGCCTTGAGGACCTTATGCGGGCCACGAAGGAGGAGCTCATGCAGATAAAGGGGATAGGACCGGAGACGGCCAACGCCGTGGTGAAGTTCTTTGAGGACGAGCATAACCGAAGGATGATAGAGAAGATGTTCAAGTACGGGGTGAAGGTACTCTACGGGGAAGAGGAGAGTGGCCCCCTCTCCGGAAAGACCTTCGTCTTCACGGGGGAGCTGAACTGCTGTCCGAGGAGTAAGGCCAAGAAGATGGTGGAAGATCTTGGAGGGAGCGTAGCCAACAGCGTATCCCGTAAGGTAACCTACCTGGTGGTAGGCAAGAACCCGGGATCAAAGCTGCAGAAGGCCCAGAGGTACGGCATACCTACCCTGACGGAGGAGGAGTTTTTGAGGATGATAGAGGAGGCGTCGGGTGG
>CAYYQD010000052.1:0-11957 GCA_964473735.1 uncultured bacterium
CGGAAAAACTTCTGACCGGATACGACGCCCCGATACTCTACGCCATGTATCTGGATAAACCTATGAGGGACCATGTACTCCTTCAGGCCATAGCCCGCGTGAATCGTCCCTATGAAGATGAGAGCGGACGAAAGAAAACCAGCGGTTTGATAGTGGATTTCGTGGGTATATTTGACAATCTTGAAAGGGCCTTGGCCTTTGATTCAGAAGATATTAAAGGCGTGATAGAGGATCTGGAAGTTCTAAAAGAGAGGTTCAGTATCCTTATAAAGGAGGCTAAGGAAAGGTATCTTTCCCTGTATGTCGGGGATTCACCGGAAAAGATAGCCGAGGCAATTTTAGAGCATTTTCGCGAAAGCGAAACAAGGGAAGAATTCTATTCCTTCTTCCGTGAAGTTCAGGAGATTTACGAAATTCTATCCCCGGATCCTTTCCTTCGTAGGTTTTTGGAGGATTACAAAAAACTGGTAGAAATGTATAGACTTCTGCGCAGTGCATACGAACCCCATATACCTGTAGATAAATCCTTTTTGCGCAAAACTGCCGATATCGTTCAAAAGCATACCCGTACCGAAAAGGTTCAACAGCTGCGCGAAGTTTATGAGATAACCGATCAAACCTTAGACTCCCTGTTAGCCCAGAAAAAACCCGACACAGTAAAGATGTTCAATCTGTTAAACGAAATAGCACGGATGGTTCAGGAAAAGGGAAGGCAGGAGCCTTACCTGATCCCAATAGGGGAAAGGGCAGAGAATATAAGGAAGGCCTTTCAGCAACGCCAAATAAACAGCCAAGAGGCCCTAAAAGAGTTGGCCGATCTGGTTAATTACATACGGCAGGCTCAAAAGAGGAGGAAAAGTAGATCCAGACTTTCCGATAGGGCTTTCGCTATATCCACTTGGCTTGTAATACATAAAGGTATGAGGTCTGACCTCGCGGAAGATCTGGCACGATCCGTAGACGGGATAATAAAAAAGTTCCCACACTGGAAAACGAGCAACGCACACGAGAGGGAATTACGTCGCGATCTTTATAAAGTTCTGATGGATGCAGGCGTAAAACAGGCGGTTTCATGGACTAACGATCTATTTGAGTTGCTTCGGAGGATTAAAGATGAGGGATAAAAATGCGGAAATTGTAAGAGAAGTCGTTATAGCGGAGGTGCGCACGTGGGCATCACGGATAGGAGTAGAAGACAGACTGAAGGAGATACGTATAAGACCCATGAAGCGTAAGTGGGCAAGTGTATCCACACGGGGCAACCTCACCCTGAACTCCGAGATTTTGAAAAAGCCCGCCTCCTTTCGCCATAAAGTTATAGTTCAT
Organism: uncultured bacterium; assembly: GCA_964473735.1. Lineage (GTDB taxonomy): Bacteria > Hydrothermota > Hydrothermia > LBFQ01 > LBFQ01 > JAADCS01. The sequence continues at coordinate 1,327 of CAYYQD010000052.1, forward strand.
GAATTGGTTCATTTGAAACTGCAACACGGAAGGCATAACAAGCTCTTTAAACTCTTAGTGAAGGCATATCTTCAGAAGTACGAAATACCTTATGAAGACTGAACGTAGGGTACAAGGACCTTTCCAAATAGCCGGAATGTGGCCGTGTATTCTATCCTTATCTAAGCTATCACAGCAAAAAGGGCGGGGTAGCCCCCGCCCCATAGAAGTAGAGACTTTCCCTAATGGGTGAAGAACTTGAGCAAGACGCCGCCGTACTGGTGTATCAGTGTGCCGAACACGAGCGATACGATGGACATGAGCTTGATCAGAATGTTCATGGAGGGACCGGTGGTATCCTTGAAGGGGTCCCCAACGGTATCGCCCACGACGGCCGCCTTATGGGCGTCGGACCCTTTACCTCCGAAGTTCCCCGCCTCTATGTACTTCTTAGCGTTGTCCCATGCTCCGCCGGTGTTGGCCATGAAGATGGCTATCAACGCTCCCACCAACAGGGCGGCTCCAAGGAAGAACCCTAAGGCCTCCGTTCCTAAGAGCCATCCGACGAGAAGAGGAGCGAGGACGGCCGAGACGCCCGGAAGGATCATCTCCTTAATAGCGGCTTGAGTGACTATGTCTATGGCCCTGTCGTACTGGGGTTTAGCGTTGGGATCGTTGAGGAGGTTTAACTCCTTAAACTGGCGGCGTACCTCCGCCACCATCCTGTTGGCGGCCCTACCCACAGCCTTGAGGGTCATAGCCGCAATGAGGGCGGGCATGGCGGCACCTAAGAAGGCCCCGGCCACGCTCTCCACCTTAGTGAAGTCCAGAGCCTCAAGGCCCACGGTCTCCGTGTATGCCACCAGAAGGGCCAGGGCTGCAAGGGCGGCGGAGCCTATGGCGAAACCCTTACCTATGGCGGCGGTGGTGTTGCCAAGGGCATCCAACTTGTCGGTTATGGCCCTGACGTCCTCACCCAGATGGGCCATCTCCGTTATGCCTCCGGCGTTGTCGGCTATGGGACCGTAGGAGTCGGTGGTCATCACTATACCCACCGTGGCCAGCATACCTACGGCGGCCAGGGCCACCCCATATATACCCAGACCGGGTGCCCCCCAGACCTCGGCGGAGAAGTACCCGAACAGAATGGCGGCGGCTATGGTTATAAAGGGGAGGACCACCGATTCGTACCCGACGGCCACGCCGTTTATTATTACGGTGGCGGGTCCGAACCTGGACGACTCCGCTATGAACTTGATGGGATTGCCGGAGGTGTAGTACTCGCTCTCAAAACCTATAAGGAGCCCGGCCACCAGACCTCCGACCACGGCCAACCACGTACCGATGTTCCCCACCACGACCTGATTGACGAAGTAGGCCCCTATTACGAAGAGGACGGCGGCGGTTATAGTGGCGTTCCTTATGGCCGTCTGTGGGTCGGCCTTCTTGAAGAGGTCTATGGCATACACCGCTATGAGGGAAACCACCAGACCGAGGGCGGCGAGGATTATGGGGAGGGCTCCGTACTCCATCTTCATGTTGGACAGGGAAAAGGACCCGGCCAGAGCGATGGCTACGGTGGCCACCATGCTGCCAACGTAGGACTCGTAGAGGTCGGCACCCATACCGGCCGTGTCCCCCACGTTGTCCCCTACGTTGTCGGCTATTACGGCGGGGTTACGGGGATCGTCCTCGGGTATTCCGGCCTCAACCTTGCCCACTAAATCGGCACCCACGTCGGCCGCTTTGGTGTATATGCCACCCCCGACACGGGCGAACAGGGCCACGGAGGAGGCGCCCATACCGAAACCGCTGAGTACGGCCGCATCCTTAGTGAGCCAGTACCAGAAGGCCACGCCAAGGAGACCGAGGGCGGCGACGGTTATACCCATCACGGATCCACCCTTAAATGCCACGGAGAGGGTATCTCCAGCGTTCTTAGTCCGGTAGGCAACGTAGGCCGTTCGGACGTTAGACAGGGTCGCGGCCGCCATTCCCACGAAGCCGGCGAGGAGAGAGAATATGGCCCCCGTAAGGTAGGCCACCCCTACCATGGGCTTGATGGCGAAGGTTAGCACCAGGAAGACGACGAGCACGAAGATGCCGATGTACGTGTACTCACGGCGAAGGAACACGAAGGCTCCTTTGCGGATAGCCGCGGCGTACTCCACCATCTTCCCCTCTCCACCGGGGAGACTCCTTATGTAGTAATAGGTGGCGATAGCGGCGAGGAAACCAAGAACGCCGAGGGCCACCGCGCTGAGGATCAGGGTCTCAACCATAACCCGTGATTCTACCGTTGAAACGGAAGATTTTTTCCTTTGCCTTCGGGCGACCGTATAATTCTGGGCCGACTTATGGTTCTGAAGGGAAGGTGGGAGACTGGAGAAAGGGACGAGGTCATACACTTCCTTCTAAATCAGACTCCGGGCCACGGTAAGATGTCAATTTCCCTTGGGGAACTGCAGGTAAATATGCTCCTTAGGGGTGGTAGCTTAGTCTCCCTTGAGGTGAACGGAAAGCCTGTCAAGAACCTGTACGAAGTTAAGGGGGTACTCCTGAAGATTCTGGAGAGAAGCACCGCGGATTTTCTGATAAGCAACGCGCCGGAGAGTCGCAGAGGGAACCTGAACCTGCCCTTCACCGCCCTGATGATGGAGGTCATAACCTTAAGGGACCACATCAAAGCCCATGCGGTCAGAACGGAACACCGCGGAGAGGTTTTGAGGTTAAACGGGATACCGAAGGGTGGGGACGAGGAGGAGTTCGTACGGAGTCTGCGTCTCAGGTACAAGAACGACATACCTATGGAGAGGTTGTACAGGGATTACTCCCACGTATCGCCGGATTACCTTAGCTACCTGATCTCCCGCCTGAAAGACAAGGGGTACATCAGTACGGTACCTTTAAACGGATGGGGTATCCCTATCCATCCTGTTCTCCTGTTGCTTCTGGTACTGCTGGCCTCGGCGATAAGCGGGTGTGTGAGCGTTTTCCTGGTCTTCAAAGCCCTGTAGCTCTACGGCCTTAAAATAGACTCCATGCTTAAAAGAGGTTCGGACTTTTACTCTATGGGTCCCCTTGAGAGAGAGGTGATGGAGGTCATCTGGAGGGCCGGCAGGGGCCTTCCGGTGAGGGAGATACTTAACACCATAAACTCCCACAAGAGCGTCCCCTACGCGTACACCACCATCCTGACTGTATGCCAGAACCTTGAGAAGAAGGGCCTACTAAGGAGCGAGAGGACGGGGCGGATGAACCTGTACCATCCTACGGTGAGCCGTGAGAAGTTCTACAAGGATAGGCTCACCCACATCATAGGCCAGTTCGTGAAGGAGAACCCGGAGGTTGCGGCCTCCTTCTTCGCGGAGGCTATGGACCTCACCCCCGAGGAGGCTTACGATCTCCTAAAGAAGTTTGAGAGATGAGCATAGGGACCTACGTAATAATCTTAGCCTTCGTACTGCGGATTGGAGGTAGGTTTATACCGTTCTACGCCTTTCGCGAGAGGATGCTCATCTCCCGCCTCCTTCCGATAGCCATGCTCTCCATCCTGCTGAGCACCCATCTCGTTCACTCCCACTTCACCCTTACGGGTATGTACGTAATGGCCCAGATGTTCCCGGAGTTCGTACTGCTCCTCCTTCTGGCCGTCGTTTACGTGGTGGTCGTATCGTACAGGGTGGTACGGAACTACCTCATCACCCGCCGTTTCTACAGTGCCGTACTTGAGGGCAGCGAGAAAGAAGGGGACCTTTACGTCCTTCCTACGGACGAGCTGATAGCCCTGAACGTGGGTTTCTTTAAACCCCGGGTGGTGGTCTCAAGGGGTGTCCTTTCCCTCCCACCACGGGAGCGTACGCTGGTTATGGAGCACGAGAGGTTCCACGCCCGTATGAGGGACAACTTGAGGCTCCTGCTCTTTGAGCTGCTCCTGCCCTCCGATAGGGATAGGGAAGACTACCGCTCATACCTTGAGATAAGGAACGACACCCACCTTCTGGGGCGTTATAGCCCCCGGGACATAGCCTATACCTTAGTTAAGTTCTCCCTGGCCTATCCGGGAGCGACGGGCATGGCGACGTCCTTAAAGCGGAGGATTGAATTCCTGGCCGGGGAGGGCAGGCTCCTTGACCTTAAGGTCCTGAGGGCCGTGGCCCTCTTAGTACTTCCTCTCGTATGGTACCTGTCCTACGTGGGATGCTATATGGACCTATGCACTAAATGAGGGTAGCCTACGTCCACGACTGGCTCATAACCCGCTCCGGGGCTGAGAGGGTACTTGAGGAGATGTTGAGGGTGGTGGAAGGTAGCCGTATCTTCACCCTCTTCTACAAACCGGAGCAGTTTCGGGGCAGTCCAATATCAAAGGTACCCGTTGAGGAGTCCTTTCTGGCCAGACTCCCCGGGGCGTACGGGTACTACAGGAGCCTCCTTCCCCTGATGCCCGTGGCGGTTGAGAGCTTTGACCTATCGGAGTACGATCTGATAATCTCCTCCTCCCACGCTGTAGCCAAGGGAGTCTTACCGCATCCCGGTCAGGTGCATATCTCCTACGTCCATACCCCTATGCGGTACGCGTGGGACCTGACCCACCAGTACATGACGAGTATAGGAAGGTTAAAGAGGGCTGTCGCCCGCATCGTCCTCAACTACGTGCGTCTGTGGGACTACGCCTCCGCCCAGAGGGTGGATACCTTCGTGGCCAACTCCAGAACGGTGGCAGCCAGAATAAAACGGTACTACGGTAGGGAGGCTAAGGTTATATACCCGCCCGTAGATGTGCATCGGTTCAGGTTGTCTAACTCCGTAGAGGATTACTTCGTGGTCGTAGCCCGCCTCGTTCCGTATAAGAAGGTGGACGTGATAGTTGAAGCCTTTAACAGGTTGGGTCTCAGGCTTTTGGTCGTGGGGGAGGGGCCGGAGAAGAAGAGGATTAAGGGTCTGGCTGGCAAAAACGTGGAGGTTCTGGGTAGGGTGGGCGACGGGGAGTTAATAGAGATACTCTCCAAGGCGAGGGCCTTCGTCTTCGCCGCGTACGAGGACTTCGGAATATCTCCCGTTGAGGCCATGGCCTCGGGGGTACCCGTGATAGCCTACGGTAAGGGGGGGGTAACCGAGAGCGTGGAGAACGGCAAGAGCGGTGTATTCTTTATGGAGCAGACACCGGAGGCCATATCCGAAGCCGTCAGGCGTTTCATAAAGATGGAGGATAGGTTCGTGCGGGAGGAGATAAGGAAAGGGGCTATGCGGTTCGCTCCGGAGAGGTTCCGCAGGGAGTTCTCCGAGGTGGTTGAGGAGGTGCGGGGGAGGTTAGGGGTGTGATCAACGCACCACGACCTTACGAACTTGGGGGCCGGTGCGGAGAAGGTATATGCCGCTTTTGAGTGGGGGTAGATGTCCGTTTAGGATACCCGTCCATACGATACGGCCGGAGGGGTCGTATATCGTTGCCGGTCCCTTTAAAGGATCCTCCGATTTGGCCTCCTGCGGCCCGGAGTTCTCCCTATAAGCGCAACGTATCGGCAGGGCGAAGCCCATGGCGTCTAAGAGGTCGTTCCTGCGTAATGCCGCCCTCTTTATCCTCACGACCACTGTGGGACGGATGGCCTTAACTCCCACGAACCCGCTCCCCATTGCCAACATCCACAGCATAGTACCGAAATTATAAGGGAGGATAGGGGGACGATACCACTTACCATTCTGCTCCGATTCCCGCCGGTAAAATAGCGTAATGCGAAACGTCGCCCTCCTCGGTGCCTCTGGCTCTATAGGAAAGCAAACCCTTGACGTCTTAAGGAGGTTGAGGGACTTCCGTCTCGTGGGCATCTCCGTTCATAACAACACGGAGGCTCTGGCCGAGATATACTCGGAGTTCAAGCCCCGGTACGTCGTCATAACGGGAAAGGCGAGGCCCCCCGAAGGTGTTAGGGCCCTTTACGGAAGGGAAGGTCTCGTTGAGATGGCTTCCGCCGACGACGTAGATGTGGTGGTCGTGGCGACCAACGGGATAATCGGAGTATTTCCAACGATTGAGGCCCTAAAGAGAGGCAAGAGAGTGGCCTTAGCAAACAAGGAGACTTTGGTAGCCTTCGGTCCCTTCGTTAAGGAGGTGTCCCCCTTGGGAGAGCTGGTACCCATAGACTCCGAACACTCCTCCGCCTTCCAGCTTCTAAACGGAGTTAAGAGGGAGGAGGTTAAGAGGCTTATTCTGACGGCATCGGGAGGCCCCTTCAGGACGTGGCCGAAGGAAAGGATAGCCAGGGCGAGACCGGAGGACGCTCTGAAACATCCGACCTGGAGTATGGGGGCCAAGATAACCGTAGACTCCGCTACCCTGATGAACAAGGGGCTTGAGGTTATAGAGGCACACTTCCTGTTTGACCTGCCCCCGGATAAAATAGACGTCAGGGTGCATCCCCAATCGGCCATCCACGCCATACTCCTCCTGCGGGATAACAGTCTCAAGATGCACGTAAGCCGTCCGGACATGCGGATACCCATCCAGTACGCCTTAACTTACCCCGACAGAGTGGAGATGGACATCCCACCCTACCTGCCCCCGGACTTTGAGGAGGTGGTATTCACACTTGAGATGCCGGACACGGAGCGCTTCCCGGCCCTGTCTCTGGCCTACAGGGCTTTAAGGTTAGGTGGAACGTACCCCGCCGTCCTGAACGCTGCCAACGAGGTGGCCGTCTACGCCTTCCTTGAGAGGAAGGTCCCTTTCTACGGCATAACGGACGTCGTTGAGAGGATCATGGAGGAGAACCCTTACCGGAACGAGGATACGTTTGAGGGGTACCTGCAGGCGGATAGGTGGGCGAGAAGGAGGGCGGAGGAGGTGATTGAAAGGTACCCACTGCGGTAGGTTATACGGAGCCTTTCTCACCCAACGCTACGCTTAAAGCGGACGGATTATGAGCACCTTCCATCACAGATCCGTTAAAGCGGGGGTAGAATACCCTCCCCATGAGCAAGATAAACGAGGTTATAGCGCGGGTAAAGGAAACCTACGAGAAGTCGGAACCGGAGTTTGTCCAGGCCGTTACGGAGGTACTGGAGAGCATAAAACCCGTGGAGGACAAACACCCCGAGTTCCTGAAGGCCGGGATATACGACCGCATCGTTGAGCCCGACCGCGTCATCATCTTTAAGGTTACGTGGGAGGACGACGAGGGAAACATCCACGTGAACAAGGGCTACCGCGTGGAGTTCAACGGTGCCATAGGGCCCTACAAGGGGGGCCTGAGGTTCCGCAAGTCCGTCAACTTAGGCATCATCAAGTTCTTAGGCTTTGAGCAGATCTTCAAGAACGCCCTGACCGGACTACCTATGGGCGGAGGTAAGGGAGGGTCCGACTTTGACCCCCACGGCAAGAGCGACAGGGAGGTTATGAGGTTCTGCTACGCCTTCATGTCGGAGCTCTTCCGCCACATAGGGCCCTACACGGACGTCCCTGCCGGAGACATAGGCGTAGGTGCCCGTGAGGTGGGGTACCTGTACGGGGCCTACAAGAAGCTCCGGAACGAGCATACCGGTGCCATAACCGGAAAGGGGTACGAGTACGGTGGTAGTCTGATGAGACCGGAGGCTACCGGGTACGGTCTCCTCTACTTCACCGAAGAGATGCTCTCCCACCACGGAGATAGCGTGAAGGATAAGGTCGTGGCCGTGAGCGGCTCCGGGAACGTCGCGCTGTACGCCATAGAGAAGGCCAACGAACTCGGAGCCAAGGTGGTCTTCGCCTCCGACTCCTCGGGTGCCATATACGACCCCGCCGGTATCTCCGGAGAGAAGTTCGCCTTCCTTAAAGACCTTAAGGAGAGGAGGAGGGGACGCATAAAGGAGTACGCCGAGAAGTACAACGTGGCCTACTTTGAGGGTAAGTCCGTGTGGGACGTGATAAAGGAGAAGAGCATAAAGGTGGATATAGCCCTACCCTCTGCCACACAGAACGAGATCCACAGGGAGCACGCCGAAGCTCTGGTGAAGGTCGGGGTTAAGGCTGTAGCCGAAGGGGCCAACATGCCCTCTACCCCGGAGGCCATAGAGGTGTATAGGGACGCCGGGATCCTATACGGGCCGGCCAAGGCTGCCAATGCGGGCGGTGTGGCCGTCTCCGGTCTTGAGATGTCCCAGGACGCTATGCTGCTCCCGTGGACTAAGGAGGAGGTGGACCAGCGTCTCCGCAAGATAATGAAGCACATTTACAAAGAGGCCATGGAGGCCTCCGTTGCCTACGGCCACCCGGGAGACCTGATGGTGGGGGCCAACATAGCCGGCTTCCTGAAGGTGGCGAAGGCCATGGTGGCCTTAGGGCTCTTCTGAGGGAAACAGGGAAAATCCGGGGGCGGCCTTAGGCCGCCCCTTTTAAGTGGGAACCTCTCCGGGTCTAATGGGTGATGCTCTGGATAACTTTAACGGCGACCCGTCTCCTCATACCTGCGAGGGTATTCTTAAGTGTGGGAGATACGCTGGAGATACCAGCCGTGGTGGTGAAGAGGGGTAGGAGGAAGAGGGTCAAACCCGACTGCTCCCTCGTAAAGGGGAAAGCGGTAAAAGTGGAAAGGAACCGCCTGATAGGTTTGAAGCCCGGAAAGGGCCTCGTAGCCTGTAAGTACAGGGAAAGGAAGCGCGCTCTGGTCGTGATCGTATCGGAGAGGAACGGGCAGGCCTTCGGGCCTGTCAGAAGGTTCATAGTGCTCCGTGTAGGCGAGAGGGTACCTCTACCCAGACCCAGGGTACCCGAAGGCTACAGCGTAAAGTGGATGGTAAAGCCCGGGTGGTTGGCCCGCATAGTGGGGGACTCCGTGGAGGGGCTAAGCGAGGGAAGGGGAATAGTACAGGTGCACGTGGTGAAAGGAAACGAAGTAGTAAGGGAGTACCCCATAAGGCTGGTGGTGATAGACGAAGATACCAACCTCCGCATACAGCCCCGCTTTGCCCGGATGAAGGTGGGAGACGCCGTAAAGTTCAGAATAGAGGGGAATTTTACAGGAAAACCGGAGTGGCTTGTTATCAACGACCGCGTTGGACGTATAGGGGAAGATGGTACCTTCGTCGCCCTACGTCCCGGGCGAACCATCGTCTTGGTAAGGGTAAAGGGAGAGAACGGAAAGGTCCTCTCGGCCCGGGCCTTAGTGATAGTAAAGCCACGCCGTAAGAAACCTTAGAGCGTGCTCCCGTCCCACGGACCCCGCCGTACGGCGGGGTTTTTCATTTAAGCCATCTCTTGGCGTTCTCCTCTATGAGCGTTCTAATTTTCCGGGCGATCTCCCCGTACCTCCTTTTATCTTTCCACGCCCTCTCCGGATAGAGCAGATCCGACGGTACTCCCTCAACCCTCTTGGGCACCAGAAGGCCGAAGTGGGGCTCCCTCTCGTACCCTTCTATCTCACCGTTTATGGCGGCGTTTACGAGGCGACGGGTGTACGGGAGCGGTATCCTCTCCCCCTCACCGTAGGGCCCCTTTACCCATCCCGTATTCACCAGCCACACCGCCGTACCGTACCTCTTCGTCTTCTCAAATAGCATATCGGCGTAAACCTTAGGATGCATCGGAAGGAACGGCTCGGCGAAACCTATGGAGAAGGTAGGTTGGGGCTCCTTTACCCCCCTCTCCGTTCCCGCTATCTTGGAGGTGTAGCCCGCTAAGAAGTACGTCTCTATCTGCTCCCCCTCCAGTTTGGCCAGAGGTGGGAGTACGCCGTAGGCGTCAAGGGAGAGGAAGAAGATGTTCTTCGGATGTCCGCCTCTCCCTTCAAGGACGACGTTCTTCAGGAAGTCCATGGGATAGGAGGATCTGGTGTTCTCCGTCTTCTCGTCGGAGTTAAAATCCACCTCCCGGCTATCCGGGTCTATCACGACGTTCTCTAATATGGCTCCAAAGCGCGTGGAGGCTGCGTATATGTCGGGCTCGTGCTCCGGGTTTATGCGGATCACCTTAGCGTAGCACCCCCCCTCAAAGTTAAACACGCCGTCCTCCGCCCACCCCAGCTCGTCGTCCCCTATTATCGGTCTATGGGGGTCGGTTGATAGGGTGGTCTTTCCCGTACCGGACAACCCGAAGAAGATGGCCACGTCCCCACTCTCCCGACCCACGTTCGCACCGGCGTGCATGGGGAGTATTCCGTGCTCGTGGGGGTAGTAGTAGTTCAGGAAGGTGAAAACGGCCTTCTTTACCTCCCCGGCGTAAGGGGTGCCACCTATCAGAACCTCCCTCCGGGAGAAGTTCAGCAGGATAAAGGCTTCGCTACGGGTACCGTCTTCCTCCGGATTGGCCTTAAAGTAAGGGGCGTGGAGTATCCTTATAAACGGGCGGAAGCCCTCGTAAGATTCGGGGAGCCTGAACATGTTCCTGACGAAGAGGGCGTGCCACGGGCTCTCCGTATACACCTCAACCCCAACCCTGTACTCGGGATGTGCCCCGGCGTACGCCTGTTGTAGATACACCCGCCTGCCGTACAGGTACCCCAGCACCTTCCTCCTCAGGTTCTCGTAAATTTCCGGGGATATGGGCTGATTTATCTCGCTCCAATATACCACGGAGTCCGTAAGTGCATCCTTGACGAAGAAGCGGTCTTTTGGGGACCTCCCAGTGTAAGGACGGGTATCCACCACTAAAGAACCGAAGTTGGATAATAACCCGT
>CAYYQD010000053.1:0-11423 GCA_964473735.1 uncultured bacterium
TTTAACATCGCAGGAACGACTCCCTTAGAATACCGTCTTCATGCGGAGGGGAAAGTTAATTTTTAAACGTTTTGGTAGGTCTTACATCCTTCTCCGGCTTGAGCCTACCCCTTGGTTGCTTGGCGTCGTATTCGCGTTGGCACTCGTATCCGCCGGGATGGTAGGGGGAGCGATATACGGATTTAAAAAGGCTCACGACAGCTATACCCTGCGGGAGAGGGTCAAGGCCCTGAAAGCCGAGAACGGTTACCTGCGCCGGGAGATAAAAGAAGCCCTCTCCCGTCTTGAGACCCTCTACGAGCGCCAGAAGGTCCTGGCCGGTTATTTAGGCCTGCCGATATACAACTCAAGCCTTGAGGATATAGGAATAGGCGGTAATCTAAAGGACCCCGACGTGGATAGGTTGAAGGCTTACGCCGAATTTGAGGAGAGGCTACTCAAGGCGGTTGAGAGCAAGGCCTACGCCGATGAGGACAGGATGAGGCACCTCCCGAGCATACCTCCCGTCAGGGGGATAAGGGTCTCCGGTTTCGGAATAAGGAAGGATCCGGTGACGGGCGGGCTGGAGTTCCACAAAGGGTTAGACTTCGCCGCCCGGGAGGGTACGCCGGTGGTGGCCACGGCCGACGGGGTCGTTGAAAAGGCCGGAAGGAACGAATACGGGTACGGGATACAGGTGGTCATAGACCACGGGTACGGTATAAAGACCCGGTACGCCCATCTGTCAAAGGCGCTGGTGAGACCCGGCGACACGGTCAGGAGGGGGCAGGTGATAGGCCTCGTTGGGAACACGGGCAAGTCCGTAGGGGAGCACCTACACTACGAGGTCATAAAAGATGGGGAACCGGTAAATCCCGACAGGTACATCCTCGTAAAGTTCAGTCGGTGAGTATAAGCCTGTAGACCTTGCGGCCGTCCGGTCCTATAACCGACAGGAAGTACAGACCGGGCTGGAAGGTGTGTTTCATTTCGCAGGTTCTGGACTCCGCAACCTTCACCCCCGAGGCGCTGAAGAGGACGAGGCGGGCACCGACGGGGCAGTTCTTCACCCTTACGGTCTGCCCCCTGCGGGCGGGATTGGGATAAACGAGCGAAGCTCTCTCCCACCCGGACACCACCTCGGAGGAGGTCAGGATGGATACCCCGCTCTCCGTGGCTATATACATACGGTTCTTATCCGGGTTCGCCAGAAGGGTGTTTCTTAACGGAAAGTAGGGAGAGGTGGAAACCGGGTATCCGGCGAGGGGGGAGTTGTTGGGGGTATAGGACTTAACCAAGGTCATAGTGCCGTCTAAGATCTCAATCCCCCTGTCGTCCGCTACCCATATCCTGCCGTCCAGCCCCTTCCATATACCGGTTATGCTCCTGCCTGCGAGGTAGGGGCCGGAGTAGGTCAGGGTAGAGGGGGATACGACGTATAGACCGTTGGACGTGCCGAAGAGTAAGGAATCCCCGGAGCCGTATATAACGTTCGCCCCGACACCTACGGAACCGTAGAGACGGAGATCGGGGTCGTAGAACTTGCACTCCGTTTCCGAGCACACTAACAGGTAATCTCCGGTTGAGTACAGTAGGTTTTGAGCGGATCCGCTTATGCCCGTACTTCTGGCCACGGTGTCCTCAACCTCAAATATCCTTGAGGAGCCGTAGGCGTTCCACGCCAGTATATAGACCTTTCCGTTAAATCCGGCGAGGTCAAAGACGTATCCGAAGCCCCCTAAGTCCGAGGGCCTTATGGTTATGGTGTCGGAGAAGTCCGGTCTGTAAGCTTTTGCCCCGAACCCGTGGTACCCTATCCACAGGTAGCCGTTGATGTACTTGAGGGAATTAACGAAGAAGAAGCTGAAAGTCCGACGGCTGGGCCATACGGCACAGGAGTACTCCAGACCCTTGCCGCACACTATCAGACTGTCCCCTAACTCCACCATACCCGTTATGGAGGTGAAACCCAGCCCCCCGGTCTCTATCCTGTAAAGGTCCGGAAGTCTGTATATACCGAGGCCCAGCATGTAGGAGGGATCGCTGACGTACCCGAAGCCCACGAATCCGTTTCCCAGATAACGGACGTCCCCGTCTCTGATCCGGGTGGTATCCGACAGCGGGTCCCCACCTATCGTATCCAGAACGAAGAGGGCCCTGTCCGCCGATACCCACAGGGTGTCGTTGCGTGAGTACAGATAACCTACGGGAGTGCCGGCTAAGGATACGTTTCCGTGTAGGTCTATGACCCCGGTATCCGTGGCGAATACCCACCTGCCCCTGAAGGTATCCACGTCGTACACCTCAACTCCGGAGATCAGCGTGTCCCATCCCGATGAGATAAAGAAGGTACCGACGGTTGAGTAGAGGGCTCCGTAAGGCCCACCCACCACTACGGTATCCCCAAAGACCTTAAGGACGTTGGTCTGGCCTATTGAGGTCGGGAAGGGTATCTCAACCGTGTCGCTCAGTCGGAGAGCCGTAGGGTGGGTTTTCCCAAGAATAAAGAGAAAATCCCCGGAGCGCACTATCCTCCGTGCCCCTAAGATCTCCTCCGGATTCCCGAACACTATAAGGCTTACATCTCTAAATCTCTCACCGTCTCTGTGCTGAATACCGTTCCTCGTGAGTACCCATACGTCCCCACCTTCACACACCACCGAGAGGACCTGCGTGCTCTTCAACCCGTCCAACTTCGTGTAGGTCTTAAGGATACGCGCCCCGTCGCTCAGGAGAAGCCCACCGGCGGTGGCCATATATACCGTATCCCCGTATCTGCACACGTCAAGGAGGAGCTCCGTATTTGCCCACAGGTCCCACGTTTGAGCGAAGAGAAAGAGCATGGAATAGGATTCTAAAGGCGGCTCTACCACGTCAGTTTCCCATCCCCCCCAAGGTCCTATCTCACCCTTAAAATACCCATCTTGAAAGGTAGGAGGTGTTGATGGCAAAACGGAAAGAGACGGGGAGCGCGGAGGAGGTGAAGAGGAAGCTCCTTGAAGAAACTCTGAAGAGGGTCCAGAAGGCCTACGGTCCCGGAGCGGTGATGAGACTGGATGAGGGGTCCATCCTCCGTATAGAAGCCATACCCACCGGCTCCCTCGCCCTTGACGCTGCCATAGGAGTGGGGGGGTATCCGAGGGGACGCATAGTGGAGATCTACGGAGCGGAAGCCTCCGGAAAGACCACCCTCGCCCTCATGGCCATAGCCGAGGCTCAAAAGCTGGGAGGTACGGCCCTATTCATAGACGCGGAGCACGCCTTTAGCGAGGAGTACGCCCGCTCTCTGGGCATAAACACCAAGGAGAACTTTTTAGTTAGCCAGCCCGACTACGGTGAGCAGGCGCTGGACATAGCCTCGCAGTTCATAAGGACCGGTGCGGTGGATATAGTGGTAATAGACTCCGTCGCCGCCCTCGTACCCAAGGCGGAGCTGGAAGGTACCATAGAGGATCAACAGATGGGCCTACAGGCTCGTCTTATGTCCAAGGCCCTCCGCATGCTTTCCGCCGACGTCTCCAAGACCAACGCCGTGGTAATCTTCATAAACCAGGTGCGGGAGAAGATAGGGGTAATGTTCGGAAACCCGGAGACCACACCGGGGGGTAGGGCCCTTAAGTTCTTCTCCTCTGTCAGGCTGGAGGTTAGAAGGGGGGAGGCCATAAGGGACAAGAACAACAACCTCATAGGCCACATGCTCAAGATAAAGGTCGTGAAGAACAAGGTGGCCCCTCCCTACAGGGAGGCTATAGTGCCGCTGATATACGGCAGGGGGGTGGATAGGCTTGGAGAGGTGTTTGACTTAGCCGTAAGCCATGGCATAGTTAAGAAGTCGGGGTCGTGGTACTCCTACGGGGGTACCCAGCTGGGGCAGGGAAGGGAAAGGTCCCTTGAGACCCTTCGTGAGAACCCTGACCTCTATCGGGAGGTAGAGGGTAAGGTCCTTGAAGTTCTGGGCATAAAGAAGGAAGAGAACAAGCAAGAAGAAGGAGGGGAAAGATGATGGAAAACATGATGGAGCATGAGTTCCAGGGCGATGAGCAGATGGACGACTCCCTCTTTACTCGGAGGGTAAAGGCCGGAAAGCGGGTCTACTTCATAGACATAAAGAGGAACCGCAAGGGGGACCTCTACATGGCCATCTCCGAGAAGAGGAGGCTCAAGGACGGGTCGGTGAAGAGGACCCGTGTCGTGGTCTTCCAGGAGGATCTCCTGAAGTTTGAGGACGCTTTTAACGAGGTCCTCATGGACATGAAAAGAAGGCTGGGAGGTGAGTGAAAACGGGGGGGCTACGCCCCCCTTTTGCTTGACAAAATCGTAAATTTTCGCCATTATTCGGTGGTTTGCTTGAGAGGATAGACATCGTTGAGGTGATAGGGAGATATACCCGCCTGAAGAAGGCGGGGAGGGAGTACGTGGGGCTCTGTCCCTTTCATAAGGAGAGGACTCCAAGCTTCTACGTGGACCCCGAGAAAGGTGTTTATCACTGCTTCGGTTGTGGGGCCTCCGGCAACGCCATAACCTTCCTGTCCGAGATAGAAGGGATCACCCGGGCCGAGGCCATCAAACGCCTCGCCGAGATGTTCAACTTGGAGCTGGATGAGGTCAAGGTAAAGCCGCAAGGTAGGAGGGATAACCTGTACAGGCTGCTATCCACCGCCAAGCAGTTTTACAAATCCAACCTCCTGAAGAACCGCGAGGTCGTTGAGTACCTTAAAGGTAGAGGGCTCACACCGGAGAGTTTGGCCGGGTGGGAGATAGGCTACTCCCCGGATTCCCACTCTCTGATACGCTTTCTTATAAGGGAGGGTTTCTCCACTCGTGAGATTCAGGAGAGCGGCGTGGCCTACGTCAGGAACGGGGACCTGAGGGATATGATGTCCGGAAGGGTAGTCTTTCCCATATACGACACGGCGGGTAGGGTGGTGTCCTTCGGTGGTAGATCCCTTGACGGCAGGCAGCCCAAGTACCTGAACGGGAGGGATACGACCGTCTTCCGTAAGTCCTCCGTCCTCTACGGCCTTCACAGGGCGAAGCGGAAGGCCAGAGAGAGGGGCCATTTCTATCTGGTTGAAGGGTACTTTGACGTGATCCTGATGCACCAGTACGGGTACGACACCGCCGTCGCACCTCTGGGGACGTCCTTTACGGAGGAGCACGCTCGCCTACTCTACAGGTTCGCCCCGAAGGTCTTTATCGTTCCGGACAACGACGAGGCCGGTAGGAGGGCAGCGCGTAAGGTGGCTACCACCCTCGCAAAGGCCGGCATAATACCGCAGGTCGTGGTACTTCCCGAAGGGGAGGATCCCGCCTCCTACCTTCAGAGGTGGGGCCACCTACCCGACCCCGTGGACGTCATAGACTACATCCTTGGCGATAGGCCTTCCGACCCCCTCCAGATAAGGGAAAGGTTACGGGAGGTCGTACCCATCCTGAAGGCCTTCAGAGACTCCGAGAGGAGCATATACGAGTTCTACGCCGAGAAGGTTAGCCGTTGGGCCGGGTACCGGGTGAGCGTGTCCGATACCCCCTACATCTACAGACGTAGGACGACGAGGGTAAGGGAGATAGATCGGTTCCTCATCTTAGGGTACTACTACAGTATGTACGACAGGGTTATGGCCGTACTTGAGAGGTTGGACGTTAAGAACAGCCTGACCCACAGGATGTACTTAGCCCTGAAGGACGGGATCCCGTTTGAGGAGTTTTACGAGAGCTTAAAACCGGAGGAAGCGGCAGTTATACACGGGGAAATCCTCCCTCGGGATGAGGTAAGGGAGGCTCTTTCCCGGCTGCTTAACGAACTTGATGACCTACGCGTAAAGGAGACCGCCTTAGCGGGAGACGAAGAGGCCCTGATAGAGCTCTTCAGACGCAGGGCCGGTCGCATAAAGGAAACGGAGGTAAAGATTGAATGAAGGGAGTAAAGGAGCGCAAGAAGGACATACAGGCGATCCTGGAGGAGATCGTAGAAGAGGCAAAAGCCAAAAAGGGAACCTACACCTTTGACGAGCTCCTCAAGAAGCTTCCCGCCGAGTACGTTCAGAGCGACGACCTCCTTGAGCAGATAGTGATAGCCCTCATGGAGAGGGGGGTGGAGTTTGACAAGGACCTCACGGAACACTCTACCCGCCGAAAGAAAAGTAAGCGCAAGCAGGACATAGACAGCATCCTTCAGGCGGAGGAGGATAAGCTGGCCTCCGAGTACAAGGACGACCCGGTACGAATATACCTGAAACAGGTCGCGGAGATGAGGCTGCTCTCCCGACAGGAGGAGCTGGAGCTGGCCAAGACAATAGACGAGTCCCGCACGGAGCTGACCCGCACCTTAGTCTCCACCTTCTACGGACTGTCCCGCTTCATGTACCTCGTACAGCTGGCCCAGAAGGGACTGATGCAGGCCGAGGAGATCTTTCAGGTGGACCCCGGGTACTGGACCAATCGCGTCAAAAACCAGAGGGAGCGTAAGCGTCTCTCCCGTGGGATAGAGTACCTCATGGCCCGCTGGCCCTTAGCCCGCAGGTACTTCCTTGAGAGGGATAAACTGGACGATAGGGACCTGAGAGAGGCCGAGATAGCCTTCAAGGAGATAGTGAATAAGATTCTGGACATGGGTCCCATCTTCAACCGGATAGTTGAGATATACAAGGACTACTACAAGAAGGTCCAGCAACTCGGCCGCCTGTACGAAGAGTTAGAGAGGATTCAGAACGAGAGGAAGATGTTTGAGGAGATAGGGGCCCAGAGCTTCGTCGCGGAGTACAAGGCCCTTGAGGAGAGCATAAGGGAACGTATCCGTAAGGCCGAGGCGGAGCTGGGGGAATCGTACGAGACGGCGAAGAAGACGGCGGAGAAGCTGGTGAAGATCTACCGCAGGTACCAGTGGGCCAGAGAGAAGTTAGCCGAGGGAAACGTCAGGTTGGTGATAAGCGAGGCCAAAAGGTACATGAACCGTGGTCTTGACTTCGGGGACCTCATACAGGAGGGGAATCTGGGGCTTCTCAAAGCCATAGACAAGTACGACTGGAAGAGGGGGTTCAAGTTCTCAACCTACGCCACCTGGTGGATAAGGCAGGCCATAACGAGGGCCGTGGCGGACCACTCCCGTACCATCCGTATCCCCATCCACATGATAGAAACCATCACCAAGATAAACAAGGCCCAGAAGGCCCTGCTTCAGGAGAAGGGAAGGGAGCCGTCCATAGAGGAGATAGCCGAGTACCTTGAGATGCCCATAGAGAAGGTGGAGAGGGCCATAAGCGTGGCCAAGGAGCCTATAAGCATGGACAAGCCCATAGGTAAGGACGAGGACGCCTCCTTCGGTGAGATCCTCTCCGACACCCGCAAGCTCCCGGCGGAGGAGGAGATAAAGCTTATGACCCTGAGGGAGAAGCTGGAAGAGGCCCTGTCCATGCTGACCCCGAGGGAGAGGAAGGTTATAGAGCTGCGCTACGGCCTTGACGGGAAGAAGCCCCGGACCCTTGAGGAGACGGGGAAGGAGCTGGGTCTGACCCGTGAGAGGGTGCGGCAGCTGGAGATCTCCGCCATACAGAAGCTGAAGAACCCCATACGTATCCACAAGTTGGGACGTTTCAGGGATATGGAGGAGCTCTGACGCTTGCCCGCAGAAAAGGGGGTAAGGTTCCGGCTTCGGAAAGCCTTTTACAACCCTAAAGCGGAGGTGGCGCGGGGTTTGGGCGTGCTGGCAGCCCGGGTGTTAGGGGTGAGGTCCATCCTTGAGACCTTCGCCGGTGGGGGAGTTCGTACCCTCCTGTACGCCATGTACGTTAAACCGGAGATTCACCACCTCAACGAGGGGCACAGGGGGTTCCTGTGCGAGCTCTTCCACAACTACCTTGCGGCCGGCCTACCCACGGATGGGCTTCGTCTTACCGTATCCGACTTCCTTACGGAGTGGGGGAGGTTCGCCTGCGAGGGTCTCATGTACGACTGGGTGGACCTGGACCCCTTCGGTACCCCATCCCCCTTCCTCGTCGGGGCCCTGAGCTTAGTGAAGCCGGGGGGATACCTGTACATCACCTCAACGGATACGGCCACCCTCTCCGGGAGGAGACGGGGGGAGGACGTGAGGCTATACGGGGTAGCCCTAAGGCCATGGGAGACCCACGCGGAGATGGGGGCGAGGGCCCTGATATACGCCGTATGGAGCGTGGCCAACGGCTTGAACCTCCACATCCGTCCCCTATTCCTCTACTACGAAGGGTACGCTTACAGGCTCCTCGTTAAGGTTGAAGATAGGAGACGGGCGGAGGGGATAGGCTTCCTCCACCGGTGCAAGATGTGTGGTACCTACTCGGCCTCCACGAAGGTGGAGGGTGCGTGTGGGGTTTGCGGTGGGGAGGAGGAGGTCGTCGGACCGGTGTGGATAGGCCCGCTTTACGACCCCGCCCTCCTCGGGGCGATGGAGGAGGAGGCGAAAAGGTTAGGGTGGGAGAAGGAACGCAGGGCTATCCGTAAGATGAGGGGGGAGGTGAGCGTGCCCATGTACTACGTCCTTACGGACCTGCGCCTACCCCGGACCCCTCCGGTTAGACGTGTGGTAGGGGTACTCAGGAGAGCGGGATTCAAAGCGAGCAGGACGCAGTTCCATCCGGGAGCCGTTAAGACCGATGCCACCAGATTGGACCTTTTAATGCACCTTATAACCTGAAACCGCCGGGGAGGAGTTGCCCGAGTCTGAAGGTGCGCTCCCCGTTGTAGATCGGTACGTCCCCATCCCCGAACTCCCACATCACCTGCCTGCACGCGCCACAGGGCAGTACGGGAAGCACGTCCCCGTCCTTAACGGCTACCAGAGACAGGGCTATCAGCCTCCTGTACCCTTCGGAGACTCCTTTAAAGACGGCCACCCTCTCGGCGCATACCGTAAGTCCGTAGGAGGAGTTCTCCACGTTGGCACCCGTAAAGATTCTCCTCTCCCCGGCTTCGTTCTCCATGAGGGCCGCCGCCCCCACCATAAATCGGGAGTAGGGGGCGTAGGCGTTCTCCACCGCCTTGAGAGCCTCGGCGTAGAGGTCCTTCAGCGTGTTCTCCATGGGACCTATCCTAAGCCCGTCAGTGAAGTAGCCTTCCTGTGAGTAGTTTAAGTACGTCCAGACCCAGTATGAGGACGGCTAAAGTTATGAGGATGGCTATACCCACCATGAAGATCCAGAAGTGCGCCTTCTCCGGTATCCTTCGGCCCCTGACCCTGTAATATGCCTCGTCTATCAGGAAGAAGAGTATGTGTCCTCCGTCAAGGCCCGGTATGGGGAAGAGGTTTATGACGGCCAGCTGGAGGGTTATTACGGCTAAGAGGAGGAAGTAGCGGTCAAGCCCCTGCTGGGCCGTGGTGGCCATGGCCGCCCCTATGGTTATCGGCCCGCCCACGGCTTCCTCAACCTTTATCTGTCGGCGCACCATCCTCTTAACGGCGTCAAACAGCAGTACGGAGAACCTGACCGTCAACCTTCCGGTCTCCCTCACGATCTGCAGAGGGCCTATGGGATAGGTCCTGTAAG
The DNA here is from genome assembly GCA_964473735.1 of uncultured bacterium. Lineage (GTDB taxonomy): Bacteria > Hydrothermota > Hydrothermia > LBFQ01 > LBFQ01 > JAADCS01. The sequence continues at coordinate 9,501 of CAYYQD010000053.1, forward strand.
CCACGACTATCCCTATCCTTCCAACCCCTCCGTCCTCCTTGACTCCCACCTTGAGCTTCAGGGTCTTTCCACCCCTCCTCAGGGTGAGCAGGACGGTATCTCCGTCCCCTTTCCTCTGCACGTACTCCACCAGATCCTGCCACGTTCCGACCTCAACCGTATCCACGGCCACCACCGTATCGCCCCTCTTAACGCCGGACTCGTACGCCGGATAACCCTTACGGACCTCTCCGACCACCGGGGGTATCCTCATGACTACGCTATCTGGTGGAACGGCCCTCTTCACCTCCACCTCAACCCGTGATCCTCCCCGGAGCAGTATCACCCTCTTTTTTCCCTTTTCGGATATGAGGTTTAAGAAACGCTCCCCGCTCCTTATGGGCTCCCCGTTGAGGGTCAGTACGGAGTCCATATCCCTGAACTCGGGGACGTAGGACCTCCATATCCGGGTCGTCATTACGGCCACGTTTCCGCTCACGGCGAGGGCCACGGCTATCAGGATGGGGCCTAAGAGGAAGGAGAAGAGCGGACCCGCCAGTGCCACCCATACCCTCTGCCACAGTGGTCTGGAGAAGAACTCCCGGGGGACTCCCCCCTCCCCTTCATCCGAGAAGCGCACGTACCCACCGAAAGGTATGGCGGATACCCTGAAATCTATCCCCCATAGGCGGAACCCCCACACCCTCTGACCGAATCCTATGGAGAAGACCTCAACCTTTATCCCTACGGAGAGGGCAGCGAGCAGGTGGCCGAGCTCGTGCCAAACTACGAGCAGGCTGAAACCGAACAGTACGGCTAAGACAGATATCAATCCGGAGAGCACGGTCGCCTATTGTAAGGTCGTACCTAAGGACTCCATCCGTCGTGGAGGAGGGCCACCACCTTCCAGTCCTCACCGTACTTCCTCAAGACCACCCTCAGGCTACTCCAGTCCATGCCTCCGTTCTTCTCCGTGCCGGGGAAGTGGAACTCCACGAATACAGCGTCGGGATAGACATCCTTTACGTTGTCCTTCACGTTCCCTCTGCCAAGCCTCCTGTTGGTCGCTATCTCCGGAGCGCTCAGGTAGTCCCTACCGTAAAGGTACCTCTTAAAGAACTCCCTTATACCCATCTCTATGGGCCTCCCGGATCCCGCCTCGTGGCCCCAGACGAAGGTCCTGTTCTCCTCCCACGCTTTTAAAAACTCCTCCGGTTTAAGCCTGACGTCCTCCTCATCCACGTGAAGGTCCGGGGACAGAAGGACCCCATCCGGCGCTAAAAGGGAGGCCAGCGCCTTCACATCTCCCGACTTTACAGCCTTGAGAACCCTGACGGCGAACTCCTGCGGTGGTTCGGGTATCCTGTCCCTCTCACCGGGGCCTACGGGCGCGGTGGAGCGGTACCCGGACCTCTTCGGTGTCTCCGGGGCCTCCACGCCGGCGGATGCGGTGTTATTCACGGTGGGGGATTTCTCCCCAGAGCCGCCACAGGCGGCGAGAAGGAAGAGCAAAGGTAGGAATCTGTACATACGACTATTTTACGAGGGAAATATCCTTAGCCCCAGAGATGGGGGAGGGATTCCCTCCCCCTTCCCTATCAACGCCTACCTACAACCTTGAAGGTGTGGATCTCCTCGCCTATCCTCATCCTGATGCTGTACGTCCCGGAAGGTAGGTCGGGTAGCTTCAGGGTGTGCCTCCCGGCGGGGAGATAGCCGGCCGTTATACGGCCCACGAGATGCCCATCGGCGGAGTAAATGTTAAGGCCTACATAGGCGGGTTCCTTCAGGGTTATCTTCAGTAGATCCTCTTCTAAGGTGTAGTCGTACGCCCTCTCGGATGGCCGCTCCGCGACGGAGGTTATGGTACCAAAGATGGAGACGAAGGCGTCGTAGGTTCCTCCGTTGTAAGATCCATCGTACGCCCCGGATGTGGTGGGAAAG
>CAYYQD010000054.1:0-11244 GCA_964473735.1 uncultured bacterium
CGTACCTTTCGCCGTCTTTACGAAGTAAAGGCCCCGCTTTAGCCTGATGCTCTGGACCTTGTGGAGGTAGCGGCCGAAACGGATATGCTACAGCATAGAAAGGCAACCTACCCGGTTCGGTGGTCTAAACCATAACCCCGGACGTCCTTAAAATATCTTTATGCTTCGTAAGTTGATGGCTCTGTCTCTCTTTTTACCGGTGTTCGGATGGGCGGACACCCTGGCCATAATCCACGTGAACGATACCCACCACCATCTTTATCCCTACAAAGCATGGAACGGCATATCCTCCGCAGCCTACCTCATAAGGCACCTGCGCGCCACTTACCCCAACAACCTCTTCTTCCACGCCGGAGACATATTCGTGGGGGACTTCTCCTTTCCGTACGGCTTGGGTAGGGAGGAGTTGAAACTCCTGAGTCTCCTCCATCCCGACGCCATCACCGTGGGCAACCACGAACTGGACATAACGCCAGACAGCCTCTACTCCGTCCTCTCCGACGCCGGTGGCTTTACGACCTTCCTATCCGCCAATCTACGCCCCGACACCATACCTCTGGCCACTCTGCTCAGGCCGTACGTTACTTTCAACCGCTCCGGTAGATTGATATGCGTTTTAGGACTCACCACCAACCAGTTCAACCTGCTTAGCCCCGCCCAGCAGCCGGTTCAGTTTGAGAACCCGGAGTACGTCGCCCAGATGTACGAGGACACCTTCAACATCATGGGGTGCGATTACAGGATCATCCTGTCCCACGCCGGGGTGGACGTTGATAGCGTAATAGCGGCCAACACCCACAGCTACGACCTCATAATCTCCGGCCACACCCACACGTGCTACGAGGAGCCGGCCAAAATAGTGAATCTCTCCGGAGATACAACCTACTTCGCCGAAGCCTGCTCCCACTATCAGGCCGTGGGTCTGTGGCTTATAGACATGAACACCCTAAGGCCCGTCACTTACACCCTCTTTCGCCTTGACGACACCTCGCCGGTGGACAGCGAGTTCGTGGATTCCCTTAACGCTTTAAGGACGAGGATTGAGGCCGCGTACGGCCCCGTATTCTCCGACTTCGTGGCCTACGCACCGAGGGAGCTCCGCAACGAGCCCGACAGCGCTCGGTACCTTGATACCCCCTTAGGGAACCTGATAGCAGACGCCCTTCGGGAAAAGGCGGGAGCCGACATAGGGGTCCTCCCCTACTTCTACATGGCCGAGCCCTTATCCGCCGGCCGAATAACCTCCAACGACGTCCTCATGGCCTTTCCCTACGGCCTTAGCGAGACGGCCATAACCGGCACCAACATGTACCTTCTGAAGATAACCCTGAAGGGGGCTGACATATACCGTCTCCTATCCATATCCCAAGACTTCACAGATAGCATACCGATAGTGCAGGTATCGGGGATGACCTACAGGTTTGACCCGGACAGCAGCCCTCCCCTGCTACCCAGCGATATAACCGTCGGGGGTGCTCCACTTGACACCGGCGCTACCTACAGCATGGCAGCCGACATGGGCACACTCTATCTGGCCACCCTTCTGGGGATAACCCCCATAGCCGTAGAGACGACCTCCTACACGATGTTTACGGCCATGAGGGAGTACTTCTCGGAGCTGGGCGTACTCAACCCCACATCGGAGGGGAGAATAGCGTACAGAGGTGCGGGGACTTACGTATCCGAGCGTGGGGACGGCGACATAGCCGTATCCGTGAAAGGCCTTGAGATAAGGGCGAACCTCCCCGTGGATATCTACGACCCCTCGGGCAGACTCCTAAGTAGGGGTGTCAAACGCTTCGTGGCTACGTCCCGTGGGATATTCTTCGTGCGGTCTGGCCACAGCGTACGGAAGGTACTGCTCCGGTGAAAGTTCAGACTCCCTTCAGTACGGCCTACTGGGTATTCCCGCAGGACGCCAACCCCCTCGGGTACCTGTTCGGTGGTCGCCTGATGAAGTGGGTCATAAGGAGCGCCTCAATCTACGCCTCCATGCTGGCCCGGAAGCCCGTGGTTATAGGGTACATGGGGAGCTTTGACTTCATAAACCCTATAAGGGTGGGGGATATGGCCAACGTTCAGGTATCTCCCCTCTTCTCAACCCGGCACACCCTGACGGTAAAGGTGGCCGTCTTCTCCGGCTCAACCTCGGACGAGGAGTTCAGATTTACGACGGCGGCCGAGATGACCTTCATATCCATAGACGATACGGCCAAACCCTCCCCCCATACCTTCGCGATGCCCTCCCCCACTTTAGAGAGGGACCTTAAGGGGAAGATCCGCTTCCTGAAGGAGGAGTACGCGCGCATGAAGGAGCCCGAGGGGTACGACCTCCACACCACCTACGGGGTCACCACGGAGGACACTTTCTTCTACAACCTCATGTCGGGTGCCCGTCTCCTTGAGTACGTAGACCAGATAGCCACCCTCACGGCCATAAGGTACGCCCGGGCCCCGATGTTCACCGCGTCCATAGACGAGACGGTCTTCATCAACCCGATAAGGAGGGACGAGTACGTGGAGATCTACACCCGGCTCAACGCCGTATGGCGCACGTCTGCGGAGGTGGAGGTCTGGGTATTCGCCAACGACCCCATACGGGGTGACCGCCGTCTGGCCACCCACATGTTCGTCAGTGCCGTACTGGTGGATAGAAGCCGGAGGTTGAATCCCTACTCCCCGTCTCCGGAGATATACGAAGCGGCAACGCACCGGAAAGAGATGAGGATAAAGAGAAAGAGAAAGCTTCTGGAGCAGGTAAGCGGTGAGTAGGATCCCCTGCGACTTAGTAGAGGCGATGGAGCGTGGGGACTACAACGAGTTTGAGAGGATAGTAAAGGAGAGGGAGATAAAGGAGGAGGACTGTCCGGACATGTTCGCCTCCTACTACATGGAGACCCTACAGAACCTTGAACGCATTCCTCTCCTGATGGAGAAGTTGAAACACCCGTGGCACAGGCACATGGTAGCACTTATGTGCCTTGGAGAGCCCCACGAGGCCCTACGCCACCTGCGGAATATGGAGGATATTCCTCTGAAGGCCGTGGGTGAGGCGAGGGTCCACTACCTTATGGGAAAGGACTACGATCCGAACAGGCTCAAGGGTGAAGACGACATAACCTTACCGAAGGCTTTACAGGTGCTCCGGGGCTTCGTCGGCGGTGAGATAGTTTCCACCCTTGAAGTGGCCTCCCACGTGGCCAACAGGATAATTGATTCGGAGAGGATGCCCGCCGCAACGACCGTAGAGCTCCTGTCAGCGGCCTTCCGCAACGATAGGGTAGCCCTCCGCTATATAACCCTCTCCATGGAGCACCTGAAGATGCGCCGACAGGCCGTAATATCTTCGGTGTTTGAGCGCTTTCTGAAAGGGGAGAGAGTCGGGGTCGACACCGCCCCCAAAGGATGCGGATACATCGGTGCCTACGTTTCCCTTGCCAACGCCTTCCTGAACGGTGAGAGGATACGCCCTCCCAACGACCTCTACGGCGTGTATAACCTATTCTGGTACCTTGACAAGGTCAGAAGGGGGGTCAAGTACCTGAGCTTCGCCGGCGAGTTAAAGCTCATGGAGGGCGTCAAAGAGGTCAAAGTCCCGAGAAGAAAGAGCCTCGTAGTCCTCGCTTACCTGAAAGCTCTGGGGAAGGATAAGATGATGGAGTACGCCGGGAAGATATTTCCGGAGAGTCTGAACCCGAGGCGTCGGGTGGTGGAGTACCTCTCCTCTGTGAAGGAGTACCATTACGTACCCTCCGACCTCCATATAACCTTACGTTTCGGAAACTTCCTTAAGAAAGAGGTAGGGGGGAGCCTTCGGCTCCTAAGGGACCTAATGACCGGCTCCCCCCCTTAGAACATCACCTGACGACCACTTTAAACGTCCCGTAGGGGTGCCCGTTCCTTCTGACTACTATCATATAGACGCCGCTCCCCGGTATAAGTATTCGGCCCTCACCCACCAGCCTCTGCTTCAGGATCCTGCGACCGGAGACCGTATATACGCTCGCCTCCACCCGCTCATCCTCGGGGACCGCGAAGGCTATACCTCCCTCAACCGGGGTAATGGAGAGGGTGTAAATCCTTCTCTCGGAGGTACCCAGGTCGTTATCCCCTCCCAAGGCACACGGACCGAGACCACCGGATACCACCAGAGCGAAGGGCTGGGGTCCGTTCGGCACGTTGGCCCCCTTGACCTTTATCGTGAAGTCCCCTGTGGGTCCTTTAACCCTGACAATTTCCCACGTGTTGGCGTTGTCGTGGGCTATGGTGTTGTCGTTTGGTGTCAGGTTATCCGCCCCCGTGGTCGTGGCGTTCCCTATGTAGACCTCTCCGGAGGGGCCGTACACCGTAAGGTCAAGGTCATTCACCAGACACCCACCCCCGGTGGCGCAGTTGGTGGAGGCGGGGTAGTCGCTCCACGCGAGGACGAAGCGGGTAACCATGTTGGGGTTGCACACGTTGACGGTGTAGAGGACGGAGTCGCCGGTGTTCAAACCCGTAGTGTTATCAACGAACCACAGTCTGGACTTCCTCTCATCCGAGGAGTCCGACAGGGTGTTCCAGTCGTCCTCGGGGGTGAAGTACATGAAGTTGTCAAGGACGAACCTCCCCGCCCCTTCGTTCCCGTTGGGCACGGGGTTGTTTGAGGCTGAAGACTCGTTGCCAAAGGAGACGTCCCCGTCGTGGGCTATGGGGACGGCCGAAGCGAGGAGAGAGGCCTTTACGAGCGCCGCCGTGGGGTTGTGAGAGGGGGCGGAGTTCCTCGTACCGTCGCCGTACCACCCCTCAAGGTAGTACTGCCGTATAAGGAGGGCACCTCCGGCTGTAGCGGGTGTGGCCATGGAGGTCCCCATCCACCACCAGGCTGTGGTTATACTGCAGGTGGTCCCACCCCAAGCCGAGTAGGTGGTATCCCCGATGGCCATTATATCGTTCCCGAACCTCCCACTCCCGAAGGAACCGTAGGCGCTCCATCCCATCTTGGCATCTATCGCCCTACCCATGGCCCCTACGGTTATGTCGTCCTTGGCCGTGGCGGGGTCGGAGGGGGTCCGATAACACCCGGAGGCGCACCCGTCGTCCCCGTGGTTCCCGGCGGCGAACACCACGGTCATATCCGGATGGGTCCAGACGAAGTTATCTATGGTGCGGGCGTCCGTGCTGTAGTCGGACGGGGCACATCTGGTACCGCCAAAGAGATTGGGGCATATCATCCCCCAGCTGTTGGTATGGACCCGGGCCCCCCGGTTGTAGGCGTCCTGAAGGACCTGCCCGAAGCCGCCGCTACCACCTCCCAGAGGTGTCTGGGAGACTATACGGGACATGTAAGCCAGCCCTTTGTACTCCGCGGAGGCGGACGTCGTGGCGCTGGAATAACCCACAGCCGTACCGGCCGTATGGGTCCCGTGGCATCCCGTCCCGGGGTTGCTGTTGCACTGCGTACCGGCGGGGAGGCTGGCGGCCCCACACCCCCCACCGTTGTAATCGCAGAGGTCCACTATCTTCGGTTGCCCTCCCACCGTTCCCGAGAAGAAGCAGTGGTCCTTATCCAGCCCGTCATCGTTGTGACCCAATATCTGTCCCTCCCCGTGGAGTCCCTTCTTCCATACGATGGTATCGTTGGGGTTGGTGGAGTTCTGGAGGTCAAGCCACAGGCCAGACTGGTGGGTTATAGCCTTGCGGTTGTTCCAGTTCGTTATGGGGTGCCTGAACTCCACGAACTGGACCTCGGACAGGTTGGCCACAGAGCGGAGGAGGTCGTAGGGGGCCTTCACCTCTACGTACTTACCGAACACGTCCTTCCCCACGACGCTGGCACCCATCCTCTTCAGGCCGTCTCTGACCTTCGGTAGGTCCTCCGGATTGAAAAGCACAATCCGGGCAACGTACAGGTTCCCCTCACGGAGGTAGCATCCGGATAGGAGCTTATCCTTGAGGTAGGGGGAGAACTTGTACTTGGGTTTTATCGGGACGATGCGCACCACGTAGGGCATCTGAAGGGCGGTCTCAAGGGCCCTCCTGCTTCCGGAGACCACGAAGGCGTACTTGGGGTAGTAGTCGTAGAACCTGATCCCGAGGCTCATTAGCTCCTCCTTCTGGTACGGAAGAATGGGACCTCCGAACTGTAGGGCGTGGTATTTGGCATCCGTTATCTCGGTTCCCCCATTAACGGGATGACCGTTTATCCACAGAGGCGGAAGGGATAACACCCATAGCATGGTTTCCTATTATAAAGTCGGGGATCCTTTGAAGCAAGCGACCGGTTAAGGTGAAATTTTTAGGCTTAATCGGTTTTCAGATGTAAAGGCAAAATAAGGGGGGAGGGACGTCCCTCCCCCTAATCTCATCTGACCACGAAGGACCTGGAGAAGAAGTCTAAGTGCCCCCTGTCGTACCTGACCCTGAGGAAGTAGGTTCCGGCCCTATTGACCTTCAGGTGGAGGACCTTGCCGCTTTTCCTTCCCCGTGCCACCACCCTTCCGTCGGTGTCGTACAGGGCGTACTCTATACTCTCGGACGGTGCCGTCAGCTCAAGGACTACATCCCTACCCCTGACGTTGAAGGCGGCCACTTCGGGTATGGGTTTAACGTTCCTCTCACCAACGGCCAGACCGTTGTCGTCGCTGCTGCCCAGGGGGTTGCATAGGGAGTCATCTACGGGCGAAGTGTTGTAATACACGTACAGGCCGTTGTTCAGGCCGGCGACTATATCGGCCTTTCGGTCGTCGTTCACCAGACCGACGGCCACACCGTAGACGCTGTAGGCACCGGACTCAAGGGTCTGGGTCGTGAAGTTGGGGTAGGGGGTTGACCCGTCGTTGACGAGTATCACTATTGAGGGGGAGGAGCCACCGTAGTAGGACCACACTATATCGCCGTCTCCGTCGCAGTCAAGGTCGGCTATCGTGACTTCGCAGGCGTCGGCCCCGGCGGAGCTGGCGGTGTAGGACCTCTCCGTGAAGGTGGGGTAGGTACCGCCGTTGTTGTACCACACATAGACGGTTCCCCCGACGCAGCTGACCACATCCACGCGGCCGTCGGCGTTTATGTCCGCCGCCCTTACACCGTGATAGGAGCGGGAGGTGGAGGTGACGTAATGGACGGAGGACCAGCTACCACCCGACCTTATCTGGTAGATTATCTGTCCGGCGGAGTACCCGTTCCCCGTGCCGCACGCCATATCCTGTTCGCCATCTCCGTTTATGTCCTCAACGGCCAGACCCTCCGCACACCGTGTATTCACCGTCGTGAGGGAGGAGGAGGTGTAGCTGTACTGGTAGAGGTAGCCGTTCTCGTCCGTGTAGAGCACTTCGGCTCCGGGACCCGCGTCCACGTCCCGGACGGCTAAGTGGTTGGGGAAGCCACCACCCGAGCCTATCCGTTGCTCCGTGAAGGACCAGCTGCCGTCGTTGCGCAGGGTGTAGGCGGCGTTATCGCGGGCCGACGCCATGACGAGGTCGTACCTGCCGTCCCCGTTGAAGTCCCCCACGGACACGCCGTAAGGGGTGTCGTGCTGGTTGGAGACCGGCTGGCAGGAGAAGTTCCCGGGTGAGGTCTGGAAGGCCACGTACGCGTATCCGGGCCACGAGGAGGACCAGCCGTCGGACTCGTAGTCGGCGGCCGTGAAGGGTATATCCACCAGTCCGTTGTCGTCTATGTCATGTACCACGTCGTACCTGTCCGTGACCATCCATACGTAGTCGTCCCGGGGAGCGCAGATGTAGGTGCGGGAGAAGGTTAAGGCGTTAAGGTGGATAACCGAATCCGTAGGCAACTTAGCCTTCTTCACGGCATCTTCAGGAACATTTATCCTGATAGGAGTGTTAGGTAAAAATGCAACGATTATCATCATAGTGCCTGAATTATACAGCCGAACATAGAAACCGTTTTATGCTCTTGTTCCTTACCTTATCACTACCCTGTAGGTCCTTTTGCCGACACGCACGAAGAAGACTCCGGCCTTACCGAAAGTGTATGTTTTCCCGACACCCATAAGCCTGCCGGAGGCGGAGTAGATGCGCATCCTCTTCCGGGCGTACAGGGTTCTGCCTTTCAGGGTAAAGGGGACCTCCACGACGGTTTCCCTCTCCTCAACCTGTGTGGGGAGCGGGTAGCGGTAGATGTTCAGACCCGAGAGGTTGTCCAGATAGTATATGTTGCCACCGTCCACGAAGACATCCACGCCCTGACCGTCGGCACGCAGGTACCCCACGAAGCTGGGGGATGAAGGGTCGCTCACGTCCGCTATAACCACCCCGACGTTCCCGATAGAGCCGAAGACGTAGTTCCCCGCCTTATCTGCACCGACCGGAAATACCCTCATGTAAAACGGGCTCAGGGGGAGCAGACCCGCACTGGATACGAGGGTCGGGGACGTGGGGTCACTCAGGCTAACCACCCAGATATTTACCGAGTCGTTGCCCTCGCCCACGATGTAGGCGGTATCCCCTCTTAAGGTCAGGGCCGCCGGTCCGGATAGGAAGGGGAGCCCCACACCACCTAAAACGCTCCGGGAGGTGATATCAACGACACCGAGACCACCGGTTCCGACCGTAACGGCCATGGAGCGATCTGGGGTAACCTTCACGTCATAGACCGTGCCCATGAGGGAGGTGTCCCCAAGGGGGGAGAGGAGGTGAAGGTGTGAGGAGCTACACAGGAAGAACGTGGTGGTGTCTACGGCCGTGAAACACCTGACCTCGTAAGGGACGGAAAAGGATCCGCGCAGGGAAGGGGAAATCGGGTCTCCTACGTCGTATATGAGGACATGGTACCCCGAGGCTACGTATAGATAACTTCCGACCGTGTCAAGGTAGCCCAATGGAGTGGAGATCCCCTCGTCAACCGGGATGAAGTTTATCACGTAGGGGTTGGACGGGTCCGAGACGGAGAGTATCACCAACCCCTGAGCGTACGCGAAGGCGTACCCCCCTCTCTTCAGTACGCGCACGCTGTTGCCGGGAAGCTGCCTTTCGTGCAGCGGGTTCCATGTCGTGAGGTCTAAGACGTACACCTTCCTCCACGGGTGAATGGTGAAGGCGTAGAGCAGATTTCCGCTATGAAGGGCAGCGGAAGCTCCTACCATGTAGTCTAAAGTGGTGTCGGCGAGCAGGAGGGGGGAAGTGGGATCCGAAAGGGAATACACCTTCAGGTTCCTGAAGTCCGCGATGGTGAGGGTATCCCCGCTCAGATACGGTCTGTTGGGCATGGTGGTGAGGGTGGTTACGGTTGAAACGTAAGAGGGAGAGGTCGGGTAGGAAATGGAGTATATCTTGAGGGTGTCCCCACACCTCATGAGCAGGTGGGAGGTACCTATCCTCTCAAGGAAGAGACCGCCACCGCAACCGGATACCGTGGGGCTACTGACGGAGGGTGAGGAGGGGTCGGATACGTCTATTACGGTAAGGGGGGAGGATGTGGCCATGAGGAAAACGGTATCACCCCGGTAGTCAAGGGAGGTGGCGTAGGAAGGGCCCACGTGCGAGACCTCACTCAGGTCCGACCTCCTCAGGATCCTTAGGCCGAAGTACCCGTTGGCCAGCAGTAAGAGGGTATCCTTAACCCGAAGGTCCAGGACGCCATCCTCCAGCTCGGCGTACTGGAGGAGCCGTGGGCGGGCCGGATCCGATATGTCGTACGTTGCTATACTTCCGCCCGAGGTTCCCACAAAGAGGGTGTCTCCGGACTTACGGAGTACCAGAACCTCTCCTCTGCCGGCACTCTGGACCCTCGCTATGAGTGAAGGAGCCGTGTAGGTTACGTCGTAGAACTCAAGGGCGTTCCCCGACGAGGCTATCAGGATGTTTCCGTAGTGCAGTACGGCGCGCGTACTTCCGAAGGAGACCCGTCCGATCGTCGTAAAGCCAGCGTGGAGGGTGCTCACCCACGCGAACCATACTGCCAATGCCACCTGCATCGCAATGCTCTTTTTCATAGGGATAACCGTTTAAACCGCCCAAAAGTCTCAAGTGAATATTCTACACTATGATGCAATAGAAAATCAAGGGTGCCTATCTCATCGGATGCGACCGTAAAATCCACCGTAATGCTCCCTTCGGTCGTAGCACACTTCTTCACCTCGGACCTGTGGAAGGAGGGGTGGAAGCCCCGCCACACTCCTCTAATCGCGTGGGAAGACACGACCACTTTACCGCTGGACGTCCGGCGGTACGTCCTCCGCTTCGCCGTATCGGGCAGGACCTTTCCGTACGCCTCGGCCACTATTTTAGGCGTGGCACGGTGGCCCCTTGACAGCATCTCCCTTGACTTCTACGGCTACACCGTTGATAGCGTGAGGGTGGGGACCTCCCCGGCGACCTTCCACCGGGACACGGGCACCCTGACCGTCCTCCTTCCCTCCCCACTCCCGGGTGGGGATAGCGTCAGTATAACGGTATTCTACCACGGGAGCCCCGACTCCACGGGATGCCCCTCCTTTACCCGGGGCTTCTACTTCCGGAGCGACGGGTTCTTCACCCTCTCCTACCCCGACGGATTCAGGTGCTGGGTCCCGTCCTACGACAGACCCTACGAGAAGGCGGACGAAGGGGTGGAGTTTTACGTTGAGGCCGAGCCCACGCTAACCGTTCTGGCCAACGGGGTACTCTTAGATACGGTATCAACGGGGAGTACGAAGGTCTGGCACTACTCCCACACCCATTCCATAGCCACCTACCTGATAGCCACGGCCGGCAGGGTGCTGGCCGCCAACCGATGGGTATGGACGTACGACACCCTAACCGTCCCCGTCCTCTCGTGGGTCCCTCCCGCGGACACTGGGTACGGGTGGGGGGACAGCCTCACCGCCATGCTTACAGTGTTCTCCGACCGCTTCGGCCCCTATCCCTTCGCTGACGAGAAGTACGAACAGAGCGTCGTCATGGCTTACTTCTCCGGCGGCATGGAGCATCAGACCACTCCGTTCTTTTCGTCTTACTTTGACCGATACGTTCAGGCCCACGAGCTCTGCCATCAGTGGTGGGGGGATGCCGTGGGGTACGGGACCTTTAAGGACGTGTGGCTCGGGGAAGGTTTCGCCACCTACTGCGAGATGCTCTGGGCGGAGCACACCGGAGGGGAGGCCGGATACCGCTCCTACTACACCCACACCGTTGAGCGTCAGTTCTTCACCTACGCCTCCAACCCCGGAAAGCCCGTGTATAACCCCGGTCCGGACATAGGGGACATCCTCTCCGTCTACACCTACAACAAGGGGGCTGCCGTCCTGCACATGCTCCGCTACGT
>CAYYQD010000055.1:0-11220 GCA_964473735.1 uncultured bacterium
TTGGGTACTGTGATAAGCGGCACGGCTCTATTTTAAGGTAGAGATGGGAGGTTGATGATCTACCGCTCCTCAAAGACCTTGGCCAGAACCTCGTCCAGAGGTGGATCCGTTACGGAGAGGTCATCAACATCGTACCTGTCCATTATCAACCTTACCTTTTCAAAAGCCTCCTCTCTTTTAACCAGAATTTTCACCTCCTGTCCCTCTATCTCTCTGACCTCCCCTATCCTGCTCAGCTCCTCAAGCGGAATCCGCCCTTTGAACTCTACGTATATCTCCTTGAACGGCATAACCCTCTCGCCCAGGTCGTACAGATCCCCGTCAAATATCATCCGTCCCTTATGGATAACGATCACCCTGTCGCAGAGGGCCTCAACGTCCCCCATGTAATGGCTGGTCAGGATTATGGTCGCTCCAAACTCCGAGTTGTACCTACGCAGGAAGTCCCTTATGGAGATCTGGGCGCTTACGTCCAGACCGAGTGTGGGTTCGTCAAGGAAAAGTATCTCCGGAGAGTGGATCAGGGCGGCGAGGATCTCGGCCTTCATCCTCTCCCCTAATGAAAGTTTCCTGACGGGTTGATACAGCTGGTTGCCTATGGAGAGCATATCCGAGAGTAAGGCCAGCCTCCTCTTGAAGACATCCTCGGGTATCTCGTAAACGGCGGCGTTTATACGCAGTGAGTCTATGGGAGGCAGGTCCCATATCAGCTGTTGTTTCTGACCCATCACTAAGGTTATTCGTTTTAGGAAGTCCTTCTTTCGCTCAAAGGGGTCGTACCCGAGCACCCTTACCCTACCCGACGTGGGCTTTATGAGGCCCACTAACATCTTCAGGGTCGTGGTCTTCCCGGCGCCGTTGGGACCTAAAAAACCTACCACCTCACCCTTACTGACCTTAAAGCTTACGCCCTTTACGGCCTCTATATCCCTGTACTTTCTACTAAGGAGGTGCCTTACGAAAGATAAAAAACCCTCCTCCTTTACGGGGACCCTATAGACCTTGCGCAGGTCCTCAACCTCTATAACGGGCATCCGGGAGGTCAGTCTTCCTCCATCATCTTTAGGAGTTTCCTCCGGATCTTCCTCCACTTCATCGCCTCCCTCTTCTTACGAATCTCGGAGGGTTTCTCGTAGACGAGATGACGGCGGTAATCGTTCAGTATACCCTCCCTGCCGACGAGCTTCTTAAACCGCCTCATCATTGACTCAAAGGTTTCTCCTTCCTGCTTCCTTACTCCTACCTTGGGCATAAGCGGGCATTATACTGGGGAACGGTGCGGAGTGCTCCCCTACCTCTTGATGACCTTCCTTACCCCCCTTTTGTCAAGTACGAAGTACACCCCACGTCCTATCTTCCGGACCCTCCTACCGGACACGTCGTATATGCCCGGACGAAGGGGTGGATTATAGATTAAAGGTACCGCCGTATTCTCCGCGTTCAGGAAGATGAAGTTCCCCCGGGTCCTCTCCCAGTTGCTGACCACTAAGTCGGGGAGGGTCGTGGTAGTGTAGGATACAACGAGGGTTGAGGACGGTGATAACGAATCTACGGGTACGGACAGGTAGCCGCTCGCCGATGAGAAGGTATAGGGTACGGGCCTGCCGTTCAGGAGTACGGAGGAGACGGAAATGACGGGTACGTGGGAGAGGCGCACCACGTGGGCCGGGGGAGATAGGAGGAAGGTATCCGCAACCACGACGGTAGAGGACAGGTCTATATCCGTGAATACGATGTTCTCGGTAACGAGGTCGGAAGGACGGGAAGGTTGCCAGTACCACACCGGATAGGAGGAGAAGGTGCCACCTACGTTCTCAAACACCACCAGAGGGTCCCACCACCCACCGACGGCCAAGTCATAGTCCCCGTCCCCGTCCACGTCCCCCAGGGCGACGGCGGAGTGGTACTGACCCGGATCGTAAGACATCCAGACGGGAAGGGTGTCCAGAGTACCTCCCACGTTCAGGTAAAGTTCAACCCGGCTGCTGTCAGGTGTCCCCTGAAAGGTGTGGGCGACCACTACGTCCGGCCACCCGTCCCCGTTCACGTCCCCGATGGCTATCCGGTTGGCGAAACCGGAGCGGGCGCTCTCCCAGACCGGAACGGTGTCCAAAACCCCACCGTGGTTCAGGTAGAGCCTGCTCCTACCGGGTGAGAGGCCCAGAAAGAGGTCAAGGTCCCCGTCGTTATCTACGTCAAGGAATTCTGCCCCTAAGGAGTATATGGAGTCCGGCGTTTGCCAGACCGGACCGATTAAGGTGGTACCGTCGGATACGTAGAGTTGGGCGGGTTGGGAGTCGGAGGAGTAGTCGTTGCCACAGGAGAAGAGGAAGTCGGCGAGACCGTCCCCGTTCACGTCCCCCGAGGCCACACCGAAACACCTGCCGCTGTCCGATACCCATACCGGAGAGGTGGTGAAACTACTTCCCGTATTGACGTACAGGGTGTTGACCTGTTTCCCCCAGCCGGTACTGTACCCGCTGTAACCGGCCACGGCTATGTCCAGGTCCCCATCCCCGTCCACGTCCCCCAGCGCCAAGTGCCCGTGGTACTGAAGTACAGAAGAGAACCATGAGGGTACGTTTGAGGGGAGGGGAAGACCCCCGGAGTACACCTCCACCCGCTGGGTGTCCATGTCGTTCCCGTTGGACACTACGACGTCCGGGTACCCGTCCCCATCCACGTCCGCAACGGCGAGGCCCGTAGAGTATCTTCCGATCTGGGACTCCCACGCCGGAGAAGAACCCAGAGTAGAAAGGAGGAATATCACGCTCCTATTCTACGGTATGATGAGGCAAACCTTCCAGGGAGGTATAATCCAACGCACCGCAACAACAAAAGCCTTCCCGGTGAGACGGGAACGAAGAAAGGGCTGCCCGACCGTCGGTAAAGCCGGTATCACTTATGCGGATTTCATACCCAAAGTGGTACCAGATCCTATCGGTCTTACGTACAAGCGGCGAGGGAAGGCACTTTACCTATCAAAAAACCCCCGCCCATTAGGGCGGGGGGGAACACCGCGATGGTGGGCTATACGGACACGAACTCGTTGGGGACGCACCCGGTTTTCAGGGGCAACGGTCCCATATCCGACGATATTCTACCCACGCCTTAAAACGTCCCGGAGAGAGGTTAAACACGCGCTGTTGAACCGACCTTCTTTTCACGTACCTTATTACCGGGTATTAGGTACTGCCGTACCGGGACGGGCCTGTGGCCAAAAGTGGAAATACCTTCATCCCCGGGGTTGTCGTTATCGGGGAAATAGCGTGGTGGTACCGGTACCACTTCTCCAGAATTCATACCCAGAGTGATACCTGCACCGTTCTGATGGTACAACGCCGGATTTTATAACACGACGGGCGTACAATAACCGTCTATGAAGGTCCTCAAAGAGCGTCCCCTGAAGTGGAAGTTAGTTGAGACCAAAACCGGAGCGGTCCTCAACCTTATAGAGGTGGAGGAGGGTCACTTCTTCATTGAGCAGAACTACAGGAAACCCAGTAAGTACGGCGTGGCCTACAGGCATCTGAAGGAGAGATTTCCAGAGTTCTACATGTTCTGGGAGATAAAGAACAACCGATACACCGGCAGGCTGTTGGCCGGGGTTTTCCTTACGAAGAGGGAGATAGACGACTTTATAACCTCCGTCCTTCAGGACGAGGAGTACAAGTCCCACGAGGACGTAAGGGACGAGCTTCCGGAGTAGCCTCTTAAGGGATTTTCGTCTGTAAAATTTTAAGGTGTATAGGAAATTCGTATTTCTGTTCTTTCTGATGGCGGGTTGCACCTCCGTACCCATGGAGTACGAGAGGGCCACTACTCTTCCGGGACCCTCCGGAGAAATGGGATTGGCCGCTCAGTCCACCGGGTGGTTCTTCGCCAGTCCCGATGCGGCCGCCGCCGGGGTTATCCTGAACGGCAGGTTTGATGGTCGTCTGGGGTACTCCCCTAACGGGTGGTTGTCCTTCGGGCTTCAGAGCGGATTGGTGCGTGGGTACTCAACTGGCACGGAATGGAAGGGGGACTACTACTCGGCGGATGTCTATCCGTACCTGAAGGTATCCCCCTACCTTGAATCCATGCGGTTGGCAGCGAAAGTCTCCGTAGGGTACTCCTTCACCTTCAAGCAGAACGGAAATCCGTCCGTTCATACTAAATTCCCGAACGCTTACGCCGACTTCCTTATAGGCCTTGGCAGGAAGGAGCACTCCACCGTGGTGATTAGACTTGGGGGTACCCCTTTCTTAGGGCTCGGCTTGGGATACATCCTCCACGTGGGGGGACTGTCCATCGCCGGAATGGTGTCAGGTTTCCCCTACATAGTAAGCGGTCACGCCGGACTTTATTTGGGTGTAGCCTACGGTACGTATTAGACCGCCCTCTTCCTGCGGCGGCGGGGGACGGTTATCACCCTGAGGTGCTTATCCACATAGACCTTCTCAATATCACGGGCCATGTTGGGGAGGTGAAACATCACGTCCATGAGGAGGTTCTCAAGTACCCCGCGGAGCCCTCTGGCTCCCGTGCCCATCTTCATCGCCCTTCGGGCTATCGCGCGGTAGGCCTCCTCCTCAAACTCCAAATCCACCCCCTCCAGCTCAAAGAGCTTTTTGAACTGCTTCACCGGAGCGTTGTAGGTCTCCGTCAGGATCTTGACCATGTCCTCCTCGGTTAGAGGGTGAAGGGGGACCACGATGGGGACCCTCCCCACGAACTCGGGTATCATCCCGTACTTTATGAGGTCCTCCGGTATAACGTTCTTCAGGATGTTGTACCTCTCCTCCTCCGGAGTTCGGTCCTCCTCCCTATTAACCTTGAAACCCACGGCCCTCTTCCCTATCCTCTGCCTTATTACGTCCTCAAGTCCCTCAAAGGCCCCTCCGAAGATGAAGAGGATGTCCGTAGTGTCTATCTGTATGTAGGCCTGCTCCGGGTGTTTCCTCCCCCCCGCCGGCGGGACGTTGGCCACGGTTCCCTCTATTATCTTCAGTAAGGCCTGCTGTACTCCCTCGCCGGAGACGTCCCGGGTGATGGAGGGGCTGTCGCCCTTACGGGCCAGCTTATCCACCTCGTCAAGGAATATTATCCCCCTCTGGGCCCTCTCAACGTCGTAGTCGGCGGCCTGTATCAGTCGCAGCAGTATGTTCTCAACGTCCTCCCCCACGTATCCGGCCTCCGTCAGGGGCGTGGCGTCGTATATGGCGAAGGGCACGTAGAGGAGCTTGGCCAGAGTCTTAGCTATCAGGGTCTTTCCCGTCCCCGAAGGCCCTATCAGGAGTATGTTGGACTTTTCAAACTCCACTCCCCCGAGCTTGTTCCGGTTGTATATCCGCCTGTAATGGTTATACACGGCCACCGATATGACCTTCTTGGCCTCCTCCTGTCCCACCACGTACCTGTCAAGGTAGGCCTTTATCTCGGAGGGGGTGGGGAGGTCCGGTATGGGCTCCTCCTCCTCGGCTAAGAGGTCCCCCTCTATGGTGTAGAAGGCGGTGCGTACGCAGTCATAACATATAACCGCTCCGTTCCCCGTAAAGAACCTGCCCGGCTCTACCCTCTGACCGCAGAAGGAGCAGCGTACGTTAAGCCTCTTCTTTGTTCGCTCCATGCTTCCGGGGCTCCACTATCCTATCCACTATGCCGTACCTCACGGCCTCTTCGGCCGACATGTAGAAGTTCCTGTCCGTGTCGCGTTCTATCTTCTTCAGGGGTTGACCCGTGTGCCGTGCCAGTATCTCGTTCAACATCTTTTTAAGGCGGGAGACCTCCCTTGCCTCTATCTCTATGTCCGTGGCTTGCCCCTGTACCCCTCCCCACGGCTGATGGATCATCACGCGGGAGTGAGGTAGTATGAGCCTCTTGCCCGGATGACCCGCCGCCAGCAGGACGGCGGCCATGGAGGCCGCCATGCCGAGTCCAACCGTAACCACCGGGGGCTTTATGTACTGCATGGTGTCGTATATGGCGAGGCCGGCCGTTACCTGCCCCCCGGGGGAGTTTATGTACAGGTATATGTCCTTCTCCGGATCCTGCGTTTCAAGGTAGAGCATCTGGGCTATGACCAACCCGGCGACGTGGTCGTCTATGGGGGAGGTGAGGAATATTATCCGATCCTTGAGGAGACGGGAGTATATGTCGTAGGCCCTCTCCATCCTCCCCTCGTGCTCTATCACCATCGGCACGTACTGCGCTTTCATCTTCCCTCCTTTCAAGGCTCCTATTATAAACGGGTAGGCTTACACGACGAAGAGGTCCCCGACCACTCTCCGCAGGGCCCCGGGAAACGGCTCGTCCGAGAACACCAGGGAGTATCTACCCCCCGCCCGTATCACGGCTCTCTTGACGCCCGAGACCCAGGCCCTAACCTTCGCCCTCTGTACGTCTCTGGAGTGCGGCGGAACGCTCAGTCTCTTCCCCGTCTCCATATCCACCAGCACCTTGCCGTCGTCTGTGAAGTTCCATTCACCCGGGGCCACTACGTGTATGGCCACCACCTCGTGGTGCCGGCTCAGGAGGTTTATTCCGGACGTGAGGACGTCCAGAGGAAAGGCGAAGTCGGATAGGATCGCCACGAGCACCCTCTTCCTGCTGGACGCCAGCACGCGGAGTACCCCTTCACGGAAATCCACCCTTCCGGAAGGCTCCCCCCGACACCGCGAATAGACGCGCAGGACCTGACTGTACCCCCTACCGAAGGGTACGTGGTCCCCCGACAGGGTTATGAGGGACAGGGCGTTGTTTCCCCTGTACGCCATGTAAGAGAGGGCCCCGGCGAACAGGGCTGCCATCCTCCCTTTACCTTGGTATGCCATAGAGCCGGTGTCGTCGTACAGTAGAACGAGGGGGATCTCCGACTCGTGGAAGAAGACTTTGAGGAACAGCCTGCGACTACGGGCGAAAACCCTCCAGTCTATCCTTCGTACGTCGTCCCCCGGGTTGTAGGGCCTGTATTCGGCGAACTCCGGCGACCCTCCAAAGGACCTGCTGCGGAATTTCCCCACCATCACACCGTCTACGACTCCCCTGACCTTCAACTCAAACTCGTTTATTATCTCCGGTGGTATCCTCATTTGAACATCAACTTGACCTCACCCCACGTGGTGGCGGTGTCCCCCCTGTCCTTCCACGTCACGATAACCCACCTCCCATCTACCCTCTTCCTCATGAATACCTCGGCCTCCCCTTCGGCCACGACGTTGCCAACGCTCCTGAAGACGTAGGACATCTGGTACCTTATCCTCATGTAGGCGCTATCGGGCAGGTCTACCCTGTTCAGGACCACAAAGGATACGTTTGAAGGTTGGGACGTTCCGTAGTCAAGGTTGAGTAGGAGGTTGGAGATTATATTCTCCTCCGTGCTTTTGTCCCACGGCTGGTTTGACGGGGAAGGTAAGCCCTCATCGGGGTAGAAGGTGAAGTCGTGGGACAGGCAGTTGGAATATACCAGAGCGTTATAGTAGGTATCCAGAGCGTTTTCCATGTTATCCAGTACCTTATCCGGCGTATCCGGGAAGACCTCCTGCTGTCCGGTTTCCGGCGGCTCGGGCTCCACCAAACTAAAATACTTGCACGCGGGGAGGAGCAGGGGCAGGGCGATCAGAAGCTTACTTCTTAAGATTAGCAACGAGCTTCTTCAGAGCCTGACTGGGCTTGAAGACGGGAACGTACGTAGCGGGTATGGTGAGGGGCTCCCCCGTCCTGGGGTTCCTGCTCTTACGAGGGCCCCTGTAGCGCACGTAGAAGGATCCGAAACCGACGAGACGGACTCCCCTACCCTTTCCGAGGGCGTCCTTCACGGCGTCTATAAAGGCGTTCACCGCCTTATAGGCGTCGGCCTTCTTGAGGCCGGCCTTCTGTGCAACGTACGATACCAGCTCTTCCTTCGTCATGTAGTCCTTCTTTGCCATACTCTACCTCCTTCTTTGGTTTGTTTTCCCACGAACTCTTTGGAGCCCCTGCTCCTCCCGTTCTCAGGCATAGAGGGAGTATTCTATAGGGGAAAGCGTGCGATGTCAAGCGGCACCGATGAATAGGCCATCGTGGAGGGTCGTTTTAATGATTATTCACGCTTTAAAGTTGAACTTTTATCGCAATGCACTGTTGATAATAACCAATCGTTTCCAATATTAAACCCATATCCAGAACACGGTATGTGCTGTTGCTGTATAATTTCGTTATTTAAGCAAGGTCGCCCGTGTTAGCCATTTTTTCGGATACGGTCTTATCCTCGGTCTCCCCACCTTTCCTTTTCCATTCCTCTATACCTCCTAAGAGGCTGTACCCTCTCAATCCGGCCCTCCTCAGGGCAACGGCCACCGGATAGCTCTCCCTCCCGGCGTAGCAGTAGGTCACGAAGACTGTGCGCTTCCCGTACTTTCTGCGGAGCCTCCGAACGGTCTTTCTCTGGTTCAGTTCAAACTCCTCTTTGGGAACGTTTATGGCTCCGGGTAGGTGCTCTTTAGCGTAAGCCGAAGGGGAGCGCACGTCTATCAACACCACCTTCTCTCCGTTCGCGAGCATCCCCATGACCTCCTCCGCGGGTATCTCTATCCTCTGCCCTCCCCTCTCCTTCAGCATGGCGACACGACGACACCGAGAACACACACCGTCGGGCGAGGAGGTGGGCAGCCCACACACCTTACAGGGTTTTACTTCAAGGATCACGTCCGTCTTTCTCTCCTCAATCTCCTTCACTTTCTCGTACATCGGTACGAGTTTTTTCAGGAAAACGGATAGGAGCTGGAACTTGACGTTGGGGTTCTCCCTCTCCATCTGATCCAGCATGCGCTTGTACCTGCTTACGGAGGCGCCGAAGGAATGGGGGCAGTGGCACTCCTGAACGGGGAGGTCGTTTATTACGACGTAGTACAGGTCCTCCATCTCCGGGGTGTTGAATAGGGGTTTGACCTTTTTGGGTTGCCCCGGTACGAGGGGCTTGAGAACGGGCTTGAGACGGCTTATGGACTCAAAGTCGCCGGAGAAGAAGGCGGAGAGCATGGTGCCTACGGTATCGTCAAGGTTGTGTCCCGTGGCCATGACGGTGGCTCCGACCTCTCTGGCCATCTGGGTGAATACGGCCCGTTTCACTATGCCGCACACGGAGCACATCTTGTTCCGGAATCTGGTGGTCAGGAAGTCGTCTATGACGTACCCTTCGCGCTCTTTGAGGTCGTAGATGTACAGGGGCACGTTTAACCTTTCCGTGAGGGCCTTCACCTTCTCCCGCAGGTGGGAGGAGTAATGGTGTATGCCTAAGTCAATGTAAAAGGCCACTATATCCTGCTCGGGAAAGGCCCTCTTCAGGGCGTCTAAGAGGGCGACGCTATCTTTACCGCCGGAGAGGGCCACGGCCACCCTATCCTCGGGGCGGAACATCCTGTACTTCTCAACCGTTCTCTTCACACGGCGAACGAAGAAGTCCGTAAAGCACTTTGGACAGAGTTTCTTCCGAGCGTACTTTAACTCCACTACAGCCTCTTCCCGCTTGCACTCCGAACATTTCACCCCCAGACCTTTGACCTCTACGGTCATGGCGGGGAGGCCGCACTTTGAGTACGTGAGCGCCATAACGCCGGCAATTATAAAAGCGAACTGCGATAAGGGGGCTACTCCCTCAACTTTTTAACCGAAGACGGGTTTACCGTAGCATACTTCCCTCTTCCGAGGTAGAGAACGGGCTCCATTAACTTCAGGTCCATGCCCCCATCCTCCGACGGTTCAACGTAGTGGGGGTCGTAGTATATCCGCTTTACCTCCCCCCATATCAGGGTATGGTCCCCAACGAGCAGGTGGTCAAGGTACTCGCAGTCAAGGACGAGGTATGCCCCCTCAATTATCGGGTTCTGTAGGGGAGACATGAAGTGATTTAAGGGGAAATCGGAGAACTTATCTACTTCTCTGCCGCTGACCGTCCCGATTTTCTCTACAATCGGAGCCCTGTCGTACGGGAAGAAATGTACGGCGAAGGTTAAGGCCCGCAGGATAACGTCGTGGCTGAATCTCCGGGGAGACACCGATATGGCGTATATGGGCGGGGTGAAGGATAGTGGGGTATGCCAAACCAGGCTCAAGGCCGTCTTCCTATCGCCGTCGTAGGACGTGGCCACCACGACCGACCTCGGATACGAGGCGTACAGTCTCCTGAAGTTGAACCTTACCCTCTCCTTCATGGTGGGCATTCTAAGGACGGCCCGAAAAACCTTTTTGCATGGAGCAGAGACCCTCTAAGGTGTGCCGTTAATCCTCCTCCAACATCCACCATGACCAGTGCTTCTCGTGGTCGGGATAGACCTTGTGATACCAACAGAACTCTTCCCGCAACGCCTCTTTCTGCCGGTCCTCCAGCTCTTCCATCTTCTCAATCAACACCTCCGTCTCCATTTCGGGAGACTTGCAATGACCTTCTTCTATAAGGTCTGAAATATCTTCCAGCGTGGGAGATACCCAAACCAAGATGTTCCTTAGTGATGTTAGGTCGTTGAACGACCTTAAGATTTGGCCGTGTCAGGCCTTGAATGGTTGTTCCTGCTCCTTATATTTACGGTACCGGCGTTTGTGGGGTTTATCACCGTGCTCGCTTTTGTAGGTGTGTGGCGGGGACTTGTGATAAACGTAGCGCTCGCTCTCTTAGGGTATCTCATTAGTCCCTGGATCTTCTGGATATGGTTCCTCCTTCTCTCTGTTGTGGGTCTGATAATGGCGTGGGTCACTGTCTCCAACGGGCTTAGGGGAATTTGAATGTGGCCTTAGGTGGCATCTTCGCCGTCGTTTTCGGTCTCGGGGTCGTCCTCGGTGAGCCACTCCGGGTCCTCCACTACCTGCCATCGGAGTCGGGTACGGGGAGAAGAGTCAGGTCCGTTTTTACTAAGCTGGACGAGGAAATGGAATAAGTCATACATGATGTGTTCGGATCCTGATTCGTCATGGGGCTGGATACGGACCTCCCCCTCGGATATGGGAAGGTTGGAGAGGGATATGGGAACCCACTCCTCCCCTTCACGCTTCAACACCTCAAAGTGTGAGAATCCCTTCTCTTTCGCGATGGCCATAACGTCCTCGCTGGAGAGGAGATCGTAAGTCCTCGTCTCGTTAAGGATTTGTACCTTCACCATGGAACAATATTCTAAAGGCCGCTTCCGTTCTATGTATGTGGGTTAAAAAGTAACTCTGTTAGGAACTCTTATACAAAGATTATCAGATAGGTAGGATGAAAATTTT